>MELE01000258.1 GCA_001768615.1 Acidobacteria bacterium RIFCSPLOWO2_12_FULL_67_14b | reverse complement strand
CTCTCGTCTCGCCGGTCAAATCTCGCTCGGCGCATTAAGCGCTGGAGCGATGGACGTCTGAACCCGCACGGCGCCTGCGTAGCCTACGCTCCATTTGACGGCGTTACTTGCCTCGGCTCGCTCGAACGCTCACGCCGGAAGGCACCGCTCCGCGCAGCGCCCGGTCGAGGCGAATGTGATGCCGGGCGAACACAATGCAACGAGGGGGTGATTTCAGAAAAAGCGGGAAGATTACGGTGCGCTTCATGAGCGCACCCCAACGCTTTTTGCTGAAATCAGCCCCCTCGTTGCGTGTGAGCCGAAACCGGCACCGAGCCTACGAGTGCCGACCTACAAGGAGCGGTGCATGACGTACGCGTCGACCAGTCCCAGGCGCGCGTGGTTGAACGCCTTCGGTAGGGTGCCGACGATCTGGAATCCGAGCTTCTTCCACAACTCGACACCGGCGGTGTTCGAGCTGACCACGAAGTTGAACTGCATCGCCTGGTAGCCCGCCTGCTTCGCCTGCGCCAGGCAGTGCTCGCCCATCGCCCGGCCGAGGCGTGCATTTCAACGAGGACCCGAAGGGTCCGAGTCCCACGAGGGGCGAAAGCCCCGAGTCCCAGGAGCGAACGCAATGAGCGACTCGCACGAGGCGGCGCAGCCGCCGAGTCCCTTGATCACTGCTTCGGCTTCTCTGTCGTGGTGACGGTGAACTGCCGGAACCGGCTGTAGCTGGCGCGGCCGTCGATGCGGGCCTCATCACTGCGCCGCAGCACGTAGTTCTCGCGCATCTCGCCGGGCACGAGCAAGTCCAGGCCCGGTTCGGCCTTGTAGGCGACGTCGATGAAAGCGCGGATGACCAGGTCCTCGCTCCGCAACTCGGTTCTGAGGATACGGCCGGTCGCGCTGTCGATCCACATTCGTCCGTGCGATGGCATGTCCTTGTCGGCGTCGCCGCGTATCAGCGTCCCCGGCGCGAGCTCCCGGTATTCGATCAGCCAGATGTCCTTCGCCTCCGCCAGCCCGGCAAACCGCCTGACGTTGCCGGTGTCCGCCTTCTCGAACTTCATGCGCGGCTGGTTCGATCGCTCGACGAACACCAGCGCGAGAATCGGGATATTGACCGTCCGCAGCAGCGGCCCGATGTTGTAGCGCGCGCTCTCGGCCTGGATGGCCTCCGCCTTCGTTCTCGAGGTCGGGGTGGTGTCGAGGAAGAGCTTGTAGAGCCGTTGGTCGCGATCGCGAATCGGCTTGCGGTCGACCTCGAAGACGTCGCGGAACTGCAGCCACCGATCTTCTCCGCCGGGCTTCACCAGCAGCAGGTCGGATCGCAGCTCGCGGAACTGCCGCGCCGTGCGGCCGCCGCGGGTCGTGGTCTGGACGTTCTGCCGGTAATGCTCCTCGGCGACGATGCCGGCCAGCCGCTTCTGGTAGTCGGCGACGTAGGCGGCGACGCGCGCCAGCACCACCTCCATCGTGGGCTCGTCGCCCGCGTGCAGGGTGGCCGCCAATAACACGGCCGCCACGCCGGTCCAGGCTCGCGACATTGGGGGAAGTCTATAATCGAACGAGCAATGGAAAAAATCACCGTGCATGCCCGCTTCCACACCGGCCACCGGCAGCTGGGCTACCCCGGCAAGTGCAAGTACGTCCACGGGCACACCTGGCAGGGCACCGTCACCGTGTCGGCCGACGAATTCCCCCGCGACGAGCTCGACATGTCGCTGGATTTCGGCGACATCAAGGACGTGATGCGCTTCATGGATCACAAGATGCTCGTGACCGAACAGGACAAGCCCTTCCTGGATCCCGCGCTATTCGAGCCCGGCGGCGTGGTGCTGTTGAAGGGAAAGGGCCCCAGCGTCGAGAACGTGGCGCTCTACGTGTTCGACGGGGTCGCCGATCTGATCAAGGCGAAGTACCCCGGCCGTGCCATCTGCTACACGATCGCGGTCAGGATCCAGGAAACCGAGAACAACATCTTCGTGGTGGAGAAGTCCGTCACGGTCTAACCATGTTCATATTATGAACACGAAGAGGGCGCCGTCATGAGCCGATGGATTTTCGTTCTGGCGCTGCTGCTGGCGCCCGCGGCGCCGGCCACGGCCACGTTTTCGATCGTCGCCATCGATCCGGCGACGGGCGATCTCGGCATTGCCGTGGCGTCCCGATATTTCGCCGTTGGCGCGGTGGTGCCATGGGCCGACGCGGGGGTCGGGGCCGTCGCGACGCAGGCCGGCGTCAACGTCGGCTACGGACCTCGCGCGCTCGAGTTGCTGCGGCAGGGGCTGACCGCGCAGCAGGTCATGGACAGACTGTTCGCCGAAGACACGTTTCCAGGCAAGGACGCCCGCCAACTGGCCATCGTTGACGCCAAGGGCAACATCGCGGTGTTCACCGGCGACGCCGCCAACCAGTGGCGCGGTCACGTCAAGGGCAAGACGTGGTCGGCGCAGGGCAACATCCTGGTGGGGGCGCATGTCGTCGAGGCCATGGGCCGGGCCTTCGATCGGACCCAGGACGAACTGGCGGAGAAGCTGTTTGCCGCGCTGAAGGCCGGCGACGAGGCCGGAGGCGACAGCCGGGGACGCCAGTCCGCATCCATTCTGGTGGTGCGCAAAGGCGGCGGCCGCAACACCAACAACGACCGCTACGTCTTCGTCAATGTCGACGATCACCAGGATCCGATTCACGAGCTGCGGCGGCTGATGAACCTCCAGATGACGATCAACCACAACGGCGCGATCAACCGGGCCCTCACGGCCGGCACCTTCGCGAGCGCGCTGGTTTCATCCGAGAAGGTCGCGACGTATCAGCCGCTCGATCCGGCGCAGCACGTCAGGGTGGGTTTCCTCGCCTACCTGGCCGGACAACCCGACCGGGCGCTCGCGGCTTTCGCCCGCGCCAGGGAGCTGACGCTGCCGGCTCAGTTCAAGGCGCTGTGGGAGGCGCAGGCGTCGAGGCCGGCGTACAGCAAGGTGCTCGAGGACAAGGCGTTTGTCGCGAAAGTCCTCACCGATCCGCAGCCGTTCTAGAACTTCACACTGGCGACCAGGGACACGGAACGCCCGGGCGCAAACACCGTGCGCACGTCCTGGCTGGCGTAGAACTCCTGGTCCAGCAGGTTGCGGGCCTGCACCCGCAGCTCGAGCGGCCTGGCGATCCGATAGCCGGCGGCCGCGTCGACGAGCGTGTAACCGGGCACCCCGCGTTCGGTCGGGCCGAAGTGGTCGTCGTCGGAGAAGTAGGCGGCCCGGACCTGCGCGAACGCCCGATCGCCGACCTGCCGGCGCAGCACGGCCAACAGGTTCACCGGCGAGATGTCGTCGAGGTACTGCCGGTCGTCGAGCGCGCGGCCTTCGGCCACCTGCGTCGCCACTTCGAGCCACACGCCGCCGCCGAGGTCGGCCTGCCCTTCGACCTCGAAGCCGCGCACGCGGGCGGTCCCGCGATTCCGGAAGAAGAAGAAGTCGGTCGACGTCGAGTAGCGCTCGATCAGATCGTGGATCCGGTACTCGTAGTAGAAGGCCGCCACGCGAAACCGCGGAGAGACGTAGCGCAGCGCCAGGTCACCCTGGATGCTGGTCTCGGGGTCCAGGTCCGGGTTCCCGGTGATGAAGCCGCGCCCGGTGGGCCCCCGGTAGTAGCGGTCGGAGAGGACCGGGTCGCGGAACCCGCGCGCGATCTGGGCGGTGAGGCTGAAGCCCCTGAAGCTGCCGAGCGTGGCGGAGGCGAATCCCGAGAAGGCGCCGCTGCCGGTCGAGCGATCGCCGAAGTACCCGCCGGCGTTCTTCGTCGTGACGTAATCGCCGCGGAGGCCGGCGCCCAGCACGAACGCCGGGGCGAGCGCCGTGTCGATGGAGGCGTAGGCGCCCGCGTCGGTGCGGCCCGCCGTGTCGATCGACACGTTGGGCCGCGTGCTCACCACGTCGCCCGCGAGGTTGTACTGGATGAGATCGTCGATGGCATTCAGGTCGAAGCGCCCGTTGAGGTCAAAGCCAAGCTCGAGCCTCGATTTGCCGACCAGCCGTTCGCCGAAGCCGCGGACGTGGAAGTCCTTGGCCGACACGTCGGCGCGCTCGATGCTGCGCCCGGTGGTGGCGGTCGCGAACCGATCCTGGTCGGTGACCTGCGCGAAGCTGCCGAGAAATCCGGTCAGGCCCACCTTCTGAAAGCCGGCGACCTCGCGCACCTCGTAGCCCGCGGTGAAGCGGTGGGAATCCTCCGTCGGGTAGAAGAACCGGACGGTGCGCGAGTTGTTGCGCGGCCGCTCGATGTCGCGGCCGAAGTCGCTTTGCCAGCCCGCGGTCAGGATGCCCGGCCCCGCCTTGTGTTCCGCACGCAACAGGATGCCGTGGTCGGCGAAGCCGGAGTTGAAGATCTCGCCCGCAGGACTGTGCCAGTCGTCGGCCTGCCGGGAATGGGCCGCCAGCAGCACGCCGCCGGCCGGCAACCCCTTCGACACTTCCACGGAGCCGCGAAGCTCGGGGACGCCCGCGCCGATGGTGCCGGACAGCTGCGCCGCCCACGGCGAGCCCGGGGCGACGCGCCGGGTGCGGACCGAGATCACGCCGCCAAATGCATCGGACCCGTAGGCGACCGATCCGGGTCCGCGCGCCACATCCACGCCCTCGATAAGCGACGGATCCAGGAACGTGGCGCTGGCGCCGACGCGCCGCTCGGAGCTCACGCGCGCGCCGTCGATCAGGATGAGCGTGCGGCCGCGCGCGAGACCCCGAATCGCCGGGACCGCGGCCTGGCCCTCCGAGACCTGGTTCACGCCGGCGACGTTCTCGATCGCCTGCATCAGGTTGGTCGGCTGGCGCACCGATACGTCACGGCCGCTGATGCTGGTGGCGCCGGCCCCCGGCGTCGCCTCGATGCTCGGCGCCGAACCGGACACGGTAACCGACTCGGTCAGCAGCGGCGCAATCGTCACCAGCAGCTCGCCGTCGGCGTCCACCCGCTCGATCAGCACCGGGCGAGAGTAGCTGCCGGCAGCGTCGATCACGAGGATTTCGAACGGCGGCGCCGGATCGGGCTGCCATTCGAACCGCCCCTCGGCGTCGGTGATCGCCTCACCCGGCTTGCCGAGGATCGAGATGGTCGCATTGGCCACGGGGCGACCTTGCTGATCGACGACCCGCCCCTTCATCGCGAACGCCGAAAGCGGCATGGCCAGCGCCGCCAGAAGCATCACCAGTCGGACGTGCCCAACACCTCTCGCGCCGGTCATGCGATAACCTGATTATATCTGCCTGTCGAACTGGAATCCGGTGACGCCCAATTTGTGATCGCGACGACAGAAGCGTTCACGGCCATGCCGCGATCGTGCTGGCTGGGGACGGCGATTGGCGGCCGACGGGCAAACGCGCGCCCACTTGCCGTGCCGGCTCACAATCGTGCCGGATGGTACCGGCCTTGCCACTGTGGCTTTGATGCGGGGAGCGACGATGAGTGCATGGACGGACAAACCTGAAGGTTTGTCCCCACATACAAGGATGGACAAACCTGAAGGTTTGTCCCCACTTACGATCGACACGGTGTTTCTCGACGCGGGCGGCGTGCTCTGCCACCCGTCGTGGAAGCGCGTGAGCGACGCGCTCAGCCGTCACGGCGCCGCGGTCAGCGCCGGGGCGCTGGCCGTCGCCGAGCAGCGCGCCACGCACGAGCTCGACGACGCCACCGTGGTGGGGACGACCGACGATCGCTCGCGCGGGTGGCTGTACTTCAACCTGGTGTTGCACCACGCCGGCGTCGAACAGAGTACCGCCACCGACGCCGCGCTCACCGAGCTGCGCGAGTACCACAAGACCGAGAACCTCTGGGAGCACGTCGAGCCCGACGTGGTGCCCGCACTGGCGGCCCTCCAGGCCCGCGGCCTGCGCCTCGTCGTCGTATCCAACGCGAACGGGCGGCTCCGGCACCTCTTCGATCGGCTCGATCTCACGCGCTGGTTCGATCACGTGCTCGATTCCCACGAGTGGGGCGTCGAGAAGCCGGACCCGCGGCTGTTCCAGCTGGCGCTCGAACAGGCGCGCGCCGATGCGCCGCGCACCGTCCACGTCGGCGACCTGTATCACGTCGACGTCATGGGCGCCCGCCGCGCCGGCCTGCGCGACGCCGTGCTCTTCGACATGGCGGATCTCTACGGCGGCGTCGATTGCCCGCGCATCCGCTCGCTCGCGGCGCTGGTCGAGTGGGTCGACAGGATCAACGGGAACCAGACCCTGAACCGCGTCCCCTGACCGACCGCCGTGGTCACGCGCAGCGCGGCGTGATGGCTGCCGACGATGCCGCGGACCGCCGCCATCCCGAGCCCGCGGCCCTGGTCCTTGGTCGAGAAGAACGGGTCGAACATGCGCGCCAGTGTCTCCTCGCTCATGCCGTGCCCGTTGTCGACGACGTCGATGAAGACGTAGCGGCCCTGCTCGACGTCGGCGCCGAAGGTCATCTTCTTGAGGATGGCGCGGTCGAGCGTTTCCACCCCGGTTTCCACCGTGACCACGCCGCTTTCATCCACGGCTTCGGTGGCATTGATGATCAGGTTGAGCACGACCTGGCGGATCTGCGTCGGGTCGGTTTCCACTTCCGGCAGCCGGCCCGGGCTCTTGTAGATCAGCGTGCAGTGCCGCGCCACCGAGGCCCCGAGCAGATCCACCATCTCGCGGACGAGCGCGTCCAGGTCCACGCGCTCGGCCACCACGCGGCCGCCGCCCGAGTAGGCCAGCATCTTCGCCACCAGGTCCGCGGCCCGTTGCGCGCCGATCATGATCGCTTCGGCGGCGCGGCGCTGGTCCGATTCGGGCGGCGCCTGCATGGCCAGCAGATCGGCGTTACCGAGGATGCCCGTCAGCAGGTTGTTGAAGTCGTGCGCCACGCCGCCGGCCAGCACCATCAGGCTTTCCGACTTCTGCTGTTCCTGCATCCGCCGCTCGAACGCGTAGCGTTCCGCTTCGCTCCTCCGCCGCGTGGAGATGTCGTGCACGATCACCAGCCACCCGACGAACCGGCGCTGCGAGTCGCGGACCGCCGTGACCTTCACCTCGAAGTATCGCGGCCCCGGTTCGGTCCTGACCACCGCGGGCTGGCTCTGGCCGAGCGGCCGATCCTCGGCCACCGCCGCGGTCCACCACGACACCACCTCGTCGACGGGGCGCCCCAGGCTCGCGGGCGTGCAGCCGGTGTAGCGCTCGGCCGCGTCGTTGAGGTCGACGATGCGGCGCTGCGCATCGAGCACGATCACCCCATCGTCCATGCTGTCGACCACCATCTCGCGCGCCACCGGCACGAGGCCGAACAAGCGGTAACGGTAGAGGCCCAGGGTAAAGCACGCGCCCGACACGGTGAACGCAATCGGCGTCAGGTCGAGGCCCGCGACCGGCATGATCCGCGACAGGTACAGGATGTTGCCGATCCACGGCACGAGCGCGCCGGTGATGATCAAGGCCATTTGCCGGCGATATGGCGGCGGGAAGCGGCGAAGCCCGCGCACTAGCGTGACCGTGCCGGCCGAGATCAGGAAGTAGCTGTAGGCGACGTGGACCCAGTACCACGGGCCGCCGGTATAGACGAGCCGCGTGCCCAGTGGCGTTGGCACTTCGGTGACCGCGGCCCAGTAGATGTGGTGGTTCTCGTTGGTGGCCGCGAGGATCAACGTGCCGGCGGGGATGACCCAGACGAGCCACCGCAGCACCCGGTGGGCCGGCCATTCGGCGCGCGCGTACTGGCTCGTGAACAACAACCAGAGCACGCCGATGGGCGCGACGCCCAGGCACTGGAACTTCGCGATGACCAGCCGCGACTCGGTGTCGTCGACGAGCGTGTGCATGGCGCTCGTGAGGCTCCAGATCGCGACGGCCAGCATCATCCAGCAGAAGGCGGCGCTGCCGGGCACGCCTCGACGGCCCCGCGCGATCACGGCAGCCCAAATCGACAGGCCCGTGGACGCAAAGAGCGCGGCGGCTTGCAGGGTGGTTTGCCAGAACACGCGGCTTCATTATCAACCGAAGTGCAAAAAGTCCGGATTCCGCCCCCAAATCGGGCCCGCCGCGGCCGTCGCGCACCGAAAGCTCAGCCGAGGGTGCGCGGCAAGCTCCGCGGTGATTTCTGGTAAACTCGGAGGCGCTGTAGGGGAAGGCCGCCCAGGGCGGCCTTCCGTGTTTCAGGGCCGGGTCGGTTCTGTCCTCACGTGTCTTGGTTTCCACGACAACCTTCAGTCGAAGCGCCGCCCCGAATGATCCACTTGGGATCGCGGGTCACAGCCAGCGGCCGGCAGCCCATTCGAGCGGGCTGTGGCAAGCGTTCTCGCGTAGCGAGACGAGGAGAAGACGATGGGTCGGAAGTTGTACGTGGGGAACCTTCCCTACACCGCGGCGGAGCAGGATCTTCAGGAGTTGTTCGAAAAAGTCGGCCCCGTGGAATCGGTCACGGTGATGCGCGACATGGCCACCGGACGTGCCCGTGGTTTCGGCTTCGTGGAAATGGCCACGGACGAAGGCGCGCAGAAGGCCATCACCGAGCTGCATGAATCGCAGCTGGGCGGACGGACACTCACTGTCAACGAGGCGCGTCCGAAGGAAGCCCGCGGCGGCGGGGGCGGCTTCGGTGGCGGCGGCGGCAACCGCGGTGGCGGGGGCGGCTTCGGCGGCAACCGTGGCGGTGGTGGTGGTGGCGGCGGCCGGCGCGAGCCACGCTGGTAAAGCGACAGGCTGACCACGAATGGCCACACGAGGACCCCTCGGTCGAGGCAAGCGAGAGCGTGAGCGGGCGCGCGTCGAAAAGCAGAAGCAGAAGGCGGTACGCCGCGACGAAGCCAAGCAGCGACGCAGCCAGACGGGCCCGAACGAACCCGGTGTTGATCCGGACATCGCGGGCATCGTCCCCGGTCCGCAAGCCAACCCCTGGCTCGACGATCTGGACGAGCCCGCCGACGACTCAAAGACTTCCGATAACGACGAAGGCCGGGGTTAACCCCCGGCCTTTCGTTTTTCGATTTGTAGGCCCCCCTAAAGGGGGGGCCTACGATCATCATTTCAGTTTCGCGCCGGTCAGTTGCGCCACCGCGGCCAGCGTCGTCTGCGCCGCGTTCAATCCCAGCCTGAAGTCCTTGTCGGAGAAGGTGGCGAACACGTCGGTGGGCTGGTGCCAGTGCGGATCCCAGCCGTTGCCGACCTGCGTGCCGCGCTCGTTCTCGCGGAGGCTCACCGACGGCACCAGATCCATGAACGACGTCGAGTCGGTGTTGGTCATGCGGCTGCCGACGGCGGCCGGGTAGTCGGTGGCGTACTTCTCGTTGGCCGCGTGCAGCGCCCACGCCAGCTCCCGCGCGCCGCCGACGAACTTCGACGTCAACTGGAACTCGATGTTCACGTCGGCTTCGGGCCGTTGATCGGGGCTCACCGTGCCGTCGGCGCGCGGCATGCCGTGGTCGAACATCATCATGTCGTGCTGGATCATGCCGAGCCACCGCGGCTCGGGATAGCGCCCCGAGCCGGGCGGGTCTTCTTTGCCCTGGAGCGGCGCGCGCTGCGTGGCATAGGCGCGGCTGCCGTTGAGGCCCGTCTCTTCGTTGTTCCAGAGGATGAATCGGATCGACCGGTCGGTGACCACGTCGGGCGCGCTGAATACGCGCGCCAGCTCCATCACCAGCGCCGTGCCCGATCCGTCGTCGTTGGCGGCCTCGCCCCAGCCGTGTCCGTCCATGTGACCGGCGACGATGTACATCTCGTCCGGGCGGGTGCTCCCGACCTTGGTGCAGTAGACCTCTTCACGCGGGCCATCGGTGGCCGGCTCGGTGTTGAGCGCGCGGAGCTGTTCGTCGGGCTGCCGCATCGGATCGGTATTGACGCCGGTGCGGGCGCGGATGCCGCGCGGGCGCCCGCCGCCGGCCGAGGTCGGGATGGCGTTCGGATCCGCGGGCGGCCGCGCCGCCGGGTTCGGGTTTCGCGGCGTGGTCGTGTAGGTGTACTTGATGCGCCCGGTGTCGGTGCAGCCGTAGCTCTTGAGCTGCGCCTCGATCCAGTCCACGGCCTTGCGGTTGCGCTCGGTGCCCTGGCGGCGATCGCCAAACTGCGTCAGGCCCTTGAGCGTGGCCTTGTAGTTCTCCAGCTCGAGCCGGCCGACCATGGTCCGAATCGGATCGGGCCCGGCGGGCGGGGCCGCCGGCCGCTGCGCCTGCAGCGATGCCGTCAACACGATCGTTGCGCTAAGTCCAATCAGTGCTCGTCGCATACATCTCCTCGTCGCTTTCGCTGTGCTCCGACCGCCAATACTCACACAGAAACACAGAAAGACAGAAACACGGACGATTCTAATCCCCAGAGGAGAGAATCCGCGCTTCTGTGTGGGCATTTCTTCAT
>MELE01000257.1 GCA_001768615.1 Acidobacteria bacterium RIFCSPLOWO2_12_FULL_67_14b | reverse complement strand
TCTCGCTGTCGCGCACCGGGTGGATGCCGGTGCTGCATCACGACAAGTGCATTCACTGCGGCACCTGCGATCTGGTGTGCCCGGATCTCTGCCTCGTCTGGCGCGACGGCGGACCGGACAGCACCTTCGAGCGCGAGCTCATGGGCGTCGACTATCGCTACTGCAAGGGCTGCATGCGCTGCGTGGAGTCGTGTCCGACCTCTGCCCTCGCGCGCGAGGCCGAGACACCCGGGTTGGCCGACCAGCTGCGGGTGCCGCAGTTTCCCGGTTTCATCAGCTAGGTGAGTGAACGCATGGCGATCGAGATCCCGACACCGCCGTTGACCAGCACCCGGGCTGCCGGCACCGCGCAACAGAAGGTGGACTTCAAGAGGGGCAACGAAGCCGCCGCGCTGGCCGCGCGTGACATCGGGTTTCACGTGATGGGCTACTTCCCGATCACGCCGTCTACCGAGGTCGCCGAGAACCTGTCGAAGATGCAGGCCGACGGCGAGCACGACATCATGATGATCGCCGGCGACGGCGAGCATGGGGCCGCGGGCATCTGCTACGGCGCGGCCCTCGGCGGCGGCCGCGTGCTGAATGCCACCAGCGCCAACGGACTGCTCTTCTCGCTCGAGCAGCTGCCGGTGCAGGCGGGCACGCGCGTGCCGATGGTGCTCAACGTGGCGGCGCGGGCGGTGTCGGGGCCGCTCGACATCCGCGGCGATCACTCCGACATCTACTTCGCGCTCAACACCGGCTGGATCGTGCTGTGCGCGCGGGACCCCCAGGCGGTCTACGACCTGAACTTCGCGGCCGTGCGGATTGGCGAGCATGCCGACGTCCGGCTGCCGGTGATCGTGTGCTACGACGGCTTCGTCACCAGCCACCAGAAGCGCCGCATCGAGGTGTTCGACGATGCGGACGCGGTGCGCCGGTTCCTCGGCACGCGGCCGGAGTATCCGACGCCGCTCGACCTCGAGCATCCGAGGACCTTCGGGCCGTACATGAACGACCCGGACCTGATCAACAACAAGGTCCAGCTGTCGCGGGCGATGGACGCCGCGCGCACCGTGATTCCCGCCGTGTTCGCGGAACTCGAAGCCCTGACCGGCCGCGCCTATCCGGTGCTCGACGCCTATCGCATGCGCGATGCGGAGGCGGCGGTCGTGCTGCTGAATTCCGCGGCCGAGACGGCGAAGGAAACCGCCGACGAGCGGCGGGCGCTCGGCGAGCGCGTCGGCGTGCTCTCGCCCAACGTGTTGCGGCCGTTCCCGTCGGAGCTGTTCCGCCAGGCCCTGGCGCCGGTGAACGGCGTGACGATCGGCGACCGCGCCGACTCGTACGGCGCTGGCGGCGGCAACCTGTCGCTCGAGGTGCGGGCGGCGCTGCAGCTCGATCGCCGCAACGAGACGCTGGTCGCCTCACGGATCTACGGCCTGGGCGGCAAAGACTTCGACGGCGACGATGCCCGCGCGTTCTTCGCCGACGCCGTCGCCGCGGCGCGCAGCCGGCACGTCGAGACGCCGTTTGCCTATCACGGCGCCACGCCCGGCCGGCCCGATCGCGGCGCCCGCCCCGGCCTGCCGCCCATCCCGCTGGAGGCCACGCGCGGAATGGCGCACGTGCAGCGTGACGAGGCCACCGGCAAGCTGCGCGTGGAACTCGAGCCGATCTGGAAGATGACCTCGGTGCCCAGCCGCATCGCGCCCGGCCACGGCGCCTGCCCGGGCTGCGGCTACTTCCCGACCTTCCATCAGATCAGCCGCGTGCTCGAGGGCGATATCGTCGTGCTCTACCAGACCGGCTGCGCGATGGTGGTGACGACGGGCTACCCGTCGACGGCGCACCGCGTCAACTACGTCCATAACCTGTTCCAGAACGGCGCCGCCACGCTCTCGGGGCTCGTGGAGATGTATCACGAGCGCGTGCGCCGCGGTGAGCTGCCGGCGGGGAAGGACGTCACCTTCGTGATGATCTCCGGCGACGGCGGCATGGACATCGGCATGGGACCGGCGCTCGGGGCCGCGCACCGCAACCACCGCATGATGATTCTCGAGTACGACAACCAGGGCTACATGAACACGGGCGCGCAGTTGTCATACTCAACGCCGTTCGGCCACCGCACCTCCACCAGCGAGGTCGGCACAGCGGCGACAGGCAAGCGCTACCACCACAAGGACACGGCCCAGATCTTCGCCGCGTGCCACCTGCCGTATGTGTTCACCGCGAGCGAGGGCTACCCGGAAGACCTCATGCGCAAGGTGGCCAAGGCGCAGTGGTACGCGAAGCACGAGGGCCTCGTCTACGGCAAGATCCTCTCCTTCTGCCCGCTCAACTGGCGCACGACCGACGACGCCGCCGAGCCGGTGCTGCAGGCCGCCATCGACACCTGCTTCTTCCCGTTGTACGAGGTCGAGCACGGACACACCGCCCTGACCTACGACCCCGACGCCGCCGGCCGGCGTCAGCCGGTGTCCGAATGGTTGAAGCTCATGGGCAAGACCCGCCACCTGGTGAAGTCCGACCAGGCGGAGGTGGTCGCCGGCATCCAGGCCGAAGTGGAGCGCCGGTGGCGCCGCCTCAAGGCGATGCACGAGCACCCGGAGTTGTGAGGAAGGGAGCCGCATGACACGCATCCTCGACGCCCGCCGGCTGACCCCGGTCACGAAGCTGTTCCGCCTCGACGCGCCGCTGATTGCCGCGTCGGCCAGACCGGGGCAGTTCGTGATGCTGCGTGTCCGCGAGGGCGGCGAGCGGATCCCGATCACCATCGCCGACTACGATCGCGCGGCCGGCACGATCACGATCGTCGTGCAGGAGGCCGGCGCGACCACCCGGCGCGTCTGCGCGCTCGAGCCCGGCGATTCGCTGCTCGACGTCGCCGGCCCGCTCGGCAGCGAGATCGACCTTCCGCCGGGCGGTCACATTTGCGGCGTTGGCGGCGGGTTTGGGGCCGCGGCACTGCTGTGCCTCATGCGCGAGCGCAGCGCCTTCGGCGATCGGACGACAACGATCCTCGGCGCGCGCACCAAGGAACTGGTGATCCTCGCCGACGAACTGGCGCGCGTCTCGAGGAGCGTCGAGGTGTGCACCGACGACGGATCGGACGGCTTCCACGGCTTCGTCACCCAACGGCTGGCGCAGTTGATCGCCGGCGGCGGACCGGGCCGGCCGGACGCGGTGGTGGCGATCGGGCCGATGGCGATGATGCGGGCGGTCGCCGACACCACGCGGCCCCACGGCATCAAGACGCTCGTGTCGATGGACCCGCTCATGGTCGACGGCACCGGCATGTGCGGCGGATGCCGCGTGAATGTCGGCGGCCAGCCGCGATTTGCCTGCGTCGACGGTCCCTGTTTCGACGCCCACGAGGTCGACTTCGACACGGCGATGCGGCGCAACAAGGCCTACGTGCGCGAGGAGAAGATCGCCTCCGACCTCGTCGGCTGCGTGTCGGGAAGGAGTCAGGGCGATGCCAGTCAGGCGCTTTGACAAGACGCCGATGCCGGCGCAGGAGGCGCAGGCGCGCGCCCACAACTTCTTCGAGGTGAACGGCGGCTACACGGCCGCGCGCGCGGCCTTCGAGGCCGAGCGCTGCCTGCGCTGCCAGCATCCCGTGTGCGTCGACGGCTGCCCGGTCCACATCCCGATTCGCGACTTCATCCACGCCGTGGCGGCCGGCAACATGACCGGCGCCGCGCGCATCCTGCGATCGGCCAACCCCCTTCCCGCGATCTGCGGCCGCGTCTGCCCGCAGGAGTCGCAGTGCGAAGCCGAGTGCAGCATGGGCGGGCGGTTCGATCCGGTGGCCATCGGCCATCTCGAGCGCTACGTCGCCGATTGGGAGCGCACCCAGGCGCTCGCGATCGAGCCGGCGATCACCAAGACCGCGAAGATCGGAATCATCGGCGCCGGACCGTCCGGGCTCGTCTGCGCGGGCGAGCTGGCGCGGCTCGGGTATCCGGTGACGATCTACGAGGCGCTGCATGCGCCCGGCGGCGTGCTCCGTTACGGCATCCCGGAGTTCCGGTTGCCGAAGGCGGTGCTCGACTGGGAGATCGACATTCTCAGGGCCATGGGCGTGGAGATCGTCTGCAACGTCATCATCGGCAAGACGCTCACGCTCGACGATCTCACCAATCGGCTGGGCTACGCCGCGATCTTCATCGGCACCGGCGCCGGGCTGCCGCAGTTCCTCGGCATCCCGGGGGAGAACCTGAACGGCGTCTACTCGGCCAACGAGTTCCTCACCCGCATCAACCTGATGCGGGCCTACGACTTTCCCAACGCCGACACCCCGGTGCGCGTCGGCAAGCGCGTGGCCGTGATCGGCGCGGGCAACACCGCGATGGATGCCGTGCGCACGGCGCTGCGCATGGGCGCGGACGAGGCGATGATCGTCTACCGCCGCAGTGACGAGGAGATGAGCGCGCGCGTCGAGGAATACCACCACGCCATCGAGGAAGGCGTGGCGTTCCACTGGCTCACCGGCCCGCTCGAAGTGATCGACGACGGCAGCGGGTGGGCGGCCGGGCTGAAGTGCCAGCGGATGGAGCTGGGCGAGCCGGACGCCTCAGGCCGCCGGCGGCCGGTCCCGATTCCGGACTCGGAGTTCGTGCTGCCCGTGGACAACGTCGTGCTCGCGATCGGCACCACGCCGAACCCGCTCCTCACGCGGACGACCGCCGGACTTGCGACCACGGCGAAGGGGTGCCTGCTGGCGGACGAGGCCACCGGGCTGACCTCAAAGACGATGGTCTTCGCGGGCGGCGACGCGGTGACCGGCGCCGCCACGGTCATCCTCGCGGCCGGTGCGGGGAAGAGAGCCGCGCACGCGATCGACGCGGCCCTCTCGGCGCAGCCTCACTGACAGGCACGTTGCCGGAGGGGGACATATGCAACGGGCGGGTGCGGAGAATTCCGCAAAGGGTCGCGGATTATTTGACCAGGGGCGCTCGCCGTCGGCGCTGTCGCAACGCCGCATACAATGAATGGCATGAACCGAATGGTGATTGCCTTCACGTTGGCCGTTCTATCCGGCGCTTGCCGATCCACCCCGGCCGCTCCCCCGCCGCCCTCGGCGGACACGTGGGCGGTCGTGGCCGGGCGCGAGATCAAGCGCGACGCGGTCGAGAAGGCCTACCGGCGCACGCCTCAGGCGTCGGAAACGCTCTCCGAAGAGGAAACCCTCACCGCCAAGCTGGGCCTCCTCAACGAGCTCATCGTCCAGGACATCCTGCTCGCCAAGGCGCGCGAGATGAAGATCGAGCTGCCGGGTACGGAACTCGACGCCGCGTTTGCCGAAGCCAAGAAGAACATGCCCGAAGAGGCGTTCCGGCAGGAACTGACCAAGCGCAACCTCACGGAGGCCGATATGCGGGAGGAGCTGCGGCGGGACCTGCTCGCGCAGAAGGTGATCGAGCGCGAGGTGATCGCCAAGGTCACCGTCAGCGATCAGGACGTCACCGACTTCTTCAACGCGAACAAGGCGCAGTTCAACCGCGCTGAAGAGGCGTACCGCATTGCCCAGATCGTCGTCACCCCCGTCCGCGAGGCGGAGATCGGCAACCGCACCGGTGATGATGCCGGCACACCGCAGGAGGCGGCGGCCAAGACGCAGATGCTGATGGAGCGCCTGAAGTCGGGGGTCGCCTTCGGCGACCTCGCCGCCGATTTCTCCGAAGACCCGCAGTCGGCGCAGCGGGGTGGCGACCTCGGCTTCGTGCCGGTGTCGGCGCTGCAGAAGGCGCCGCCGGCCTTGCGAGACGCGGTGTTGAAGACGACGCCCGGCTCGGTCCGCGTGGTGAGCAACGGCGGCGCCCACACCCTCGTGCTGGTGGTGGCGCACGACACCGCCGGCCAGAAGGACCCGAGCATGCCCGCCGTCAAGGAAGGCATCACGGCAGCGCTGCGCGGACGGCGCGAGCAACTCCTGCGCGCTGCCTACCTCGGCTCGCTCCGCAACGACACGGTGGTGGTCAACTACCTCGCGCAGCGTCTCGTCGAGTCGAAGGGGAAGATGCCGGCCGCGCCGGCCAAGCCGTAGGCGTAGCCGCCGCCTCAGGCGTATTCAGCAATTACCCGCTGCTCGAGAATGCCCGCGGTGTGCGCCTCGTCCAGCAGCAACTGCAGCGCCGTCCGCCCGCGCTCGCCGTAATCCAGCGTCAGCTCGTTCACGTACATCCCGACGAACTGGTCCGCCTTGTCTCGCTCGAGGCCGCGGCCGTACTGCAGCGCGTAGTCGAGCGCCTCGTCGCGATGCGACAGCGAATAGGCGATCGACGCGTGCAGGATGCGCGACACTTTCTTGACCATTTCGGGTCCGAGGTCCTTGCGGATCACATTCCCCCCAAGCGGCAGCGGCAGGCCGCCGGTCTTCCGGCTCCACCACTCGCCGAGATCGACGATCTTCTTCAGCCCCTCATCGCCGTAGGTGAGCTGCCCTTCGTGGATCAACAGGCCCGCCTGCACGGAGCCGTCGCGCACCGCGTCCTGGATCTTGTCGAACGGCATGACCTCGTACCTCACGTGCGGATCGTACAGGCGCAGGGCCAGCAACGCCGTGGTCAGCAATCCCGGCACCGCGACCGTGACGTTCTCGAGAGACGACGGTCCATCCTGGCGGGCCACGACGACGGGGCCGTAGTTGTCGCCCATCGACGAACCGTGCGGCAACAGCAGGTACTTGTCGGCGAGGTGGGCGTAGGCGTGGAACGATACCGCGCTCACTTCGTACTTGCCCTGGAAGCACGCCTCGTTGAGCGTCTGTATGTCCGCGAGCAGGTGTTCGAACGCGAGGCCTTCGCTGTCGACCTTGCCGCTCGACAGCCCATAGTGCATGAACGCATCGTCCGAGTCCGGACTATGCGCGACGACAATCTTCATACAGACAAGGATACTTGAGGACTTGCCTACTGCGTGCAACGCGGCGCGGCGACGTTGACGCCCTGCATGATCAGGGCGCGATAGTTCTCGATCTCGGCTTCGCACTGGGACTTCTTGCTCTTCTCCCAGAACTTCATCGCCGCCCATCCGGCGAGCGCGGAAATCGGCGCCACCGGGGTGCGATAGATCTGCGGCGTGAGGAAGTCGATGATCTGCTGATGCGTGGGCGCGCTGTCGGGCGCGTCGCCGTGCAGGATGTCGACGTCCTTGAGCAGGTCGATGCGCGGCGCCTGGCCGAAGACCTGGATCTGGAACT
>MELE01000256.1 GCA_001768615.1 Acidobacteria bacterium RIFCSPLOWO2_12_FULL_67_14b | reverse complement strand
CTGTGCGCTCGCCGACGCCGCCGTCAGGCACAGCGCAGCCGCCATCGTCACCGCGGCGGCACATCGACACAGATCCGAAAACCACTGACGCTTCATAGCTCCCTCCATGATCGCCTCGCACGGGCCGGAAAGCCCCTGCGGCCTATATTCGTGCCGTTGGCCCTCTTCGGGGGACCTTGGGGCGGTGTCGCCATCCGCACCGGTTGAATGGTGACCGCCCTCTGGCCAACAAGCCATCAGACAGTTGCCCTCACACTCTTGATCGCGCGTCCGCCGACCCTCGGTTGGCGGATGGAAAACCACGAGAAATTATACCGTGTGGCCGTGTCGGCCTGTCAACACGCATCTCCGGATTACTTTCGCCATCGTCGCTCTGGTCGAACAAGAACGTAGCGGCGATCGCGAGCCGACGATCCGCTGGGCCGCGATCTTTGTCCGATGCGCACTCCATCCGAGATCACGCGGACGACGCGGATGCGGGCACCCTGTTGCGCGACGCCGCTCGACGCCGGCCGCTGCGGGCGCGCATCCTCGGCCCCGGCAAATTTCGCGGCAGGGGAACCTCGCGGCCGAGCTGTTCGAAGGCCTCGTACACCGCCGATCCGTCGTCACCGATCCCGGTGCCGCCCCTGCGGGCCAGCGCCTCGAAGATCCGGTGCTTGACGAAGAACCGCCAATGAACGGGCACGGTGGTCAGCACCTCGGTCAGGGCGCGGTAGTTCCCATCGTGCCACACTCGCTCGAATTCGTCGCGGAAGGGCCCGAAATCGAAGTACCCGGCGGCCTTTTCCTTCCTGAGAGCCGCGCGCCGGCGTTGGGTCGCCTGCCCGTCGACCACTCCGTTGCGCACCACGACCCCGTAGTCGCGCTCGGCCGAGGCCACCGAGACGAATCCCTGCCGCACGTCCGCGAGCACGGTCTCGGGATCGCGATCCAGCGGGCTTCCCCAGCCGCCGCCGGTGGACGAGACCAAGCTGACGATGTCGCCCGGCTCTATGGCGAAGTTGTCGGCATTGCCCGTGTCCACCTCTCGGTTGGTTCCGGGATTGATGAGGTAACGGGCCGCCTTGCCCGGCTTGCCGCCGTTGACACCCCAGGCCTGGAACTTCGAACGATCCTTGTTGCGCGTGTTGACCGTGCTCGGGGAATGAATCTGGAATTCCATGCGGATGGACGGTCCGCCACGGTAGGTCCCGGGGCCGCCGGTATCGGGCTCCAGCTCGTAGCGAAGAATGTCGGTTGGCGCATGCGCCTCGGTGATCTCGAGCGGCGTGTTCATCAGGAAGTTGCAGGTGCCGCCTGCGCCATTCGGGCCGTCGGCGTGCGGCGTGCCGCCGCCGCCGCCCATGACCGGGTTGATGACCGTCACCACGCGCTTGCCGGTGCGTTCGTCCACCGTCGCCACGTTGAGGATGACGACCGCGCCTCCGGCCGCGGCGGGCATGTGGTTGGGAACGGCCTGGGACAGCAGGCCGACGATGATGTCCTGCAGACGAATGGCCGCGATCGAGCGCGCATTGATCGCCGCCGGGAACTGCGGATTGAGCACCGTGCCTTCCGGGAAGATGCACCGGATCGGGCGCGTCAGGCCCGAGTTCAACAGCAGGTGCGGGACCAACGAATAGAAGGCGGTGACGAAGCCGTTGAGGACGATCCATGGTCGTTCCCCGCCCCCGGTTGGGACGTTGAGCGCCGAGGCAAGCTGCGGATCGCTGCCGGTGAAATCCAACAGGATCGAGTCACCCTTGACCACCATGCGGGCGGCGATCCGGACCGGCCAGCCGCCGGCCGAGTCCTCGTCGATGTAATCCGAGAACCGGTATTCGCCGTCGGGAATCGACCGGATGATATCCCTGGCCTGACGCTCCCCGCTGTCGATCAGATCGTGGATGCCTTCCTTGAACGTCTTCAGGCCGAACCTCTCGATCATCTCGTGCACTTTTCGCTCGCCCGTATTCATCGAGGCGATCTGCGCCTTCAGATCGCCCCAGCTCTGCTCGGGGGCACGCACGTTGGCCAGGATCATTTCCAGCACGTCCCGGTTGACTTTGCCCCGCTTGAGCAGCTTGCGCGGCGTGACGCGGATGCCTTCCTGGTAGACCACCGTGTTGTCGCGCGACACGCTGGTCGGCACCGTCCCACCCACGTCCGTGTGGTGGATGAAGCAGGTGGCGAAGCACACCAGCTCCTTCTTCCAGAAGATCGGCTTCCACAGCATCAGGTCGGGATAATGCGTCACGACGAACCCGCTGTAGGCATCGTTCGTGATGCAGATGTCGCCTTCCTCGTAACTGTCGATGAGCTTGATGAAGCCCTCGCAGTCGAGGGTGACCATCCAGGTCGTGCCGGTGTCCTGGTGGTAGGTGAACGTCTTGCCCTCCGCGGTCACGAGCGTGGACGTGAAATCCTGCGATTCGCTCACGAAGACCGCGTGCGCCGTGCGGAGCAGGGTGTAGGCCATGCTCTCCACCGCCGCGCGCGCGTGGTTGGCGAGGATCTCCAAAGTGACGTTGTCGATTGACATGGCGGCCCTATCTAGCTGCGGCGTTCAATGATGAGGTGTCCGTACGGATCCACACGCACGTCGAAGTCGTGAAGCACGCATGTCGTGGTGTCGTCCTGGAGCACGATGGCGGGTCCGGCGAACCTGCAGCCGGCCTTCAAATCCGCCCTGTGAAACACCGGAACGCGACGGGCGGTGCCATCGTAATGGACCTGCTGCACGGCGACAGGTTGGGGCCTCTTGGACGAGCGCGCGATCTTGCGAAACTCCGGCTTGGGGCTGACGCCCACGATCACCAGGCGAAGATTGACGATCTCCACCGCGGCGGTCGGATCGCAGTAGTCGTACACCTGCTGATGGCGGCGGTGGAAGTCGTCGGCCATCCTGGCGAAGCCCGTCTTGGTGGCGGCCCGTACCGTCAGGGGGACCTCGATCTCGAATTTCTGACCCAGATAGCGCATGTCGGCCGAGTAGCGCAGCTCGGTTCGACCCCTGAAATGTCCCTCGTCCTTCAGCCAACGGCGGGCCTCGTCCGTCAATTCCTTGAAGCCGCGCTGGACGTCCGCCAGCGCGCCGTCGTCCAGTCGCAGCATGAGCGAGCGGATGAAATCGTTCTTGACGTCCGAGATGAGGCCGCCCATGGCGCTGAGCACGCCGGGAGCGGTGGGAATCACCAAGCGCCCGATGCCCAGCTCGCGGGCCAGGAAACAGGCGATCATCGGCCCGGCGCCGCCGAACGGCAGCAAGGCCAGCTCGCGCGGGTCGATTCCGTACTTGGCGGTCATCTTGCCGAACTCCAGGTACATGCCCGACACGGCCACATGGATGATGGCTTCGGCCGTTTTCTGGAGCCCTCGGCCGATCCGTTGGGCGACCGCACCGACGGCCGATCGCGCCCGATCGGTATCCAGGGTCACCTCACCGAAGCCCAGCTTCACGTGCTCGAGGAAGCCGCACACGGCGAACGCGTCGGTGAGCGTGGCGCGGTCGCCCCGGCCATAGCACGCCGGGCCCGGATCCGAGCCCGCGCTTTCCGGGCCGACCTTCAGCGAGCCGTACGAGTCCACCCAGGCGATCGAGCCGCCGCCGGCACCGATCGACGACACGGAGACGGAGGGAATGAAGAGCTGGAAGTCGCCGATGTGCTCGCCGACGCCGTACTGGGGACGCCCATTCTCGATCAGCGCGACATCGGCGCTCGTTCCGCCCATGTCCAGGCTCAGCACCTTCCTTTCCCCGCACAGGCCGGCGACATAGCTGGCGCCGATCACGCCCATGGCCGGGCCGGACAGCAGCACCTGCGCGCATGACGTCTTGCCCCGCTCGGCCCCCATCACGCCGCCGTTGGACTTGGTGATCATGGGCGTGGCGGGGACGCCCTCCCGTTTCAGCACGCGCTGAAGCGACGTCAGGTAGTCCCGCACCTTGGGATGCACATAGCCGTTCAGCACCGTGGTGATGGTGCGCTCGAATTCCCGGATCACCGGCCAGACATCGCTGGAGGTGAAGGCGAACATCTCCGGAGCCTCCTTGCGGATGATCTCCAGCGTCCTGCGCTCGTGGGCGGGATTCCGATAGGCGTTCAGGAACGCCACGACGATCCCTTCGCAGCCCATGGCCTTGGCCGTTCGGACGGCCTCGCGCACGTCGTCTTCGTTGAGCGGCACCTTGACCGTGCCGTCGGCGCGCATGCGCTCCTCGATCGGAAACACGCGGTCGCGGCTGATCAGGGGGGCGGGACGAACGCTCATGAGATTGAAGACCTCGGGCAGGCGCAGCCGCTCGACCTCGAGCAGGTCCCGGAAATTTTTGGTCGCGAGCAGGGCCATCTTGGCGCCATTCCGTTGGATGACGGTGTTGACCCCCACCGTCTGGCCATGGGCGAAATACGAAATGTCCGCCGGGTCAACCTCGAATCGCTGTTGCAGGCGGCGCAGGCCGTGCATCACGTCCGAACCCGGCTGGGCTGGCGTGGACAGCACCTTGAGGCTTTGCAGCGTCCGCGAGCGCTCGTCGAAGACGCAAAAGTCGGTAAATGTTCCGCCGATGTCGACACCGATCCGATAGCCCATCAATCAGCTCCTCAAGGAATCCAACTGGCCCTCACCAACAAGATTCACATGGGCGCCGCCGCGCCCCGTGGTTGCGGCCCTGTTTCGCCATGGTACTCTACCGCGCCGATCCGCTGGCAAACCTTCCACGTGCGGCTCGTAGCGGAACGACGCGATGCCGCGCTCTCCCCGATTCCATCCCTTCCGCCACGACCCCCCGTGTTTTAGACCCACGCGGACGGCGGACGATATTGGATATTTAGAATATCCTATCCCTTCCGCGCCAGGCAAGGTCGTTTTCCAAGGGTCCAGCTTGCGATGCCATCTCACCCGGATTTGGGCGCCGTCCCTGCCGACGATCCCGCGCTCAACGGGCGACCAAGCTCGAGGAAATCGATCGTCCGACTGCGCAACAGCGCGTCGGCGACCCGTCGCTCGAAGGTATCCGCTTGCGCGAGAAACGCTTCGAGGAGCCGCCTGCGATCCCTGCCCTGAAGATGCGCGAGAACGTCCGCGTGGTACCGTTTCAGCAACCGCAATTGATGTTGCGGAAAATCGGCCTGACCCATCTCGAAGCGATAGATCAAGGAAACGACACGCCTCATCTGGTCGAAGATGCGGTAGCAGAAGCCGATGATGTGCCGGTTCGCCGATGTCTCGATGATCCGCGAGCGATGCTCCCGATACCAATAGCTGATGTCCAGAATGCGTCGCTCGCGCACCGCGCGCAGGTGCTCGTCGTGTATGTGCTTGATGTCGACGATGAGCTCGGGATCGTCGAAATTGCAGAAATAGCACGCCAACCGCTCGGCGACGCGCAGCGCCTCGAACAGCTCTTTCAACTCGGTGGCATTCAGGGGCCGCACGAAGGCGCCTCGATTGGGATGGATGTCGACCAGGTCCTCGGCGGCCAAGCGGTTCAGGGCCTCTCGGGCCGGCGTGCGACTGATCTTGAAGCGGGTCATCAGATAGCGCTCATTCAGGTGCTCACCCGGAGCGATCGAGAGATCGAGGATTCCGTCGCGGATGAGCGTCAGGGCCTCGTTGACGAGGAGTCCGCGTCTGTGGGGTCGCGTCGTCACGGGTGCCGCCTCTCGCCACGGATCATGCCGGTAGCCGCGAGCGGGTACGAATAGCGCATCGAACGTCCGGTGTCCGAAGAAAATTCTCCACCTCGGGCCCGTCGCCGAACGGGCGCCTCGTCGTCGGCGAAGCCGTGGCGGGAAGGCCGTGGCCGAGCGGTGCCGTTCGTGTTCCCTGCAAGGTCGCGGAACACCTGGACGCCATTGGACCGCCGGCCTACCCTTGGCAGGGCGCCGCGGGTTTCCGTACCAAGCCGCGCGACGGACAAAAGGGAGAGGGCGATGAACAAGGAAGACATCATGCGCCGCGTGATTGACACAGCGCGCCGCAACCTGGAGGCCGGCGGCGAAGGATTGACGCCCGTTGTCTCCGTGATTGTCAAGAACGGCGAGATCGTCGGCGAGGGGTACAACACCGTCATCAGAGACCACGATCCCACCGCCCATGCCGAGGTCGCGGCAATCCGCGATGCGTGCCGGCGGCTGAAGACGTGCGACCTCTCGGGATGCGAGATCTACGTCATAAGCGACCCGTGCCCGATGTGTTTCGCCGCCATTTACCATGCCCGGCTGGACCGTCTCTATTATGGCAACGCCCGGGCCGACACCTTGAGGCAAGGGATCGACCACAAATACCTGTTCCGCGACGCCGCATTGCCGACCGAAAAGCGTACCTTGCCCAGCGAACAGCTCCTTGGCGACGAGGCCCGCGCGGTGATGGAAGCATGGGCCAAATTGCCGAGCTTCAGGAAGCTGAAGGAAATCATGAGGCCGAACGATCTCTATCTCTCCTCCTCGAAACGATAGACCAAACGTTGCGCGGCGCGCCGTAATTGCGCATGTCCCCGCGTGTCGCCTCCGGGGCGACCGTGCGCACCGCGCGCATGTGGGGCGTAGGATCTTGCCACCGAGCGACGCCCGGTCGGGGTCGAGTTCGGCTTGAAAGGTCTCGCCGGTGGCGACGTAGAGCATACCGTCGGGACCG
>MELE01000255.1:761-16013 GCA_001768615.1 Acidobacteria bacterium RIFCSPLOWO2_12_FULL_67_14b | reverse complement strand
GCGATCGCCAGGTCCCAGTCTTCGCCCTCGTGGTGCTGGGGACTCACTGACAGCGCAAGCAGGCGGCCGTCGGGAGACCAGTCGGGGTAGTAGTGCCAGCGAGACGGATCGGCGCGCAGGGTCCGGGCGCCGCTGCCGTCGGCGGCGCGGACCTGAATCAGCGACGGCTCTTCGGCCAGCAACACACTGGCGATCGCGCGGCCGTCCGGCGACCAGGCCGGCCAGCACGCGCCGCCGCTGTTGTCGAGCGCGCGCGTCGTGCCGGTGGTGAGATCGAGCACGTGGATCTGGAACTCCCAGAACTGCAGGCGGGCGAGCGTCTGCGCGGCAAACGCCACGGCGCGGCCGTCGGGCGACACGTCCGGCATGATCGCGCGGCCGACGAAGTTCCGCGTGAGCCGCTCGACGCGGCGATCGGCCAGCCATACGCGATACAGGTCGCCGCGGCTGTCGCGCTCCGAGCTGAAAATCAGGCTCCGGCCATCGGGCATCCATGCGGGGTCGTGATCGTGCGCGGGATGATCGGTCAGGCGGACGGGGCTTCCACCATCCGCATCCATCACGTAGAGGTCGTAGGTGTTGCCCCCGCGGTTGGACTTGAACGCGATCCGCCGGCCGTCCGGCGACCAGCGCGGGTTCTCATCCCGATGATCGCGGCCGTGGGTCAACGTGGCCACCGTGCCGGTGGCGAGGTCGAGCGTGTAGATGCGGGTGCGGCCCTGCGGGTTGTCGGGGCCGGCGATGTCGGATTGGAAGACGAGCGTGCCGATCAGGCCTTTTGGGAACGGCTGCACCGTCGCCGGCCGCACCGCCCCCTGCGCCGACACGCTGCCTGGTTCGATGCCGGGAGCGCGGGACTTCAGTCCCGCGAAGACGGTGACCGCGATCAACAGGATGATCGCCACGACCCGGACACGAGCGAGGAGGCCCATGTCCGAGCGTAGCGCCATTCGAGGAGAACTGCCTCGGCCGTTACGCCGCGGCCTGGGCCGGGACGGGACGCCGAGCGGCCAGGTTGGCGAACCCGCCGAGCACGCCGATGGCGAGCGCCGCCCACGCGATCGCGGCCGACGAAAGTGCGGTCAGGCCAACCGCCACATCGAGCGAGTAGGCGCCGGGGCCGGTGAGCGCGAGCGCCGCCGCGGCGGCGCCGTAGAGCAGCGGCATCTCGACGCCGTTGTTCTGCGCGAACAGCCCGTGCTGCCAGTGCACCGTCGCCGCCGCCACGATCATCACCGAGACGATCAGCGCCGGTCCGACCGGGCCGAGCAGCCCGAGCGCCACCAGCAGGCCGGCGCTCACTTCCGTCGCCGCCGCGGCGCCGGCGAAGAGCTTGCCGGGGCGGAAGCCCAGCATCTCGAAGAACCCGGCGGTGCCCGCCAGGCCGTGGCCCCCGAACCAGCCGAACAGCTTCTGCGAGCCGTGCGCCGCCATCAACAGTCCAAACACCATCCGGGCAATCAGTAATCCTGCGTCCATGGGTCCAATCTCCTTCAGTCGTCCAGCGAGGATCTGGCGATCCGCGCTACCGAATATGAATCTACTATACTATATATAGTTACTAGGATGCCATGGTATTCTGGAGGTGTCAACCGCCATGAAAGACACGAACCAGGCGCCGCAGCTGTGTACCCGCTTTCACCGGGCCAGCGAGCTGATCGGCCGCCGCTGGTCGGGCGCCATCCTGTTCCTGCTCCTGAAGCAGAAATGCCGGTTTGCCACGCTGCGCGCCGCGAT
Organism: Acidobacteria bacterium RIFCSPLOWO2_12_FULL_67_14b; assembly: GCA_001768615.1. Taxonomy (GTDB): domain Bacteria; phylum Acidobacteriota; class Vicinamibacteria; order Vicinamibacterales; family UBA2999; genus 12-FULL-67-14b. The sequence goes on along the minus strand of MELE01000255.1, from coordinate 14,276 downwards.
TCCGGACATCACCGACCGGATGCTGAGCGAGCGGCTGCAGGAGCTCGAGCAGGAAGGCCTGGTCGAGCGGACCGTGGTGCCCGACACGCCGGTCCGGGTCGAGTATTCGCTGACGAAGAAAGGGCGGGGGCTCACCGACGCGATGAACGCGATCGCCGATTGGGCTGAGAAGTGGATTCCCCTCGAGGCCGCGCCGTCATCACGAACCGAGAAGGCCGCGCGCCCTCGCAAGCGGGCCTGATCCTGCGTGATCACTTCGGTCGGTTCAGTGAACCTCATGAACCCCTGAACCTCTGAACCCTTGAACCCCTGAACCCCTGAACCGACAAGGATCAGATCAAGCCTCCCCCGCCTTCCACAACGGCCTGACGACCGCGATCAACGCGGCGGCACTGACTGCAAACACCGCGGTGAGGCCGAGCGCCGCGCCGGTGCGGCCATAGAGGAAGTTCCCGACCGCGAACAGCGACGACCAGATCGCCGTGCACCCGGCCAGCCAGCCGAGCAGGGCCCGCGGAATATTCTCCGCCGTGCCATCGTCTGGCAGCGGGCCGGCCTCGGCGCGCACGCGCGTCCACCCCGGGCCGAACGGCCGCACCTTGCGATAGAACGCGCGCAGCACGGCGGGATCGGTCTGCGGGCCCAGGTACGCCGCCGCGATCCAGCACACCGTGGTGATCGCCACCGTGATCATCAGCGCCTGATGCGTGCTGAGATCGAGGCCGCGCCGGGCCAGCACGAGCAGCCCCACGGACACGAGGAACGAGCTCGTCATCGCCACCACTTCGCTCGCGGCGTTCACCCGCCACCAGAACCACCGGACCAGGTAGAGCAGCCCGGTGCCCGCGCCCACTTGCAGGATCATGTCGAACGCCTGCTTCGCCGTGTCGAGCAGGTAGACCAAGCCGGCCGCGCAGACGTAGAGCAGGACGGTCGTGATCCGGCCGGCCCGCACGTAATGCTGCTCGCCGGCATCGCGTTTGATGAAGCGTCGATAGAAATCGTGAACCAGGTAGGACGCGCCCCAGTTGAGGTGCGTGAGGATGGTCGACGAGTTGGCGGCAATCAGGCCGCCCACCATCAGGCCGATGAAGCCGACGGGGAGGAAGCGGAGCATCGCCGGATAGGCGATGTCATGTCCGATCAGGTTCGGATCCAGGTTCGGGAACGCGCGCTGGATGTCCGACAGCTCCGGGTAGACCACCAGCGATGCCAGCGCCACCAGGATCCACGGCCACGGCCGCAGCACGTAGTGCGCGATGTTGAAGAACAGCACGGCGCCCAGCGCGTCGCGCTCGGACTTCGACGCCAGCATGCGCTGCGCGATGTAGCTGCCGCCGCCGGGCTCCGAGCCCGGATACCACACCGCCCACCACTGCACCGCCATCGGCATGATGAACACGGCCACGGCCATGTCCCAGTTGTTGGTGAAGTCGGGCAGGATGTTGAGGTACTGGAGATTGCCGGGCCCGCGCAGGGCCTCCACCTTGGCGATGAGCGTTGCCAGCCCGCCGACTTCCGGCGCGTTCACGGCAAAGTAGGCCGCCGCGATCACCGCCGACATCATGATGCCGAACTGGATCATGTCGATCACGAGCACGCCCCACAGGCCCGCGTGCGCGGCGAACACGACGTTGAGCCCGCCCACCAGCAGCAGCGTCTGCCAGCGATGCAGGCCGAACAGCACCGCCGCGATCTTGCAGGCGGCCAGGTTCACCGTGGCCATGATCATGCAGTTGTAGAACAGCCCGAGATACACCGCGCGGAACCCCCGCACCACGCTCGCGGCCCGGCCCGAGTAGCGGATCTCGTAGAACTCGAGGTCGGTCAGCACGCCGGAGCGCCGCCACAGGCGCGCGTAGAAGAACACCGTCGACACGCCGGTCAGCGCGAACGCCCACCACACCCAGTTGCCGGCCACGCCGGTACGGCGGACGATGTCGGCCACGAGATTCGGCGTGTCGCTGCTGAAGGTCGTGGCCACCATCGAGAAACCGGCGAGCCACCACGGCACCGCCCGCCCCGAAGCGAAGAACTCCGACGTGCTGCGTCCGGCGCGCCGGCCGAAGAACAGCGCCGGCACGAAGCACACCAGGAGCGTGGCCAGGATGATGAGCCAGTCGAGCAGCTGGAGGCGCATGCGGGGACAGTTTAATCGCGGAACTAAAGTTCCGCGCTACCAGCCGCGCTACCACCCACGCGGAGACATCTGCGATATCATTTGTGGTTTACCGCTATCGCCAAGGAGTCACGAGTGGCCAAGATTAAGGTCAAAAACCCCGTCGTCGAGATGGACGGCGACGAGATGACGCGCATCATCTGGCAGAGAATCCGCGAGCAGCTCATACTTCCGTATCTCGACATCGACCTGAAGTACTTCGACCTGGGCATCGAATCCCGCGACCAGACCAGCGATCAGATCACGATCGATTCCGCGAACGCGACGCGCCAGCACGGGGTGGCCGTGAAGTGCGCCACGATCACGCCGGACGAGGCGCGGGTCAAGGAATTCGGCTTGAAGCAGATGTGGAAGTCGCCGAACGGGACCATCCGCAACATCCTGGACGGCACGATTTTCCGCGAGCCGATCATCTGCAGGAACGTGCCGCGGCTGATTCCCCACTGGGACAAGCCCGTGGTGGTGGGGCGCCACGGCTTCGGCGATCAGTATCGCGCGACGGACTTCACGTTCCCGGGCGCCGGCACCATCACGCTCAGCTGGACCCCCGCGGGCGGCGGCGAGCCGATTTCGCGCGAGGTCATCAAGACCACAGGGAGCGGCATTGCCCTGGGCATGTTCAACCTCGATGCCTCCATCGAGGGCTTCGCCCGCGCCTGCTTCACCTACGCGCTGGGCCGCAACTATCCCGTCTACCTGTCCACGAAGAACACCATCCTCAAGATCTACGACGGCACCTTCAAGAACACCTTCCAGCGCGTCTACGACGCCGAGTTCAAGCCGCAGTTCGAGGCGAAGGGCCTGACCTACGAGCACCGGCTGATCGACGACATGGTGGCGTCGAACCTGAAGTGGAGCGGCGGCTACCTCTGGGCCTGCAAGAACTACGACGGCGACGTGCAGTCCGACACGGTGGCGCAGGGTTACGGGTCGCTCGGCCTGATGACCTCCGTGCTGATGTCTCCGGACGGCAAGTCGGTGGAAGCCGAAGCGGCCCACGGTACCGTGACGCGTCACTACCGCATGCATCAGCAGGGCAAGCCGACGTCGACCAACCCGATCGCCTCGATCTACGCGTGGACGCGCGGCCTGCAGTATCGCGGCCGCTTCGACGGCACGCCCGATGTCGTAGGGTTTGCCGAGAAGCTCGAGAAGGTCTGCGTCGACGTGGTCGAGTCCGGCCGCATGACGAAGGACCTGGCGATCCTGATCCGGCCGGACCATCCTTATCTGACCACAGAAGAGTTCCTGGCCGCGATCGACGGCGAGCTACGGTCCCGAATGTAGAGCGCCACGTGCTCCACCGCCCTCCAGGAACTGCCGCCGCTCAGCACCGCCGCGCCGCGATCAGACGGCCGCGTCGTCGGACGGCCGATATTCGAGCCGGTCTCGCCTGAGCAGCGCGGCGGCGATGCCGCCCGCAATCAGCGAGCCGGCCATGACGGCCGTCTTGGCCGCATCCAGTAACGGCGTTCCGGCAAAGGCCAGCGTCGCCACAAAGAGGGACATCGTAAAGCCAATGCCCCCGAGCCAGCCACACGCGTGAAGCGTCAGCCAACTCATGCCGCGTGGCAGGTCGGCCCACCCCGACCGGACCACGAGCCATGCGGCCAGCGTGATGCCGACGGGTTTTCCGATGGTCAGACCCAGGATCGTGCCGGCCGCCAGACCTGGGTCCGGCACGCTGACGGTCATGGCCACGCCCGCATTCGCCAGGGCGAACAGCGGCATCACGGCAAACGCCGATACGGTGTGCAACGCGTGCTCGAGCCGCAGCAACGGCTCGGCGACCCCTTCGCTCGCGCGCTCGATCGCGAACAGGGCCTCCTGCTGGCCCTTGCTCGTCAGCACCAGGTAATCCCCGGTCTCGGCCCGATCGAATTCGTCCACCAGGCCCCGGACCTCGGTCGAGAACTGCGCGGCGTTGATGCGACTCCTCGTGGGAATGGTCATCGCCAGCAAGACGCCGGCGACGGTGGCATGCAGCCCGGACTCGTGGACGAACCACCACAGCGCCACCCCCAGCACCAGATAGAGACTCAGGCGCCGTACCCCTGCGCGGTTCATCCCGACGAGGACCATCAGGATCGCCGCGACGCCCGCAAGCGCGCTCCAGGACAGTGCCTGCGAGTAGAAGAACGCAATGACGACCACCGCACCCAGGTCGTCAACGATCGCCAGCGCCGACAGAAACACCTTGGCCGACAGCTGGGCCTGGGGCGCGACCAGCGACAACGTGCCCAGCGCGAAGGCGATGTCGGTCGCCATCGGGATCGCCCAGCCGTCGGCCGCAGGCCGGCCGAAGGTGAAGGCCCCGAAGATGGCCGCGGGCACCACCATGCCTCCCACGGCTGCCGCAATCGGGAGCGCCGCCAGGCGCGGCGCCGCCAGTTCTCCGGCGACACACTCGCGCTTGATCTCCAGACCCACCAGAAGAAAAAACACCGCCATCAGGGCATCGTTGATCCACTGGCGCAGCGTCAGGGAGAGACCGTGGCCAGCGGCGGCGATCGAGATCGGGAGGTGCCACAGGCGCTCGTACGCCTCCGCCCATGGCGAATTGGCGATCGCTAACGCCAGGACGGCCGCGACCAGCAGCATCGCGCCACCAGCCGCCTCGGTCCGGAAGAACTGTTGAAAGGGCCGCGGCACCGAACGCTCTGCCAGAACTTGAGGCGTCAGAGTCACGACGAAATCATATCGTGCCCCCGGCCCATGACATACAGTGTGACGCATGATTCGCTTAGTCCGATCCCGTCTTGTGTTCGTGCTCGTCACGTTGATGGCGGCACAGACGGCCGGCGCGCAGCAGGACGAGCGCGCCCGCCGGCTCGATCAGCAGATCGATCGCATCTTCCAGGCGAACGAATACACGCTGCCGCGGTTCGGGCCCGCCCGCTGGCTGGCCGACGGCACCGCGTACACCACCGTCGAGCGATCGCCGGAGCCCGCCAAGGGCTCTGACATCGTCCGCTACGACGCCGCGACCGGCGCGCGCAGTATCCTGATCGCGGGGTCGCGTCTGGTGCCCGAGGACGGCACCCCCAAACCCGAGGACGGCACCCCCAGAGGGGGTGCCCTACAGATTGCCGACTACGTATGGTCGGACGATGGCACGCGGCTGCTGGTGTTCACCAACACGCGGAAGGTGTGGCGGCAGAACACGCGCGGCGACTACTGGGTGCTCGATCTGAAGAGCGGTGGGTTGAGGAAAATAGGCGGCGCCGCGCCGGCCTCGTCCTTGATGTTCGCGAAGTTCTCGCCCGACGGCACGCGCGTCGGTTACGTGCGCGCCAATAACATCTACGTCGAGCGGATCGACGACGGGCGGATCACGCAGCTGACGAGCGACGGATCCGAAACCACGATCAACGGCACCTCCGACTGGGTCTACGAAGAGGAACTCGGCGTCCGCGACGGGTTCCGCTGGAGCCCGGACGGCCGCTCGATCGCGTACTGGCAGTTCGACAGCACTGGCGTCGGCATCTTCTCGCTGATCAACAACACCGACGCGCTCTATCCGACGATCACGCGCATTCCGTACCCCAAGGCCGGCACGACCAACTCCGCGGCGCGGATCGGCGTGGTCAGCGCCGACGGCGGCGACACGACGTGGATCAGGACCGACGGCGATCCGCGCAACACCTACCTGGCCCGGCTGTCGTGGATCGATGCGAACACCGTGGCGATCCAGCAGCTCAATCGCCTGCAGAACCGCAACGACTTCCTGACCTCGGACGTCCGCACCGGCGAAGTGAAGCGCGTGTTCCGGGACGAGTCGAAGACCTGGGTGGACGTGGTCGACGAGGTCCTGTGGATCGACGGCGGCCGCACGTTCCTGTGGATGAGCGAGCGCGACGGCTGGCAGCACGTCTACCGCGTGCCGCGCGAGGGCGGTGACGGCCAGCTCGTCACGAAGTTCGACGCCGACGTCACCGACGTGGCCGGCGTCGACGAGGAGGGCGGCTGGCTCTACTTCGTCGCGTCGCCGCAGAACGCGGGGCAGCGTTACCTCTATCGATCGAAGCTGGATGGCAGCGGCACGCCCGAGCGCCTGACGCCCGCGGCCCAGGCCGGCACCCATCGCTACACCGTGGCGCCCGGCGGCCGCCTGGCGTTCCACACCTACTCGCGCTTCGACCTTCCGCCCGTCACCGACGTCGTCGAACTGCCGGGGCACACGCCGCTGCGGACGCTCACCGACACCGCGGCGGTCGTCGCGAAGCTCGCGCCGGTGCTGGCGCGGCCGGTGGAGTTCTTCACCATCGGCATCGGCGACGGGGTCGTGCTCGACGGGTGGATGCTGAAGCCGCCGGACTTCGATCCCGTGAAGCGCTACCCGGTGATTGCGCACGTCTACGGCGAGCCGGCGGGCCAGACGGTGAACGACTCGTGGGGCGGCGGGACCGGGCTGTTCCACCGCGCCCTCGCCGAGGCCGGTTACGTCGTGTTGAGCGTCGACAACCGCGGCACGCCGGCGCCACGCGGCGCCGACTGGCGGAAGGTGGTCTACGGCACCGTCGGCGATCTATCCTCGCGCGATCAGGCGGCGGCCATGCGCGCGCTCGTCGCCGCGTATCCGTATCTCGATCGCGATCGGATCGGCGTGTGGGGGTGGAGCGGCGGCGGCACCAACACGCTCAACGCGATGTTCCGCTTTCCGGAGATCTATCGCGTCGGCGTGGCGGTGGCGCCGGTTCCCGATCAGCGGCTCTACGACACGATCTACCAGGAACGCTACATGGGCCTGCCGCAGGACAACGTGGCCGGCTACAAGGTCGGGTCGGCGATCAACTTCGCCGAAGGGCTGCACGGCAAGCTGCTGGTGATCCACGGCTCCGGCGACGACAACGTGCACGCGCAGGGCACCGAGAAGCTGATCAACCGCCTGATCGAGCTGGGCAAGCCGTTCGACTCGATGGTCTATCCGAACCGGACCCACGCGATTGCGGAGGGGCCGGGGACCACGCCGCACGTCTACAAGCTGATCGCGCGCTACTTCCTGCAGCACCTCAGCCCGGGCGGAGTGTAGAGGCGGAACTTCAGTTCCGCCTTCCTCCCTGTCTCTGCAACCAGCCTCGCGGCAGGGCGGCCTGCGCCGCGCGCACGTCGTCTTCGGTGAATGCCGCGGCCAGAAAATCAATGCCCTCGAGCATGGTCGCCACGTCCTTCAGCGAGAACCCGAGCGACTGAAGCCGCGCGGTGTCGATGAACAGCTGGTTGTTCGCAGCGTCGCCGTAGTACTGGATGATCTTGCCTTCGGGATCGAAGCGCTGGTTGACGAGGGGAATGATCTGATCGGCATGGTGCCGGCGTCCCGGCAACGGCTCGCCCGGCGTGCCGTGATCCGCCGTGATCACGATCAGGCTGCGGCCCGGGCCGGCCTTCCGGTCGGCGAGCGCGAGATAGGCCGCCATCTGTCGATCGAGCTCGGCGAGCGTCGCCTGCAGCTCCGCCGATGCCGGGCCGTGCGCATGCGCGGCGTAGTCGGGGCCCTTCATGTTCACCATCACGAAGTCGGTGACCTCGTCGGCGCCGGCGGCCGACGCCTCGACCACGGCCAGCAGCGCCTCGCCCTCGAACTTCTGGAACAGGCTCGACGCGCGGAACTTCGAGGCACTGGCGATGTCGTGGCCCATCCAGGTGCCGTTCACCGCCTCCCAGACCTTTCGTCCCACGAACGGCTTCAGCGCTTCGGACATCGCGTAGCACTCGGGGTTGGTTTCCCATCCGCCGTCGGGACCGCCGTAGCTGGCGGCCAGCACTTTCCTTGCGCCGATGAGGCACGATCCGCGGCCGACCAGGCCCGCGGTGGCGCGAATGGCGCCGCCCTGGCCGATGATTACCGCGCGGCCGTCGGTGGCGAGGTTCCAGCCGTCGGCCAGCGTGAGCGCCATCAGCTCCCGCGGATCGAGCGCGTCGTAGGCGGGCTGCACCTTGCCGGTGGCGCGGTTGTAGAGGTTGTTCACCGTGATGCCGTGGAAGCGGGGATCGGTCCCGGTCCCAATCGTGGCGTGGCCGACGCCGGTCACCGTGGGCAGCACGCTGGCGCGCGCTTCGGAGAACCAGGCGCCTTCGCGACGCATCCGCGACAGCGTCGGCATGACGTCGGCGTAGGTGTCGAAGTAGTCCGCGCGCATGGCGTCGAGGACGATCACCGAGACAAGGCGCGGACGCCCGGCGCCCGCGTTGATCGCGCCGGCGAGCGCCCGGCCCGTGTAGGTCGAGAGCACCGGCGCCCCGACGATCGATCCGAGCGTGGGCGCGATGTCCTGCTGCGCTGCCGGCTCGCTCCGCGGTCCCGCCTTCACGAACGGCGCCCCATGGAACAGCAGGGGAATGCGCGTGTCGTAGTCCCAGGGCGACCCGTGCATGAACTGGTAGAGCGGATCGCGCTCGGTGATGAAGTCGCCCTCGCGCGCGACGATGAAGATCTGTCCGCTGCGGCCGGGGAAGTACCCCCGCGCGAACATCTCGAGCCACTGTTGCCGCTGGAGGGGCGCGGTGGGCGTGGCCGCGGGCCGCGGGTTGGCCGCACCGCAAGCGGCCAGCCACACTATCAGACCGGCACACGCCAGGCGATGCATAGGATTCAGATTATGTCGCAAGTCGGTATAGGCTTGGCGCATGAAGAATCGCGTTCGGCTGTCGATCCTGGCCCTTCCCGTCCTGTTCGTGATCTCCACCGCCGGCCAGCGCCCGGCCGATGCGCCGGCCACCGCACCCGGCGGCAAGGCCCCCGACACCGTCAAGCTCGAAGAGCTGACCTGGGCCGAGGCCCGCGACCTGATCGCGGCCGGCTGGACGACGGTGATCGTCGGGACGGCGGGCACCGAACAGAAGGGCCCGCACATGGTGGACGGCGAGCACAAGTTCGTCATGGACTACACCGCCGACAAGATCGCGCGCAGCGTCGGCAAGACGCTCGTCGCCCCCATCGTCACCTATGTGCCCGAAGGCAGCTGGGAGAACCCCGGCGGCCACATGGGCAAGCCCGGCACCATCACGCTGCCGGAAGAGCGGTTCGTCGACCTGCTCGTCAACGCGGGCCGCAGCCTCAAGGCGGGCGGCTTCAAGAAGGTCCTGTTCCTCGGCGAGTCGGGTGGCAATCGGACCGGCATGCGCTCGGCGGCCGACAAGCTCAACGCCACGTGGCAGGGCGCCGCCACCGCGTACTGGGTGGACGACTACTACACCAAGGCGCACGCCGAGCAGAACACGTATGCGGCGAAGCTGCTGAAGGTCGCCGACGATCAGGTCGGCAACCACGCCAACATCCTCGACACGTCGGAGTTACTGTTCGTCGCGCCGAAGCACATCCGCCGCGACCGGCTGACCGGCAACGACTATCCGAACAACGGCGTCAGCGGCAATAACCAGTCGAAGGCGACGCCCGAAATCGGCAAGGCGCTGCTCCAGATCAAGATGGACCTGGCACTCGCGCAGATCAAGCGGATGATGGACGGCACCGAGCCGCCGGTGGCGCCGCCCCAGGCGCCGCGCGCGGGCGGCGGCGGCGGACGGTTGCAGAACGCGCAGCCGCGGCCGACCGGTCCGACCATGGAGACCGCGCCCGCGGGCCTGACGCCGACCAAAGCGCCCGACACCGTGTTCATCGACGAGCTGACGTGGGAAGAAAACCGCGATGCGATGAAGGTGGGAAAGACCGTGTTCATCGTGCCCACGGGCGGAACGGAAAAGAACGGGTACCACATGGTGCTCGGCAAGCACAATTACGTCGTCACCTACGCGTCGAACCTGATGGCGCGGCGGCTGAAGAACGCGCTGGTGGCCCCGACCATCCAGTACGTGCCGGAGGGCGATCCCGATCGGCAGAATGCCGGCGCGATCTCGCTGCCGTCACCGGCCTACGACCTGCTGCTCGACGCCGCGGCGCGCAGCCTGAAAGCGCACGGTGCCACCGACATCCTGTTCATCGGCGACAGCGGCGGCAACCAGGCCGGCCTGACCAACGTGGCTGCCAAGCTCAACGAGGAATGGAAGGGCGGCCCCACCAGGGCGTACGCGCTCACCGACTATTACGAGGAAGGCCGCGTGCACTACCGGGCGTGGCTGCAGGCCGCGTTCGGCTACGACGACAGCGTGATCGGCAGCCACGCCGGCATCAGCGATACGTCGCAGATGCTGTTCGTGCACCCGGCGGGGGTCCGCAAGGATCGCATCATGCCGTGGGGCGGGCCGAAAGACTCGGGCGTGTCGGGCGACCCCGCGAAGTCGACCGCCGAGATCGGCAAGATGGGGATCGAGTTCAAGGTGAACGCGGCGATCAACCAGTACAAACTGCTGAAGAACCCGCCGCCGCCGCGCGGCGGGCGTCCGGGCAACCGCTGATACGCTTGGCCATGTCGCTTGGTTCCGCGGCGCCCATCTTCCGGATGGGGTGCCGGTCGTGCGTCGGATGAAGACGCGAGTGCTCGTCGTGCTGGCGATGCTGGCGGCGGCGTCGTCGCTGCAGGCGTGGGGTGGGCAGGGGCATCGGCTGATCGGGCTGGTTGCCGCGAATCACCTGACGGCCGTGGCCCGGCAGAATGTCGCCTGGCTGCTCGACGGGCAAACGCTGGCCGCGGTTGCGAGCTGGGCTGACGAGCAGCGGACCGATCAGCAACAGACCGGTTACTGGCACTACCTCAACATCCCGCCGGACGCTGCCGGCTACGACCGCGATCGCGACTGTCCCCGCCAGCCCGAGGTGGCGGCCGGTTCCCGCGGCGACCGGTGGCGCGACTGCGCCGTCGATCGCATCACCTACATGGAGCAGCGCGCGGCCGACCGCGCGCTCGATCGCGCGGACCGCGCCACCGCGCTCAAGTATCTCGTCCACTTCATCGGCGATCTGCACCAGCCTTTTCACGCCCTCGGCGTCGGCCGTGGCGGCAACGACGTGCTGGTGCGCCTGTTCGGCGCCGCCAACTGCGGCAACGACCCGGCGAAGCCGAGCCCGTGCAACCTCCACTCGGTATGGGACGGCCGGCTGATCGCCCATCGCGGCCTGGACGATCCCGCCTACCTCGCGATTCTCGAGATGCTGATCGCGCAGAAGCAATGGGCGGGCCGGCCGCCTGGCACGCCGGCGGAGTGGGCGGAGCAGTCGTGGGCGCTCGGGAAGGCCGCGCTGGTGAAGTCCGACACCAACATCGACGAGGCGTACTACCGTGCGCAGCTGCCCGCGATCGACGAGCGCCTCGCGCTCGGCGGCGTCCGGCTCGCGGCGGTGCTCAACCGCACCTTCGTCGCGCGCCCGTAGTCAAACAGACCACGAAGACCACGAAGATCATCACGAAGAACACGAAGGACTTTTCCTAAAGAATTCTTCGTGAACTTCGGGGTTCTCTTCGTGAGCTTCGTGGTTTTATTTCGCGGTCTGATCGACGGCGGCGCGCACCGCTTGCGCCAGCTTCGCGGCCGGTCCCTGTCCAAAGTAATGCAGGAAGATGACGGCGGGCTGCACGTCGGTCATGTGGTGATGGATGGCGACCACCGCGAGGCCGTTGGCCCGGAGCGCCTTGAGCACCGGCGTGACCTCGCGGTCGCGCATGGCGACGTCGCCGGCGACGATGGCGTCGGCGTCGGTGCCGGAGAAGGCCGCCCAGGTATTGAGGCCCATGCGCGCGTTGATGCGGGCGCCGTGGGCGCGCAGGTCGATGTCGGGCCGGCCGATCGTGATCTTGTAGACGGGTCCGTTCTGCTCGCCGTCGTGCCCGATGACGCTCGCGAGCGCCTTCGTATCCAGCGTGCCTGCCGCGGCGGTGGGCGGCGCGGGCTGCCCCGCCGAAGCACCGGCGTGTTGGCGGGCGTCGATCAGGGCGATGGCCGGCTTCAGCCGCTTCGCCAGGTCCGCGGCCTGGCCATGTCCGTGCACGTGCATATAAAAGATGCGCGGCTGTTCCCAGAAGAAATGGTTATGGAGCGCCGTGACGTCGAGCCCGTTGTCGAGGATCGCCGACATCACCGGGTTGACCTCGTCTTCGGTGAGCACGAGGTCGCCCATCATCACGTCGGCGCCGCCGGCGTCCCTGGTCAGCGCGACCCAGCCGCCAAAGCCGAACGGCGTCGGCGCGCTCCGCCCGTTGATCGTCACGCGCAAGTCACCGCGCGGGATGTTCACCTTGAGCACGGCGTCCTTGAAGTCGCCGGTCCTTCCGAGCGCGGTCAGCACCGCCTGGTAATCGGTGGGCATGTCCTGTCCCCGCGCCTCAGCGGCAACGACACTGCAAAGCGCCAGCACGGTGGCAATGTGAAGACGGGTCATGGTTATCCCTCGAGCCCATCGTATACGCTAACGCCCGTGACCCACACCCCCCGACCCCTCAACACGCCCGGCCAGGTCCTGTTCGCCAGCATGATCGGCACGACCATCGAGTTCTTCGACTTCTATATCTACGCGACGGCGGCGGTGCTGGTGTTCCCGCGCTTGTTCTTTCCGTCATCGGACCCGGCGACGGCGACGCTCGCCTCGCTCGCCACGTTCGCCATCGCCTTCGTGGCGCGGCCGATCGGCTCCGTGCTCTTCGGCCACTTCGGCGACCGCATCGGCCGCAAGACCACGCTGGTGGCGGCGCTGCTGACGATGGGTATCTCGACGGTGATCATCGGCGTGCTGCCGACCTACGAGACGATCGGCTTTGCCGCGCCGCTGCTGCTGGCGATCTGCCGCTTCGGCCAGGGCCTCGGCCTCGGCGGCGAGTGGGGCGGCGCCGTGCTGCTCGCCACCGAGAACGCGCCGCCCGGCAAGCGCGCCTGGTACGGCATGTTCCCGCAGCTCGGCGCGCCGGTCGGCTTCGTGCTGTCGGGGAGCGTCTTCCTGTTGTTGTCGCGATACCTCCCCAACGAGCAGTTCTTCTCGTTCGGCTGGCGCATCCCGTTCCTGGCCAGCGCCTCGCTGGTGCTGATTGGCCTCTACGTGCGCCTGAGCATCACCGAAACGCCGATCTTCGCCGAGGCGCTGAAGAAGGACCAGGCGCGCGTCAGGCTGCCGATCTTCGTCGTGCTCCGCGACCATCCGCTGACGGTGCTGCGTGGCATCCTGATCTCGGTCGTCGCCTACGCGCTGTTCTACCTGATGTCCGTGTTCAGCCTCTCGCACGGTACCAGCAAGCTGGGCTACAGCCGCGACGAGTTTCTCGTGATGCAGCTGTTTGCGATCCTCTTCTTCGCCGCGACCATTCCGATCGCCGGCATCCTGGCGGAGAGCGGCCGCCGCCGCGCCATGATCTGGATGGTGGCCGGCGCAATCGTCTTTGGCCTCGTGATGCCGGCGCTGTTCGAGTCGGGCACCGCCGGCGCGGTGACGATGCTGTGCCTCGGCTTCGGGTTCA
>MELE01000255.1:0-695 GCA_001768615.1 Acidobacteria bacterium RIFCSPLOWO2_12_FULL_67_14b | reverse complement strand
ACCTGGCGGGTGTGGCGACGTTGTCGCTCGTCGGGCTCCTCACCACGCGCGAGACCAAGGGAACCGATCTGCGGCAGTAGCGCCTACGGTTCGAGCGCCTCGCGGATCTTCTGCCCGAGCGTTTCGGAGGTGAACGGCTTGTGGAGGAACATGATGCCGGGCTTGATCACCCCGTGCCGCACGATGGCCTCCTCCGTGTAGCCGGACATGTAGACCACTTTCAGGAGCGGGCGCCGCGCCACCAGTTCCTGTGTCAGCTCCGGCCCGCTGGCGCCGGGCATCACTACGTCGGTCAGGAGCACGTCGATCGCCGGGTGCGTCTCGAATTGCCGGACGGCGTCCTGCGCGTTGGCCGCCACCAGCACCGTGTAGCCCTGCCGCTCCAGCAGCTTCCGCGCCAGGTCGCGCAGCCCTTCCGCATCCTCGACCACCAGCACGGTATGGGTGCCGGCGCGCTCCCGCGGCATCGGCGGCAGCACCTCGGCGGGCGCCGCGGCACCCTCGGCCATCGGCAGATAGACCTTGAACGACGCGCCCTTCCCGGGCTCGCTGTAGACGTTGACGCTGCCGCCGCTTCGTTTGACGATGCCGTGGACGGTGGCGAGCCCCAGCCCTGTACCCTTGCCGACTTCCTTGGTCGTGAAGAACGGCTCGAACAGGCGCGACTGCACCGCCGGCGTCATGCCGACGCCGGT
>MELE01000254.1:693-5805 GCA_001768615.1 Acidobacteria bacterium RIFCSPLOWO2_12_FULL_67_14b | reverse complement strand
GCCGACGTCGCCATGCAGGCGACGCACCGACGCGGGAAACCAGCCGAGCCCCTCGTGCCGTCCGCCTTCCTCGCTGTCCCGCCCGAGCAACTGCATGCCGAGACAGATCCCCAGAAACGGCTTCTTCCTCTCGCGCACCTGTTCCTCCAGCACGTCCACCAGCTGCGTGGCGCGCAGGTTGGCCACGCACTGCGCGAAGGCGCCAACCCCCGGCAGGACGATGTGCGTCGCGGATCGAAGATCGGCGGCGTCGCGCGTCACGCGAGGCTCCTCGCCGATCGCCTCGAGCGCCTTGAAGACCGACCGGAGATTGCCCATCCCGTAGTCGACCACCGCAATCATGTCAGCGGCTTCGATCCCACAACGGCTGATCCCACAGCGGGGCGCCGGGCCGGACGGCGCCGGGATCGTGCGCGTTGGGACTCACCTGATGACTCATCGCAATGTCCATGAACTCGGCTTCCGTGAGGCCGACATACTCCAGGAACACGTCCAGGCTCGGCGGCCGCTGACCTTCATGCTGCTCGATGAGTCTGGCCGCCTCCTCCCGCGTCATGCGGCCGTTGCGGATGTCGATGCTCGTCAGGTGGCTCGTACGGGCAAATCCCCGCTTGATGAACTTCAGGTAGTCGCGCACGCCTTGCATGGCGCACTCGATCTTTTCGTACTCGTACCCGGGCGGCACGCCTTCCACCGCCGCTCCCTGCCACCCCAGCTCGCGCGCGATGATCTCGACTTGATCTTTCACGTTCCACGGCATGTAGCTGCCCAGGCAGACCGACCGCACGTTCAGCTTTCGCAGCTCGGCGGGCGGCGGGTATGCAAACGGCTCGAGGTCGCGCATCGTGACCTCGCCGCCCAGCATCCCGAGCATGTCCTCGGCCGTGATGCCCAGGTTGACGAAGCGGTTGAACCGGCGCTCGTCGACTTCCTCCGGCTCGTCGTAGCCGTAGTAGCTGGTGTACTCCGCACTCGGCTCTCCCCAGACGACCAGCGGCACCTTGAACTTCACGGCGATCTGCATCGGATACGAGAAGATGCCCGTGTGGCAGTGCCAGCAGAAATCGCCCTTCCGGTGGAGCGACTCCAGCATCAGCTTCTGCACCACCTTCCAGCTCGGGCGGTATTTCAGATAGTCCACGCCGAGCTTCTTGATGGTCCGCTCGGTGTTGGCGAGCGTCGTCGGCCGCAGGAACCCGTGATCGAACGTGACGACGAGCGGCTTCACCCGATGGCGCGTGACCAGCTCGTAGAGCGTGAAGGTGCTGTCCTTCCCGCCGCTGAGGGGGACGATGCAATCGTAGTCGTGCTTGCCGCGGTATTCATCGACGAGCGCGGCGAACTCGCGCGCGCGTTCCGCCCAGTCGATCTGCGACTGCTTGTATTCCTGCTGACGGCAGACGTTGCAGACGCCGGCCTCGTCGAAGACGATCGTCTCCTGTGTCTCGGGGATCGCGCACTTCGTGCAGCGGCGAAGATTGTTGAGAATCGCCGTCGGTTCTCCGGAGGCGCGATACACCGTGACGATGTCGCGGGTGTCTTTCTGGGGCATGAACGGGAATCCTTGACTAATTGTATCGGCGCATGACGGGCTTGACGGGCGGACCTTCCAGCAGGCCGTCGACCGAGCGGCACTCGATCGCCTGCGCGTAGACGCGCGCGGCGTGCACGCAGGCCTCGCGCGTCTGATCCAGCTCGGAGAGGCCGTGCCGGAACGACGGGCAGATCCACGGCATGAACACGCCGTGTTTCAGCAGCTCTTGATGAAACAGCGTGCGATGCGCCGCCGACGGCTGTTTCTGATGATCGAGGCACGCGATCGCCGGCCGGCAGCCGAAATCACCGCCGGCACTCAGAAAATCCGCAATGCCCGCCTGCGCGGCCGCCGTGGTGATGGCCGACGCCACCTCGCGCCCGGTTCGGTCGAGCTGTCCGATGACGTCGTGTGCCTTGTAGAACGCAATCGTGGCCATCGCCGCCGCCAGCCCCGACTGCTCGGCGCCGTTGGTCGTCGAGAGGAGGAAGCAGCGCGGATCGGAGTGCTCGAGTCCGCCGCGGTGCATCACGTCGCGTCGCCCTGCGAGCGCTGAAATCGCGTAGCCGTTGGCCATCCCCTTGCCGATCGCCAGTAAATCGGGCCGCACACCGAACAGCCGGCTCGCGCCGTGAAGCGTATAGCGGAAACCGGTGACGATTTCGTCGAAGACGAGGAGCGCGCCGTGCGCGTCGCACAGCGCGCGGAGCCCTTCGAGAAATCCGGCGGCCGGCCGCCGCTCCCGGCAGGGCTCCAGAATCACCGCGGCTACTTCCCCGCTGTGCTCGCCGAACAATCGCCCCACGCTCGCCAGATCGTCATAGACAAACGGATGCGCCAGCGCCGTCGCTTCTCCGGGAACCCCGGCGTTGACCGGCGTATGGCCGATGAACCAGTCGTTGATGGCCAGAAACGGCGCCGAACCATCGAACAGCACGCGCGAGCGGCCCGTGACCGCGCGGGCCAGCCGCAGCGCGGCGCTGTTCGCGTCCGAGCCGTTCTTGGCGAACTTCGCCATGTCGATGCCGTCGATCAGCTCGACGAGCGATTCGGCGAGCTCCACTTCCCGCGGCGTGGGGCGTGAGAAGTTCTGTCCCTGCCGGAGCGCATCGCACGCGGCCTGATCGATTGCGTCCTCCGCGTGGCCGATGAGCACGTTGTTGATGCCCATGCCCCAGTCGACGAACTCACGTCCGTCGAGGGCCCACACGCGTCCACCCTTGCCGCGCACGAACGCCTCCGGCGCGTTGGCCGGCATTTGATCGCGCCCTTTGGAGTAGGTGTGGGCGCCGCCGGGGATCACGCGGCTGGCCCGTTCGTTGAACGTCATGCCGTGGGCCGCAACGCAATGATCTGCGCGAGGCCAAAGGCGCCCCGCGGGCCGAGCTGTTGATAGATCCGGCGGATGCGCTCCAGGTCTTCCGCGGTATCGAGCGTGAGCCGCCATGACGATCGATCCACTTCCTCGGCGACGTTGGCTAGGCGAAAGCGACCCGGCCGCTGCCAGATGAACGGGGTGACATGCTCGCGTTCGTACGGAACGGCCGCTTCATACCACGCGGCGTCGAGCGCGGCCGACGACATCATTTCGGTGTCGTAACCATCCGGAAAGGTTGGAGGGTGAATGTTCGACACGTAGTCCACATCGCCTGCGAGAAATCTGGCCACGACCTGCGACGACACGGCCGGATCGAGCAGCGGACAATCGGCGGTGATGCGCACGACGGCGTCGGCTCCCGCACGCTCCGCCGCCTGGTGGTAGCGATCGAGGACGTCTTCGGCGCTGCCCCGCACAATCACCGCGCCCGCTTTCAAACCCACCTCCTCGAGCGGATCGTCCGACGGCCCGGCGGGTATTGCCAACACCAGCGTCGCGTTCGGAGCGATCAGGGCTGCACGCTCGAGGACGTGGGCCAGCACAGGACGGCCGCCAAGGTCTGCCAGCACTTTGCCGGGCAGCCGGGTGGAGCCCATCCGGGCCTGCACGACGGTCGCAATCTTCAGAGAGCGATCTCGCGTCGTTCTGCCGACGATCGGCGTGCGGCCAGCGCAACCGCCAGCACCTGCCTCGCGTCGTCTATGGATGCGAACGGCTCGACGGCGTCGCGAGCCGACATGAAGGCGTCGAGCTCTGCCAGGTAAGGCGCGTTCGGCTCTGACGTCAACGGCTCCTCGTGAACGGCGCCCTTGGCGTCCGTGATTCTGAGGCCGGACACCACGTCCCAGCGCACGGTCGCTTCGGTGCCGATGAGCGTGCAGCCGCGCGCGTAGCCGCGCTGCACACAGTCCAGGTGCACCTCGCCAATCACGCCGCGCTCCATTCGCAGCACGAGCGCCGCCGTGTCTTCGACATCAAGGCTCAGGTCGCTCAGATGCTCGGCTCTCGCAAACACGCCGGAGATGTCGCCGGCGATCCACCGGACGTAGTCGATTTCGTGCGACGCATCGAGCAGGATGCCGCCGCCCTGCGATGCCTGCGCGGTATAGGTCTCGCGGTAATCGCGAGACGGCCGCCAGTCGGGCAGATACTGGCCGAACTCGGCGCGGATGACGAGCAGCCGGCCGAGCGTCCCGCCGCGGACGAGCGCCCGAAGGCGGGAGATGGCCGGATGGAAGCGGAGCTGGTAGGCCACCGCGGCGCCGGCGTCATGGTGAGTAATCGCCGCCGACAACTCGTCAATCCCCTCGAGCGACGCCGACAGCGGCTTCTCGACCAGCAGGTCGCATCCTGCCTCGACGCACGCGCGCGCTGCCGCCACGTGCTGCGCCGGCGGTGTGCAGATGACGGCCACCTCGGGTTGCCAGTCGAGCGCGGCCTCGAGGCTCTCGAACCCGCGGCCACCCACTTCCTGCGCCACCGTCGCGCGGCGCTGAACGTCCACATCGACGATTCCGATGTCGCCGGCGCCAAGCGTCACCGCATTCCGCGCATGCCGCGCGCCGATCGATCCGCAGCCGACGATGAGCAGCCGGCTCATGCCTCGACGAGATCCCAGCTGAGCGGCGTCCCGCGCGTGATGCGCGCGGCGGCTCGCTTGCCGATCACGCGTTCGAGATGCTTCGGTGGCAGGCCGTAACCGGGCCGGAGCGCCCGCACGTTCTTTCGCGTGAACGCTTCTCCGTTTTCCATGTCCTCGACGACAAACAGCGAGCGCCGGAACGCGAGGCTGGCGCGCTCGGCCTCGGTGGGCCCGGGAATCGTGGTGCTGGTGCCGATCGCCTGCTCCGCGGTCCTGACCTGGCGCACCAGTTCCGCGAGCTCGCGCGGCTCCAGCGAGAACGCCGCGTCCGGCCCGCCCTTCGATCTGTCCAGCGTCAGATGTTTCTCCACCAGCGCGCCGCCGAGCGCCACGGCCGCCACGGCCACCACCGGATCCAGGGAGTGATCGGAAAGGCCGACGTCGACGCCGAACGTACTCGCCAGCGTCTGCATCGCGCGCAGGTGGATGTCGGCCGGCTGCGCGGGATACGCGCTCGCGCATCGCAACAACACCAGATCGCGACAGCCTGCGGCGCGGAGCGACTCGACCGATTCGCGAATCTCGTCTTCGGTGGCCATGCCTGTCGAGATAATCACC
>MELE01000254.1:0-684 GCA_001768615.1 Acidobacteria bacterium RIFCSPLOWO2_12_FULL_67_14b | reverse complement strand
CAGTTCGAAGGACGCGATCTTGTAGGCCGGCATGTCGAGCGACTCGAGAAAATCGACTGCCGACTCGTCGAAAGATGTCGAGAAAAGCGCAAGGCCCTCTTCGGCGGCCACCTGCTGCAGCGGGGCATGCCACTCCCAGGGTGTATGCGCTTCCTGATAGAGCTCGTAAAGCCGCCGCCCCGCCCAGGGGCTGCCCTCGCCGATGCGAAACAACGGCGCAGCTGAATCGAGCGTCATGGTCGCTGCGGTGTAGGTCTGCAGCTTCACGGCGTCGACGCCCGCGCGCGCGGCTTCGCGCACGAGCGCCACCGCCTGGTCGAACGCGTGATGGTGATTCGCCGAAATCTCCGCCACCAGATAGGCAGGCGATCCCTGTCCGATGGCGCGGCCGGCAATGCGGATCATCGCGCGGGCCATTCCTCGCGCAAGAGACCGAGCATCAGCGAATCGCATCGCTTGCCCTGCCGGTAGACGTGCGATCGCAGCCGGCCCTCCTCCGTGAAGCCCAGAGCCTTCAGCAGTGCGATCGACACCTCGTTGAACGCGTACGCCTCGGCCCAAATGCGCTCGAGCCGCATGGTCTCGAAGCCCCAATCCATCAGCAGGGTCAGCGCGCGCTTGGCGAATCCCTTTCCGCGCGCGGACGGCTCGCCGATGTAGAAGCTCACTTCAGCCGTCGCATTC
>MELE01000253.1 GCA_001768615.1 Acidobacteria bacterium RIFCSPLOWO2_12_FULL_67_14b | reverse complement strand
CGGTCACGACGAGCGCGAGCAGACGCTCAACCAGCTGCTGGTCGAGATGGACGGCTTCGAATCGAACGAGGGCGTGATCCTGATGGCCGCGACCAACCGGCCCGACGTGCTGGATCCGGCGCTGCTGCGCCCCGGCCGCTTCGATCGGCGCGTGATCGTGAACCGTCCCGACGTGCGCGGACGCGAAGGCATTCTCGCCGTCCACACCCGCAAGATCCCGATGTCGGACGACGTCGACATCAAGGTGCTGGCGCGCGGCACGGTCGGCTTCACGGGAGCCGACCTGGCGAACCTGGTCAACGAAGCCGCGCTCAACGCCGCGCGCGACAACAAGAAGCTCGTCTCGATGTACCACTTCGAGTACGCGAAAGACAAAGTGATGATGGGCGCCGAGCGGCGCTCGATGATCGTCACCGAAGACGAGAAGAAGGTCACGGCCATCCACGAGGCCGGCCACGCGCTGCTCGGCATCCTGCTGCCGCACGCCGACCCGCTGCACAAGGTGACGATCGTGCCGCGCGGCATGGCGCTCGGCCTGACGATGTCGCTGCCGACCGACGAGAAGCACAACTACTCGAAGAACTACCTGATGGATCAGATCGGCATCCTGCTGGGCGGCCGCATCGCCGAGGAGATCACCAGCGGCAACATCACCACCGGCGCCGGCAACGACCTCGAACGCGCGACCGACCTGGCGCGCCGCATGGTCTGCGAGTGGGGCATGAGCGAAGCGATGGGTCCGCTCACCTTCGGCAAGAAGGAAGAGCAGATCTTCCTCGGCCGCGAGATCGCGCAGCACACCGACTACAGCGAAGACACGGCGCTCAGGATCGACACCGAGGTCAAACTGATCGTCAACGACAACTACGCCAAGTGCACAGCGATTCTCACCGAGCACAAGCAGCGGCTGATCGACATCGCCGACGCGCTGCTGGCCCGCGAGGTGCTCGACGCCGAGCAGGTCCGCCGGCTGGCCTACGGCCACCCGCTGGAAGACCTGCCCGCGGCCGTGGTGCCGCCGGCCGGCGAGCCGGCGGCGGACAAGCCGCGCGACAAGGGGCTGCCCTCGCTGGTGCCGCCGATGCAGCCGATCCACAAGCCGCTCGCGCAGGAGTAGTGACCGCCGCGCCGCGCCGACACTTTACGGTTCCTCTTCCGGGCCGGGCGCCGCTGGTGCTCGGCCCGCGCACTTTGGTGATGGGCGTGATCAACGCCACGCCCGATTCCTTTTCAGACGGCGGCGCCGCGCTCGATGCGGCGGCCGCCCTCGACATCGCCCTGGCGATGGAAGCGTCGGGCGCCGACCTGATCGACGTCGGGGCCGAATCGACGCGGCCCGGCGCCACGCCGGTCGGCACCGCCGAAGAGTCGGCGCGGGTCCGGCCCGTCCTGCGGGCGATGGCCGGCAAGGTCCGCATCCCGATTTCGATCGACACCTACAAGGCGGAGGTCGCCGCCCTCGCGCTGGACGAGGGCGCGGCGATCGTCAACGACATCAGCGGCCTGACCTACGATCCGGCGCTCGGCGCCGTGGTGGCGGCGCGCGGCGTGCCGGTGATCCTGATGCATACGCGCGGGCGGCCGGCCGACATGTACGCGCATGCGGAGTACGTCGACGTGGTGGGCGAGGTCGCGGCCGATCTGCAGCGTTCGGTCGATCGCGCCCTGGCCGCCGGCGTGGAGCGCGATGCCATCCTGCTGGATCCGGGGCTCGGCTTCGCCAAGCGCGCCGAGCAGAGCCTGCAGGCGCTGGCCGGGATCGAGCGGCTGGCGGCGCTGGGGTTTCCGATCGTCGTCGGGCCGTCGCGCAAGTCGTTCATGACGGCGGCAACCGGGCCGCTCGATCCCGACGCGCGCGACTGGCCGACCGCGGCCGCCGTCACCGCCGCGGTGCTCGGCGGCGCCCACATCGTGCGCGTGCACCGCGTGGCGGAGATGGTGCAGGTGGTGCGGCTGGCGGACGCCATCCGCAACGCTGCGGTGGCGACAAACCTTTAGGTTTGTCGATCTCCCCGGACAAACCTGAAGGTTTGTCCCCACCTGAGACCCCTATATAGTGAACAAGCGTGTCCTTCCTGACCGAGCTCCTCCAGCGGCCGCCCATCACCTGGTGGGACATCCTCGACATCGTCGTGGTGTCGGTGCTGATCTACGAGCTGCTCAAGCTGATTCGCGGCACCCGCGCCGTCCAGCTGGCGGTCGGCATCGCCTCGATCGTCGGGCTCTTCTACTTTTCCCGCTACTTCCAGCTCGAGACGCTCAACTGGCTGATCCGCAACTTCATCGGCTACGTAGTGTTCGCCACCATCGTGCTGCTGCAGGCGGACATCCGCCGGGCGCTGGTGCACCTGGGCCGCGCCCGCATCTTCCGCCGCCTCGATCGCAAGGGGAGCGACGACGAGACCATCGAGGAGTTGGTGGTGGCTGCCAGCAGCCTGGCGTCGAAGAAGATCGGCGCCATCATCGTGATCGAGCGGTCGATCGGCTTGCGCAACTACATCGAGAGCGGCATCGCGCTCGATGCCAGGCTGACCTACGACCTGCTCGTGAGCATCTTCCAGCCCGGCTCGCCGCTGCATGACGGCGCCGTGATCGTCCAGGGCGATCGCGTGGCGGCGGCCGCGTGCTTTCTGCCGCTCACCGTTAACCCGCGGATCAGCCGCGAGCTGGGGTCCCGGCACCGGGCGGCCATCGGCGTTACCGAGGAAAACGACGCCGTCGCGATCGTGGTGTCGGAAGAGACGGGCCGCATGTCGCTGGTCGAAGACGGGGACCTCGAGCACGGACTCGATGTCGATCGATTGAGGACGCGGCTCAGGACGCTGCTCAGGATCCGCCGCAACGGCGCGGACCGGCGTGAAGCGGGATACTCCTTCGGCTGATGGCCTACCATCCCTTTCGCAACCTCGGCCTGAAGTTCCTGTCGATTGCCATCGCGGGCCTGCTGTGGCTCGTGGTGGCGGGCGAGCGGGTGGTCGAGCGCGTGCTGCGCGCGCCGGTGGAGTTCCAGAACCTGCCATCCGGGCTCGAACTGGTGGGCATTCCGCCCGACACGGTTGAAGTCCGGCTGCGCGGATCGTCCGGGGCGTTGAGCCGGATGGTGTCGGGCGACATGGCCGCGGTGCTCGATCTGCGCACGGCGCGCCCGGGCCGGCGCCTGTTCCACGTCACGGCGAGCCAGGTCAGCGTGCCCTACGGCATCGAGGTGGTCCAGGTCGGTCCCTCGACGATCACCGTCGAGTTCGAGGTGACCGGCACCCGGATGGTGCCGATTGAACCGGCCGTCGAAGGCACGCCCGCCGCCGGCTTCGCGGTGACGAAGGTGACGAGCGAACCGGCAACGGTGGAGGTGACCGGCCCGGAGAGTGCGCTGAGACGGCTGTCGGCCGCCGTGACCGAACCCGTGTCGGTGACGGATGAATCCCGGTCGGTGAAAGAAATCGTGACCATCGGTGTGCCAGACGCCACCCTCCGGCTGCGCTCGCCGCAGACCGCCGTGGTCACCGTGACGATTGCGCCCAAACAACCATGAAGCTATTCGGAACGGATGGCATTCGCGGCAAGGCCGGCCAGGCGCCGCTCGAGCCGGAAACGGTGGCCCGCGTCGGGGCGGCGTTAGTGAGGGCGTTGGACAAACCTTCCGCCTTCGCGCCGAGCGCTTCGGCGGACAAGAAAGGTTTGTCCCCACAGAGAACCGCTCCTCGCATCGTCATTGGCCGCGATACGCGGGAATCGGGGACATGGATCGAAGAAGAACTCTCGAGAGGACTGAGCAGCGAAGGCGCGGCGGTGGTCAGCGCCGGCATCGTGCCGACGCCGGCGATTGCGTACCTGGCGCGCACCGAGGGATTTGATGCGGGCCTGGTGATTTCGGCCTCGCACAATCCGTACGAAGACAACGGCATCAAGGTGTTCTCGGGGTCGGGCGCCAAGCTCACCGAGCAGCTCGAGGCGGCGGTCGAGACGCTCGTGGCCGATCCGTCATGGCGCGTGCCCGCCGACGCCGGCGCCATCGACCGGCGGGACCTCTCGGCCCACTACCTCGAACATCTCGAGCTGATCCTGGACGATGCGGGGCCGATGGCCGGGGCGCCGATCGTGGTGGACTGCGCGAACGGGGCGACGGCGGCGCTGGCCCCCGCGTTGCTGACCACGCTCGGCTTCGACGTGCATCCGATCGGCATCACGCCCAACGGCCGCAACATCAACCTCGACTGCGGGTCGACGCATCTCGACGGGCTGGCGCGCGAGGTCGTGGCCTCCGGCGCGCGGCTGGGGATTGCCTTCGACGGCGACGGCGATCGCGCGCTGTTTGTCGATCGCCACGGCAGCGTCGTCGACGGAGACGCCGTGCTCCTGATGGGCGCCATCCATCTCCAGGCGGAAGGCAAGCTCCCCGGCGGCGCGGTCGTGGCCACGGTGATGAGCAACATCGGCCTGGAGATCGCGCTGCGCGACCGCGGGATTGCGCTCGTCCGCACGGGCGTCGGCGACAAGTACGTGATGGAAGAGATGATGAAGCAGGGGCTCGCGCTCGGCGGCGAGCAATCCGGCCACATCATTTTTTCGGACCACCTGTTCACCGGTGACGGGATTGCCACGGCGCTCAACGTGCTGCGTATCATGATCGAATCGGGCAAGGAGCTCGACGAGCTGGCGGGCGCGCTCGTCACCTACCCGCAGGTGCTCGTCAACGTGCGCGTGAAACAGAAGACCGACCTCAGGACGGTGCCGGCGATCGCCGACACCATGCGCCGCGTCGAAGAACGGCTGGCGGGCCAGGGCCGGTTGCTGGTCCGCTATTCCGGCACCGAGCCGTTGTTGCGCATCATGCTGGAGGGCAAGGACCACGACACGATCCGCTCGTGGGCCGACGACATCGCCGGCGTCGTGAGGGAGCATCTTGCCTAAGCTCTCGGTCAACGTGAACAAGGTGGCGACCGTGCGCAACTCGCGCGGCGGGCGGCAGCCGTCGGTGATCGAGGCGGTGCGCACGTGCATCGATGCCGGGGCGCCGGGCATCACCGTGCATCCCCGCGCGGATGCGCGGCACATCACCACCGCCGACGTGCACGAGATCGCCGGCGAGCTGGCGCCGCTCGGCGGCCGGGTGGAGTTCAACATCGAGGGCGATCCGCGGCCCGGCTTTCTCGACCTCGTGCTCGCGGTGAAGCCCGATCAGTGCACGCTCGTGCCGGTCGCGCCCGGCGAGATCACCAGCCAGGCGGGCTGGCCCGCGGCGACGCCGGCGGATGTGCTGGCCGGCATCATCGGCGCGCTGAAGGTCGCGGGCGTGCGCGTGAGCCTCTTCGTGGACCCCGAGCCGCCGGCCATCCGGTGGGCCAAGGCGATGGGCGCCGATCGCGTCGAGCTCTACACGGAACCGTTCGCAAAGGCGTTCGATCGCGGGCCGGCGACGGCGGCGGCGAGCTTCGGCCACTACGTGGAGGCCGCGAATCTCGCGTACGAGCTGGGCCTGGGCGTGAACGCGGGGCACGATCTCGACTTGCGGAACCTGACGATGTTCCGCGAGCTGCCGCACCTGGACGAGGTGTCGATCGGCCACGCGCTGATCAGCCGCGCGATCTTCGTCGGGCTTGGCCGCGTGGTGAAAGAGTATCTCGCGGTGCTGGGGTAACGGTGTCAGACACCCTTCCAAAATCTGCGTACCTGCGACCGGCTCAGGCCAGGTACGCAAATCCTGGAAGGGTGTCTGACACCGTCCTCATGCTCGCCCTTCTACTCATCGCGACCGCCGCCGATGCGAGCGGACGCGCGGTCACCTTCCCGTCGCTCGACGGCACCACGCTCAGCGGCGAACTCTACGAAGCGTCGTCGCGGCCGGCGCCCGCCGTCGTGCTGATCCACATGCTGACGCGCAACAAGAGCGACTGGGACAGCATCGCCAACCGGATCCAGGACGCCGGCATGACGGCGCTGGCGATCGATCTGCGCGGGCACGGCAGCTCGGCCGGATCGCCGCAGGCCTTGCCGGACATGGTGCAGGACGTGCGCGCCGCGGCCGAGTGGCTGTCGTCGCGGCCGGGCGTGAGGCCCGGATCGGTCGGCCTGGTGGGCGCGTCGCTCGGCGCGAGCCTGGCGCTGCTGGCCGCGGTGGAGCTGCCGTTCGTGCGCGCGATCGGCCTGGTGTCGCCGTCGCTCGACTACCGCGGGCTCCGCACCGACACCGGCCTGCTGAAGAAGCTCGGTGCGCGGTCGCTCTGGCTGGCGGCCAGCGCCGAAGACCCGCTCGCGCTGCGCACGTTGCGCGACTTCGCAAGCGAGCCGTCGGGCCCGCGCGAGCAGGTCGTTTCCAGCGCCGCCGGCCACGGCGCCACGCTGCTCAACGCCGACGGCGACGTGGTCCGCGCTTTGGTGGACTGGCTACGCCGCTCGTTGCTATCCTGAGGATTCCCCATGAGAGCAGATGCGATTGTCTTCGCGATAGCCGGATCGTTGTTTGGCCTGATCGTCGGCTGGGTGCTCGGCAGCCAGCAGGCGGCCGGCACGGCGCGCCTGGCCGCGCCCGTGGCCCAGGCCGCGGCCGCGCCGGCGCAAGCGGGGTCGCAGCCGGCGCCGGTCGATCCTGCGCGGGTGCAGGCGATGGAGACGGTGGCCGCCCAGAATGCCACCGATCCGCAGCCCCGCGTCCAGCTCGGCAACATGTTCTTCGATGCCGAACAGTACCCGCAGGCGATCTCGTGGTACGAGCAGGCGATCAAGCTCAATCCCAAAGACGCCAACGTCTCCACCGACCTCGGCGTGGCCTACTACTACACGAACCAGGTCGATCGGGCGCTGGCGCAGTTCGACCAGTCGCTCAAGAACGAGCCCGACCACATCAAGACGCTGCTGAACGTGGGCATCGTGCGCGCGTTCGGCAAGCAGGACCTCGCCGGCGCGCGGCAGGCCTGGGAGCGCGTGGCGACGCTCTCGCCCAATTCGCCGGAAGGCCAGGCGGCGAAGAAGGGCCTCGAGGGCCTGAAGAACGCCCACCCCGAGACCGGGGGCGCCAAGCCGTGATCGTCCGCGTCCTTCTCCTGTTCGCCCTGTTCTGGGTGATCGCGCGCGTGTTCTGGCGCTTCATCGAAGGCGTCGTGAGCGGCGCCACCACGGCGGGCGCGCCGGGCGGACGCGGGCGGGGCGGCATGCAGGCCGGCGTGAAGATGACGCCGTGCCCCGTCTGCGGCACGTTCGTCGTGCCCGGCAAGGCGATCAGCCAGGCCGGCGTCAGTGGCCCGGTGTATTTCTGCAGCGACAAGTGCCGCGCGGAGTACGTGCCGCGATGACCCCGGACGACCAGGCCCGCGCCGACATCGTCGAGGTGGGACGCCGCCTCTGGGAACGCGGGTTCGTCGCGTCCAACGACGGCAACATCAGCGTCCGGCTCGACGAGCGGCGGCTGATGACCACGCCCAAGAACGTGTCCAAGGGGTTCATGACCGCCGACATGATGGTGATCACGGACCTCGACGGCAGGAAGATCGCCGGCGATCGCGACCCCTCGTCCGAGATCAAGATGCACCTCGAGGTGTATCGCAACCGGCCCGACGCCCGCGCCGTGGTGCACGCGCATCCGCCCACCGCCACCGGATTCGCCGTGGCCGGCATTGCCCTCGACCGCGCCGTGCTCGCCGAAGTGATCACGACGCTCGGCAGCATTCCGATCGCCGAGTACGCCACGCCCTCCACCGAGGAGCTGCCGGCGGCGGTGCGGAAGTACGTGAAAGCGCACGACGGGCTGTTGCTGGCCAATCACGGCGCGCTGGCCCTGGCCGGCGACGTGATGTCGGCGTATTACCGGATGGAGACGATCGAGCACTTCGCGAAGATCAGCCTGGTGGCGCGCACGCTCGGGCGCGAGAACCTGCTCTCGCGCGGCGAAGTCGATCGGCTGCAGGGGCTGCGCGGCATGTACGGCATCGCGTCGCCGGCGCCGATTTGCACCGACGAGACGACGGTGGCCGGCGGCGACCAGCGCGATTGCCAGGTGGTGCAGGCGCCGCTGTCCGGCGAGCGCCTCGTCGCCCACACCTCGCAGCCGCCGCCGACCGGCACGGACGCGGAAATTCGGCTAACATACCGCGAGCTCACCGCCCTCATCGAGGACGCGGTCAGACAGCTTAAATAGGCTTGAGGCTTGAGGCGTGAGGACGAACGGGGTTCTTCAAGCCCCAAGCCCCAAGCCCCAAGCCTATGTGGAGGCAGTAAATGGGTGAAGCACTCGGCATGGTCGAAACCAAGGGCCTGGTCGCGATGATCGAAGCGGCCGACGCCATGGTGAAGGCTGCCAAGGTGACATTGGTCGGCTGGGAGAAGATCGGCGCGGGTTACGTCACGGCCATCGTCCGCGGCGATGTCGCCGCCGTCAAGGCCGCCACCGACGCCGGCGCCGCCGCGGCCCGCCGCGTCGGCGAGCTCGTTTCGGTTCACGTCATTCCGCGGCCCCACGCCAACCTCGAAGACGTCCTGCCCATCGGCAAGGCCAGCACGAAGAGCTAGCCGCAGATGACGCCGATGACGCAGATAGCCCCCTAGCAGGTTGCTGAAAAAGCCAGCAACCTGAAGGAAGAAGGCAGAATGCACAAGGCAAAATTGCGAACGACGGCCAGATCCGGGACTGTTCCGCCTTTTGCCTTGTGCATTTTGCCTTCTGGCTGTCGTTTTTCAGCAGCCTGCTAGGGCACAGGCGCCATGCTGCTCGCGCGCATAGTCGGGACCGTCGTGGCGACGCGGAAGGATCCGCGTCTGGTCAGCAGCAAGCTGTTGCTGGCCCGCGCGGTGGATCCGAAAGGCAAGGCCGAGGGCAATTACCTGGTCGCGATCGACACCGTGGACGCCGGCGTCGGCGAGACGGTGCTGATTGTCAGCGGCAGCTCGGCGCGGATGGCTTCGGGCATGAAGGACGTGCCCGTCGATGCCGCCGTCGTCGGCATCATCGACGACATCGACGTCACCGAGTAGCGCCGTGCAACTGGCCCGCGTGATCGGAGACGTCGTCGCCACGCGCAAGGACCCCGGCTTCGACAGCACCAAGCTCCTCATCCTGCAACCGATCGGCGCCGACGGCAAAGACGTCGGCCGCACGCTCGTGGCCGTCGACGCGGTCGGCGCGGGCGTCGGCGAAAAGGTCTTCTTCGTCCGCGGCAAGGAAGCGAGCTTTCCCTTCCATCCGCTCGAGATGCCCGCCGACGCCGGCATCGTCGGCATCGTCGATCACTGGTCGACGGTGAAGGGCAAGAAGTGATCCTCGCGCGCGTTGTCGGCTCGGTGGTGGCGACGCAGAAGCGGCCGCAGTTCGAAGGCGCGAAGCTGCTGCTGGTGCAGCCGGAGACGCCGCAGGGCGAGGCCCGGGGCGTCACGCTGCTCGCCATCGATTCGGTCGGCGCCGGTGTGGGCGAGCTCGTGATCGTCGTCCTGGAAGGCCGGGCGGCCGGCGAGGCGCTCGGCAAGAAACTCGCTCCCGTGGACGCGGCGATTGTTGGTATCGTCGATCAGCTGGAGTGTGTCGAATGAACGACGACGAGATCCGCGCGCTCGTGCGGGTGGCGATCCAGAAGCACCTGTCCGCCTTCGCTCGCGATGAATCTGGCGAGCTACGGCGGACACCCACCGAAGCGGCCTTCGGCCGCGAAGGTGGGTGGGCCCTCAGCTTCGGCCGCTATCCGCTGCCGCGCGCCGAAGACGACACCATGTGCTTGATCGAGCCGGCGGTACGCTGCAACCACTGCGGCTACTGCCAATGTCACGGCCATTGAAACCGACCGTTCTGGTCACCAGGAGGCTTCCCTCCTCGGTCATCGCGCAACTCGAAGACGTGTTCGACGTCGACCTCTACACTGGCGGCGTCGCCATTGCGCGCGAGGAGTTGCTGCGGCGCGTGGCGGGGAAGAGCGCGCTCGTGTGCCTGCTCACCGACGCGATCGATGCCGCCGTGCTCGACGCGGCCGGCCCCTCGCTGAAGGTCGTGGCCAACGTCGCCGTCGGCTACAACAACATCGACGTGCCCGCGTGCCGCGAGCGCGGCATCGTGGTCACGAACACTCCTGATGTGCTGACCAACGCGTGCGCGGATTTCACGTGGGCGCTGATCCTCGCCGTGACCC
The DNA here is from genome assembly GCA_001768615.1 of Acidobacteria bacterium RIFCSPLOWO2_12_FULL_67_14b. Lineage (GTDB taxonomy): Bacteria > Acidobacteriota > Vicinamibacteria > Vicinamibacterales > UBA2999 > 12-FULL-67-14b. Next base: position 443 of record MELE01000253.1, on the reverse strand, counting down.
GCCGGCTCGGCGAGGGCGAGCGTGTCGTCCGCGCCGGCGCGTGGGCCGGGTGGGCGCTCGACTACATGCTCGGCATGGAGCTGCGCGGCAAGCAGCTCGGGCTGGTGGGGCTCGGCCGCATCGGCCGCGCCGTCGCCGAGAGAGCGCCCGCGTTCGGCATGACGGTGGCGTACGCGGCGCGGAACCCCGCCGACCTGAAGGGCGCGGCGCAGATGCCGCTCGACAAGCTGCTGGCCACCTCCGACATCGTGTCGCTGCACTGCCCGATGACGCCGGAAACCAAGCACCTGATCGATCAGAAGGCGCTCACGAAGATGAAGCGCACGGCGTACTTGATCAACACGTCGCGTGGCCCCGTGGTGGACGAGGGCGCGCTGGCGTGGGCGCTGAAGGAGCGGCTGATCGCCGGCGCCGCGCTCGACGTCTACGAGAAGGAGCCGGAG
>MELE01000252.1:4259-5192 GCA_001768615.1 Acidobacteria bacterium RIFCSPLOWO2_12_FULL_67_14b | reverse complement strand
GACGGCGTACCCGTCGCGCCGACCTTCCCGGTTGAGCGCCACCACGTGGTACCGCACGTGCGGCGGCTCGACGTACTTCCAATTGAGATAGCCCGCGTCGCGCCTGACGGCCAGATCGAACGCGCCGCCGATGCGCCCCCAGAGATCCGTGAACCCGGCGTCGAACCGGCGCACCGGCTCGACCTCGGCCCGCAGCGGCCGGGCCCGCGCCACCACCTTCGCGACCGGCAGCGTGAACACCGCCGACACGAGCCGGTTCAGCGCCGTCGGCCAGGTGGCGCGCCGGAAGGCACGCCGTGTGAGCGGCTTGACCAGACACGGCACAGGCGGCAGCTCCGGCCAGTGCAGCTTCTTCAGGAGCTGCTGCGACGGGTCCGAGAGGCCCAGCCCCATCGACGCGTCCACACTCCGATCCCAGGTCCGGAACAGCCGTTCCCCGAGCCCCTGCCGCCGGCGTTCGGGCGCCACCATCGCGTCGGTGCCCCAGGCCGCGTCCAGCTCGCGCCCCCGCACGGCGAGCCGCACCGGCATGGTCGCGTAGTGACCCACGATGGTCGGGCCTTCGCGCACCACCCAGATGAGCGGCGCGCCGTTGCGGAGGTTCGGGTTGCGCCGGTATTGCCAGTCCCAACGCAGACGACTCGCCGCCGCCGCGTCGGAGCCGAAGATGCGGCGGTACAGCGAGTCGATCCCCCGCTGATCTTCAGGTCGGTAACGGTCGACGTCGGACATCGTTCGCGTGTGGGTCGGGCAGACAGAATCCCGCCCGCGGGTGTGTGAATTCTAACCCGTTCGACCGGACCCCTTCCGTCTATCGGTCTGTGCCAGGCCGGTCTGGCGGGGGTGTCTGGGGCAACATCACTCCAGGCACGCTCGTCCCGCCGGGTACTGTCGTGGGGCGGGAGGCGGAACCAGGGACGCGAGGGAACGGCG
>MELE01000252.1:0-4250 GCA_001768615.1 Acidobacteria bacterium RIFCSPLOWO2_12_FULL_67_14b | reverse complement strand
GTGGCGGCGTGCCTGGCGCGGAGGGCGGCGCCGGCGCCAGCCCCGGCTGTGACCGGAGAGGCGCGCTGGGCTCGTCCTCATCTGGGGCCGGTTCGACGTCTTCGGGCAGCAGAAGAGGCCCGGGCGGCTGCAGGACGGTCGGCGCGGCGGTGCGCGGCGTCGGAAAGGCCGCCGGCGTGGACGGCCGGTTCGTCGCGGCCGGCGGGGTGCTGACTGCCAGCACGAGAATGCGGTCGTACCGAGACGGTCCCGGGTTGTCGGCCCGGCGCGGCGCAGCCATGTACCCGGCCGCCGAACGCAGAATCACGTCGAGGGCTCGGCGCTCCGGCAGCCCGTCGATCTGCAGCGTGACCGGTGTCGCGCTGGTGCGCTCGCCGTTGACGATGCGGGTCCGGCCGACCCGGGCCCATTCGCTGAGAATCTGCCGGACAGACACGTCGCGGGCCACAAGCGTCACGCGGCCGTCGTGGAACTCCAGCTTCAGTTCGGCCGCGCGGGCCGACCCCGCGCTGAGCAGCAGTAACAGACCGCCGAATAGGACGCGGGCGGGCACCACCCTCCCAGTATACGGCGGGTGGAGAGGCCACGCCAGCCTGTCCCCACGGCGGCGGCGGGGCGCCGGTCAGCGGCTCTGAAAGTAGTCGATGACCTCGGCGATGATCTCGTCGAGCCCGACTCGTGGCTGGAACCCGATGACCCTGTTGATCTTGCTCGTGTCGGGCACCCGGCGTGGCATGTCCTCGAAGCCCGACTCGTAGGCTTGATCGTACGGGATCAAGACAATAGGCGACTGGCTGTTGGCCCGCGCCCGCACCCGCTCGGCGAGCTCCCGGATGGTGATCTCCTGGGAGGCGCCGATGTTGAAGACCTCGCCGACCGCCGCTGGCGTCTGCGCCAGGGTCACGAGCGCGTCGACGACGTCCCCCACGTAGGTGAAGCTGCGCGACTGCGTGCCGTCGCCGAACACGGTGATCGGATGGCCGGCCAGCGCCTGGCGGACGAACGTGGGCAGGACCATGCCGTACTGTCCGGTCTGGCGCGGCCCGACCGTATTGAACAGCCGGACGATGACGATCGGCAGCTTCTTCTCCTTGTAGTACGCGAGCGCGAGGAACTCGTCGATCGCCTTGCTGCACGCGTACGCCCATCGATGCTTCGTGGTTGCGCCCATCACCAGGTCGGCGTTCTCGCGGAAGGGCACGTCGGTGCTCTTGCCGTACACCTCCGAGGTGGAGGCGATGAAGACCAGCTTCTTCTTCTTGTTCGCGTGCTTGAGGACGACCTCGGTGCCGTGCACGTTGGTCTCGATGGTGCGGACCGGTTCCTCGACGATGAGCTTGACGCCGACGGCCGCGGCGAGGTGGAACACGACGTCGTTGTGGTCGATGAGCTCGGCCACGATCGGCTCGTTGGTGACCGTGTCGATGACGTAGTGGAAGCCCGGTCTGGCCTTCAGATGGCTGATGTTGTCGATCGAGCCGGTCGACAGGTCGTCGATGACCGACACCTCGTGCCCCTTGGCGAGCAGGGCCTCGGCCAGATGCGAACCGATGAAGCCGGCACCACCCGTGATCAGCGCGCGCATGGGGACGTGTGCTCCTCTCGAGCGACCGGTAGAGCGACCGGTGCGGGGGCGGTCACCGGGCGACTCCCGCGTCGCGCCGGGCGGGAAAGCTGCTCACGGCCGCGACGACCGAGGCGGTGTCGTCGTTGCCGAGCGCCGGGTAGAGGGGGAGCGACAGCACCTCCCCGCACACCCGAGCGGCGATGGGGCAGTCGGCCGGGTCGGTGGCGGCGAAAGCCGGCTGCCGTGGGATCGGGGTGGCGTAGTGGATCAGCGTGTCGATGCCCTGGGCTGCCAGATGGGCCCGCAGCGCCACCCGCTCGGTCGATCGAATCGGGAACAGGTGATAGACGTGGCCGGCGTCGCACTCGGGTGGCACGAGGACCGGGGCATCGGCGAGTCCGGCGCGGTAGATTGCGGCGATCGCCCGCCGACGGGTGGTCCACCCGCGCAGCAGCGGCAGCCGCGCGCAGAGCACGGCGGCCTGCAGTTCGTCGAGCCGGCTGTTGACGCCCGCCTCGAGATGTTCGTCGCGTGTCGCCATGCCGCCGTTGCGCAGCCGGCGCAGCCGATCGGCGAGCGCGGCGTCGAGCGTGACGATCGCGCCGCCGTCGCCGAGCGCGCCAAGGTTCTTGGTGGGGTAGAAGCTGAAGGCGCCGGCGACCCCGAAGGTGCCGACCGGACGCCCCGCGCACGTGGCCAGGTGCGCCTGGCAGCAATCCTCGATCAACGCGAGGCCGTGACGCTGGGCGATCTGGACGAACGCGCTCATGTCGGCGGCCTGGCCGTACAGGTGTACCGGCATGATGCCCGCCGTCCGGGGCGTGATGGCGGCGGCGGCGGCGGCCGGATCGAGCGTGAGCCGGTCAGGGTCGATGTCGGCGAAGACGGGCCGCGCGCCCACCATCGCGATGGCGAGCGCGGTGAAGGCGGCCGAGAGGGGGCTGGTGATGACTTCGTCGCCGGGGCCGATCCCGATAGCGCGCAGGACGAGCGCCAGCGCGTCGGTGCCGTTGCCCACGCCGATCGCGTGCGGTGCGCCGCAGGCTGCGGCAAACTGCATCTCGAAGGCCGCGACCTCGGGACCGAGGATGAACCAGCCTCGGGCGAGCACGCGGTCGATCGCGACACGCACCGCGGCGGCGTCTTCGCCCGGCTCCAGGTTCACGAACGGCGTCCGGCGCGCGGTCACGCGGGCTCCAGGGTCGTCCCGGCCGGGGATTCGAGATAGTGCGACAGGTGCTGGCGATAGTAGGCGATCGTGCGGGTCAGCCCTTCGCGGAGCCCCACCTGCGGGTTCCAGCCGACCGCGGCCCTGAACCGGCTCGAATCGGCGTAGAAGCTGCCGATGTCGATGGCCTTCTTCTCCGGCGGCCAGGGGACGTACCGGACCGTGCCGGTGCCGGCGACGTCGATGAGCAGCGACACCAGGTCGCGGTGGCTCGTGGGCTGGGCGCCGCCGACGTTGAAGATGCCGCCGTTGCAGACCTCGGAGGCGCCGGCGCGCAGAAACGCGTCGGCGGCGTCCTCCACGTAGACGAAATCCCGGATCTGCGAGCCGTCGCCGTACACCTGGACCTCGCGATCCTCCAGGGCCAGGCGCACGAACCAGCCGATGAAGCCCTGCCGGTTGTGCCGGATGAGCTGCCGCGGCCCGTAGACGTTGGTCAGGCGCAGCGAGCAGGCGCGGATGCCGAACACGTTGTTGTAGAGCAGGTGATAGTTCTCGCCGGCGGCCTTGTTGATGCCGTTGACGTCGGTCGGGCGGACGAGGTGATCCTCGGTGACCGGCAGCGAGTCCGGCCGGCCGTACACCTGCCTCGTGCCCGCGTAGACGACCTTGGCCCGGGGGTTCGAGAGGCGGCAGGCCTCGAGCAGGCACAGCTGGCTGCGGCAGTTGATGTCGAGATCGGCGTAGGGATCCCGCATGCTGTCGATGTGGCTGATCTGCCCGGCGAGGTTGAAAATCACCTCGCACCGGCGGACCAGATGGTTCAGCGTCGTCTGCAGCCGGATGTCGGAGATGTTGACCCGGACCCGGTCGGCGATGCCGTCGATGTTGAAGAAGTTCGCGCCGGAATCGGGAATGAGCGAGTCGACGATCAGCACGTCGGCGCCCAGTTCGACGAGGGCGCGCGCGAGATTGCTGCCGATGAATCCGAGTCCGCCGGTGATCATCACGCACCGGCGGTGGTAGAACGCCTGATAGTCCGAGCTCACGGCAGGGAAGACTTCTCGGTGACCGATTCGGTCTCCTGGACGCCCGGCGCATCGAGGTGCGTCCGCCGCACCACGAGGGTCAGCCAGAGCTTCATGACGTCGATCGCGGTGCGGTAGACACGCGAGAAGTTGAAGAACTGCGATCTGCCGTACGCGCGGTGGTAATGATGAACCGGCACCTCGACGACGGTGAAGCCGGCGTCCTGAATCTTCTTCATCATCTCCAGGCAGATGACCCCGCTGTTCTTCTCGAGCCGTACGCGATTGAAGATCGACCGCCGCAGCATCCGGAAGTCGCAGTCGACGTCGCGGACGCGCAGGCCGAACAGCCACCGCACGGTGTGATGGTACAGGCGACCGATGAGCACGCGGTGCAGCGGGTCGGACCGGCTGATCTTGTAGCCGTTGACCAGATCCACGCCCGGCTGCATCCGCCGCCACAGCAGCGCCATCTCGCCCGGATCGT
>MELE01000251.1:25228-46408 GCA_001768615.1 Acidobacteria bacterium RIFCSPLOWO2_12_FULL_67_14b | reverse complement strand
GTCGTCGGCACCGACGAGGTCGATCTCGACCGCAACCACATCAGCTGGGTGTCGCCACTGGCGCGCGCGTTGATGAAGTCCGGACCAGGTGACCGCGTGGTTCTTCACGCGCCGGGCAGCACGCAGCAACTGCTAATCCTCGAGGTGCGTTACGAGCGCATTCCCGTGGAACCGTTCCGCGAACCACCTGGGGCCGAGGCCGCGGCGAAGGAGCGTCCTGGCATCGACGGCTAGGCCCCAACGAGCGTTCGAAGTACAACCGGTCGTGGGCAGGGACTTCGACAGATCCGCACGCGGCCCGATGGGCGGCGTCGAGAGCGTCGGCGATCTGTTGCGCGACCGCCAAAGCCTCCGAGAGAGGCAGCGGGCCCCGGCGCACGCGATCGCCCAACGTGTCGCCCTCGACCAACTCGAGCACCAGGGCCGGCACGGTGCCGGTGTCTTCGAAACCGTAGATGGCCCCGATGTGCGGATGGTTGAGCGATGCGACCAGTCGTGCTTCGCGTTCGAAGCGCGCCACGCGATCAGCGTCCGCCGTGATTGACGGCCGCAGGATCTTCAGGGCGACGTCGCGCCCGAGCTTCGTATCGCGCGCGCGATAGACCTCGCCCATGCCACCAGCCCCGAGGAGCGAGAGGACTTCGTACGGGCCGAGCCGGGTGCCAGGGGTCAACCCCGTGATTATGGGCGGGGCCGACAGTTCAAGCCCATAATGGGCCGTACACTGATGTGGATCCAACTGGATGACGCGACTATCTGCACCGGATAGAAAACAAGGAGAAGCGATGCGCACACGTAGACATTGGGGCCTTCAGTTGTTGGTGTCGTGCCTGGTCGCCGCGGCGGTGGCTGCGACGGCCCTGGCACAGGCCACCTATCCGCCGAATGGACCGACGATTCCGCCAGTGACGCTGACGGGAGGGGGAACGCCCCCACCCACCCCTGCGCCCGCTCCAGGGACCAGGGATCGCGCCTCTCAGTGGAACACGGAACTGCTCGGCCATAACGACCTGCAGGGACGATCCGCCTACCAGCCGATCATCATCAACCAGGACGGCCGGCAGATCGCCTACGTCGGCCACCACAACAACCAGAAGCCGATCATGAATCCGCTGACCGGCAAGCTGGAAACCAATGGCACGTCGATCGTCGACGTGACCGATCCGGCGAAGACCAGGTACCTCGCGCACATTGCGACCGGCGACGACCGGGCTACCGGTGGTGCCCAGATGGCCCGCGTGTGCAGCGGCAACACGCTGCCGCGCGGCGTGAAGGGCAAGTGGTACTTGCTGCGCCCTCTTGGTGGGCGCGCGCACGAGATCTGGGACGTGACCGATCCGTCGAAGCCGGCCAAGCTGACCACCGTCGTCGACAACCTCACCGGCACGCATAAGAGCTGGTGGGAATGCGACACCGGCATCGCTTATCTCGTGGCCACCAACTCGAAGGAAGGATGGACGGGCGGCAACCACCTCAAGATCTACGACCTGAGCGACCCGGCAAAGCCGGTGTACATCCGCGACTTCGGCATGGTCGGCACGCAGCCGAACGCGGCCGCGTCAGGTGGAGGGGAAGGCATCCACGGCGCGATTTCCGCCGGGCCCGAGAAGAACCGGGTCTACATCGCCTATGGCACCGGCAACGACGGTGTGGTTTCGATCGTGGACCGGAAGAAGCTGCTGACCGAGTTCAAGAATCCCCTGGCGCCGACGGAAGCAGAGTTGCTCGCGCCGCAGGTCGGCTACCTTCACATGTCTCCTGACCAGGGGGCGCACACGACCTTCCCGATATTCGGCGTGCCGATCCCCGGATTCCAGGGGCATCAGGCGCTGCGAAAGCGCGATCTGCTCCTCGTCGTGTCGGAGGCCGCGCGCGCGGACAATTGCGGCCAGAACTTCCCGTCCGATCAGCTGCTACAGGGTCGCCCGGCGCCGCACCTCGCGTTCCTGCTCGATATCACGCACGAGGCGACGCCCTGGCCGCTGTCGACGTTCCGTGTGCAGGAGACCCAGGGCGACTACTGTGGACGGGGCGGGCGGTTCGGCGCGCACTCCTCCGCGGAATCGTTCTATCCCCCCTACTACGGCAAGATCGCGGTCCTGGCCTGGTTCAACGCGGGCGTGCGCATCTGGGACATTCGCGACCCGTTTGCCATTCACGAGGTCGGCTATTTTGTTCCGCCGGCAAATCAGAACACCGTTCCCACCTGCTCGAACGCCGAGACGAGAGAGGGCGGCGAGTTCGGCACGCAGACGGCCACCAGCACGTGCAAGAAAGCGGGAGTCACCAACAACGTGGAGATTGACGACCGCGGTCTGATCTACGGGGCGGACCGCGCCGGTGGGGGGCTTCACATCCTGAGGCTCACCGGGAATGCGGCGCAGATCGTCGGGAAACGGCCGGGCTCGAACTAGCGTTCCAGTGGCCTCCGAAGGCGACGTCACCGCGTCTTCGGAGGCCTTCCGCCAGCTACGGTGCGGAGGGTTCCCGGGCGGTGTCGACCACGTTGGCGTCGTCGTATCCGCCTAGCTGACGCAGGCGCCGCAAGTCCGCTACCGCGTCGGAGCGGTTGGCAAACGGTCCCAGCACCACTTGTTGCACAAGTCGGCTGCGGAGCTGAAATGGACGATGGACCGCCGGCAAACCCGCTTGCGTGAGCGCTTGCACGAGCTGGTCGGCGCGTTCGCGGCTGGCGAACAATCCCACCGCAACGAGGTAGTCGCCGGAGGCGACGGGCTGAGACGCCTTGATCGGCGGCGCCACTGCCGGCACGGTACCCGGACCCGCGAGCGGCGGCGGCGCAGGAAACGCTGGGAGTGGCGGCGGCACCGTCAGCATGTCGGGCAGAAAAGAGACACCCAACACGGCCGCGTAGAGGGCCACGAAACACACAACGGCGATCCCGGCCCTCTTCGCCCATATGCGCGCGAGCCTTTGTATGTAGGTTTCGGACCGCGACTCGCCCTGCCACTCGGCCGAGACGGCGTGCGGGGCAACCTCCCGCCTCACGACGTTCTTGCGAGCCGCTGGCGATCGCGGCGCAGGCGTTGCACGCGTCTGATTTTCCAAGCCGGGTGGCGGCGTGAGTTTGCGGGAGGGTGGGAGTTCCTGCGCCACCCATTCGTCGACCAGCTTCGAAAAGCTCTCGTCATCCTCGACCAGCGGCGCCGTTCTCACGGTGGGAGCGGCCGTTGTCCCAGCAGGCTCGGGAGAGACGCTGGTCGCCGGCGGCGTGGCAGGCGCCAGGGCTGATGTGGCCTGGGCGGGAGCCGCCAGCTCCGGTTCCGTGGCGACGATCGAAGCCCAGGTCGGGGTGAGCGTGGCAGAGCCGACATCGAGCAGCGCAGTGTCGAGGATCTCCCGGTCGACGCACGCCGCCTGCCGCCGGTGCGCGAGGTGCAGCGCGCGGTCGCAGATACGGTTGATCAGACGCGGCACACCACCGGTTCGGCGATGGAGGATGTCAAAGAGATCGGGCGAGAACAACACGCGCTCACGGCTGCCTCCCGCGACGTACAGTCTGTGCTGGATATACCCGGCGACGGCATCGTGACTCAAGGGGGCGAGACGGTTGTAGCCGCAGACCCGCTGATCGACCTGTCGCATCTCCGGCAACTTCAACTTGGCGTGGAGCTCGGGCTGTCCGACGAAAACGATCTGCAGCCGGCCCTTGCCGCCGAAGGAGTCGGACAGGATCCGCGTTTCCTCGATCAGCGGCAGCGACATGTTTTGCGCTTCATCGATGATCACGACGGCGAACGCGTCGAGCGCGAGCGACTCGAGGAAGTCGGACAGCAGGTAGCTGAGCTCGGTGCGCGAGGCCTGTCTCAAGGGTCCGGTGGTGAGTTCCTGAATCGACAGCACACCGAAATCGATCAGGAGCGTCTTCAGCAGGTCTTCACGCGATGCAAAGGGATCGGGCACCAGCGAGCTGAACGTCTTGCGACCCAGGTCCCGGAGTACGGCGCGGCAGAGCGTGGTCTTGCCGGTGCCGATTTCTCCGGTCAGCACGAGCAGACCTTCGCGCCGGCGAATGCCGGCGAGCAGATTCTCGAACGTGACCGCGTGCGACGGGCTGTCGTAGAGGAACCGCGGATCAGAGTTGAGACTGAAGGGCTTCTCTTTCAACCCGAAGAAGGGCTCATAGGTCAGCGTGTCCGCTGTCAGCGCGTCCCCGTGAGGCTGAAAGGACATCAATGATCCGGTACTCATTCCCATACACCAACGTGACTCATTGTAACTTTAGAGTCATTACTGACTCACGACGTCGCTCATATGCATAAAAAGAGCCAAGGATGCTCACGCGAAAGCTGAGTGTTTTGCGCCAATTTTGGCGGTGTTTTCAACGCGGTGTGTGACTTATTGCAGCACCCGATTACGTTTTTGTCCCTTGTGGCTGGCGGGTCGCGAGACTGGTGAGGCCGGTATAATCCCGCGTGTTCGATGGCCCAGTCTCAACCGCCGGGCCTTTCTGCTCCTCGCGCCCCTGCTCGCCCCAGGTTCAGGTAAGGCTGCGCCGCGGGGCCGGGTCCTACTCCGTGGCCGCCTGGACGAATTTCGTCTCGAAGTTCGCGCGCTTGAGCAGGCCCTCGAACGCCGCCTTGTCCACGGACTTCAGGTACGCCTCCTCCGGCTCGACCAGCTTCTTCGTCACCAGGTCCATCAGCGCGTCGTTGAGCGCCACCATGCCCTGGCCGCGGCCCACCTGCATCATCGACGGGATCTGGAAGGTCTTGCCCTCGCGAATGAGATTCGAGATCGCGCTGTTGATCAGCAGCACCTCGAGCGCGGCAATGCGGCCGCCGCCGATCTTGCGGCACAGGTTCTGCGCGATCACGCCCTTCAGCGATTCGGACAGCATGATCCGGATCTGCGCCTGCTGATCGGTCGGGAACTGATCGATCACGCGATCGACCGTGGACGCCGCCGTCGTCGTGTGCAGGGTCCCGAACACCAGGTGTCCGGTTTCCGCCGTTTCGATCGCGATCGCCACCGTCTCGAGGTCGCGCAGCTCGCCCACCAAGACGATGTCCGGGTCTTCGCGCATCGCCGCGCGCAGCGCGTCCTTGAACCCGGCCGTGTGCGTGCCCACCTCGCGCTGGTTGATCAGGCAGCTCTTGTTCTCGTGCACGAACTCGATCGGATCCTCGATGGTGATGATGTGGTCCGACCGGTTCCGGTTGATGTAATCGATCATGGCGCAGAGCGTGGTCGACTTCCCCGACCCGGTGGGCCCGGTCACGAGCACGAGGCCCTTGTGCAGCCGGCACAGCTTCAGGATGTACGGCGACAGCCCGAGGTCTTCCGCCGTCATGATCTTTTCCGGGATCACGCGAAACACGGCGCCGCGGCCCTTGCGATCGAGGAACACGTTGGCGCGGAAGCGGGCCAGCCCGCGGATCTCATAGGCGAAGTCGGTGTCGTGCCGGCGCTCGAACTCGGCCCGGTTGGGCTCCGGCATGATCGGATCGAGCAACGCTTCGACGTTCGCGGGGGTCATCGCGGCCGCATCGGCTTCGAGCGGCTGCATGTGCCCGTCCTTGCGGACGAGCGCGGGCATGCCGGACGACAGGTGCAGGTCCGACGCCTTGACCTCGACCATCAGCCGGAACAGGCGATCGATCGCGGCGCCCCCGCCGGCGGGCGCCGTCGTCACGACCGGCCGGGCCGCCGCGGCCGGCGCCGGAGGCGGCACGATCGGCGGCGGGGCTTTGGCAGGTGCGGCAGGTGCAACTGGTGCAGCAGGTGCAGCGGGTGCCGCGGGGGCCGGGTTCTGGTCGGGCACGAAGCTGACGGCGATTTCGGCGCCGTTGCGCAGGATGGTGACCTTGTAGGCGCCGTAGGCCGACACGTAGTCGAAGTCGACCGAGGTCTCCTGCGGCAGACGCCGCCGCGCCTGTTCGGGGACGATCGGCCCAATCAGCTGGAGGATCTCCTGGCGCGTCAGCGCGTTGCTCGACGCGTCCTGGGCGGTGCCCGACGAATCGAGGATCCTGGCGGGGCTGCCCGGGGCGAGGCGCAGGCCCTTGGCGCCCTGCTGCTGCAACATCTGCAAGAGGCTGTCGACGGCTTCGGCGCCCATTACGCGGTCACCTCGGTGAGCGCCACGATGTGCGCGGAATTGACCAGGATGGTGCGGTCCGGCAGTTCGACGTAGCGGAAGCGCTCGTCGCTGTGCGCATAGTCGCTCAGGCGCTCGTGGCCCGGCGGCCGGTACACGACCACGTTGCCGGTCAAGGTTTCGCCGTTGGTCAGCAGGACCTTCACGGTGTGGCGCGTGGCGACGTCGTACCCGGCGTCGAGTTGCGCCTCGATCACCGGGGTCGGCAGCGACACGGTCAGCACGTGGGCGCGATTGTAGAGCGCGGTCTCGCCGATCTCGGACTCGAACGGGAAGAAACCGGTGTCGACGTTAAGCACGTCGCCGACGCGCTCGGGGCCCGTGTGATGATGGCTCGACCCCGACAGGAAGAAGTAGCCGGCCACGGTGGCGCCGGTGGTCAGCGTGAGCTCGGCCGCCTCGCGGCGCTTTTCGACTCGATACTCGGACATGCAGTGCAGAGATTATGACCTACTTCTCCGCCACGACGATGGCCACGGCCGGCTCGCCGGCGCGGGCGCCGGCTTCGCTTGCAGGAACCCAAGGCCCACCGCCGCAAGAAGGAGGATGGCTCGCAGGAGTATACTGCGCGCGTGAAACGACGAACGTTCCTCGGAACGCCGCTCGCGGCGCTGGTGCCGCTCGCGGCTCGCGCCCAATCCACGACCGCCAGTAGCGCGCGGGTCTCGAGCTTCGATCCGTGGGTGGAAGTGCACGCCGCCAACCTCGCCCACAACGTGCGCGAGGTCGCGCGGCTGACCGGGCGGCCCGTGCTCGCGGTGATCAAGAACAACGGCTACGGGCTGGGCGCGGTCAACGTGGCGAAGTCCCTCGACGCCCACGCCTCGATCGCCGGCTTCGCCGTCGTCAAGCTGCAGGAAGCGCTGGACCTGCGCGCTGAAGGCATCCGCAAGCCCGTTCTGCTGATGGGCGCGATGGATGAAGCCGATCTGCGTCTCGTCGTCTCCCGCAACATCATGCCGATGGTCTACACCCCGATCGGCGATCTGCTGCAGCGGGAAGCCGATCGCCTGGGCCGGCCGATTCCGATCCACGTGTGCGTCGACACCGGGATTGGGCGCGTGGGCGTTCCCCATCACGCCGCCGCGCCGCTGATCCGCGATCTGGCCTCGAAGAAGGGCGTCGCCATCGACGGCACCATGATGACCTTCACCGAAGACCTCGAGTTCGACAAGGAGCAACGGCGCCGCTTTGCGGCGCTGACCGGCGAGCTGAAGGGCGCGGGCGTGCGCCTGGGACGGCTGCACGCGGCCTCCACGTACACGCTGTTTCAACACGACGATGCGGCGTTCGACATGGTGAGGCCGGGCATGGCGCTGCTCGGGATCTACCCGGAGGCCCGGTTCAGGGCGCTGGACCGCCTGGACCTGCGGCCCGCCGTGGCGCTCCGTGTCAGGGTCGCGTATGTGAAGAAACTCGCGGCCGGCACGCCCGCCGGCTACGAGCGCGCCTATGTGGCGAAGAAAGACACGTGGATCGCGACGCTGCCAATCGGCCACACGGATGGCTGGCCGCGCGTGGCGGCCAAGGGCGCGCGGGTGCGGATCAACGGGCGGCCCTATCCGGTGATCGCCTCGGTGTCGGCGAGCCACACCCTCGTCGAGATCGGCGACGAGCAGGCCGTGCAGCCCGGCGACGTGGCGACGCTGTTCGACTGGCAGGACGGCTCGCGCCCCGAGGACGTCGCCGCGGCGTCGACCGCGTCGGTCTACGACCTGACGATGCACCTCAATCCGCTGCTGCCCAGGCGCATCGTCTAGGCAGGTCTGCGCTTCGTCCAGGCGGGTCTAAAGACCCGCCTCTACTACATCTTCGGCTTGTCGTTCTTGAGCTCGACGACGATTACTTCCATGGGCTCCGTGCCCCGGTTCATGTCGCCGTGCTGGGTACCGGCCTTGTCGGCGTCGAGCCAGTAGGCCTTTCCGGCTTCCCACTTGTACGTCTCCTGGGCGGCGCCCTTGGCGTCCACGACGTCGATGTTTCCCGTCTTCAGCGCAATCAGCGCGCGGCCATGCTCGTGCCGGTGGAGTGCCAGCGGCTGGTTCGGCATGATGATCGACTTCCACACGCGCACTTCGCTGTTCTCGAACTGCGGCTCGCGGCGGCTGGCGCCCGCCTGTTGACCGACGGCGACGCCGGCGGCGAAGACCGCGCCGACGACCGTCGCGCCAACCAAAACTCTGATCTTCATGCTGTCCTCCTGCGAAGGGGTCAGACCCCTAACAATGTTGCGGCGTTGCGACCGTAGATGCCCTCGCGCTCGGCGGGCGACACCGGCAGTCGGCCGATCGCATCGAGCATTTTCGGGATGCTGCCGATCTGATGCGGATAGTCGCTGCCGGCCAGGATGTGGCCGGCGCCCGCGAACTTGATCGCCAACTCGATCGCGTTCACGTCGAAGTTCACCGTGTCGTAGTAGAACGCCTTCAAGTACGTGCTCGGCGCGCGGCTGATGTTGGCGCGGCACTCGGCAAAGGCCTCGTAGCCGCGATCGAACCGCTCCGCCAGGTACGGCACCGCGCCGCCCATGTGGCACAGCACCCACTTGATCTTCGGATGGCGCTCGGGAACGCCCGCGAACACGAGGTGCGCCGCTGCCAGCGTCGTGTCCATCAGGAACCCGACGAGCGGCATCAGCCAGTACTGCTCCATCGCCTCGACGCCGAGCGGATGCGCGGGGTGGATGTAGATGACGGCCCCCAGCTCGTTGGCCTTCTGCCACAGCGGCTCGTAGGCGGCGTCGGCGAGGGCCACGCCGTTCACGTTGCTGAACACCATCGCGCCGGGAAGGCCCAGGACCTTCATCGCCCGCTCCAGCTCGATCACCGACGCCGCCGGATCGTTGAGCGGCAGCGTCGCCAGCGACAGGAAATGCGTCCGCTGTTTCACGGCCGTCGCGAACGCATCGTTGACGTGGCGGGCCATGTCGACCGCCGTCGCCGGCGCCTCGAAATGCGTGCCCGGCGTCGTGAACGTGATCACCTGCTTGTCGACGCCGTGCTTCTTGAGCACACCCTCGCGATAGTCGAGATCGCGGTGGCCGGGGACCAGGATGTTGTAATCGCCGGGATAGTGCAGGCGCGGATTGCCTTCGGCGTCGTGGTCCATGCGGACCTTCGTCGGTCCCTTCTTGACGGCCGCGAGGTACTCGGGAGGGTAATAGTGGTTGTGAAAATCTATTTTCATAATCAAGGATTGGCGGAGCCCGGCGCCCGGCGCCCGGCGCCCGCGCGGGAGTTCCACAAATAATATGCGGGGATGCCCGACGCCACAATCAAAAGCCCGATCGCGCTGTTGGCGAGGTCGGCGCGGATCTGGTTGACCACGATGGCCGCCGAGACGATCGCGAACAGCACCGGCGCCAGCGGCACCAGCGGCATGCGCCACGCGGGCCGGTATCCCGGGCGCCGGCGCAGCAGCACCACCCCGAGCGCCAGTAACGCGAAGAAGATCCATTCCGTGTAGATCACGCGCGTGAAGAGCGCGCGGTAGGTCCCGGTGAGCACGAGCACCGACGACCATGCCGCCTGCAGGACGATCGCCCGCGCGGGCGTCTGGAACGTCGGGTGCAGCTGCCCCGCCCACCTGAACCACAGGCCGTCCTGCGCCATCTGGTAATACACGCGCGGCCCCGCCAGCACGATGCCGTTGAGCGCGCCGAAGGCGCTGAACATCACGAGCCCGGCGATCAGGCTCGCGCCGCCCGGCCCGACCAGCACTTCGAAGGCGTCGGCGGCGATGCGGGTCGAGGCAATGACCTTGTCGATCGGCAGCACGCGGAGGTAGACGGCATTGAGGCCGACGTAGCAGGCGGTGACCACGACCACGCCAATCATCAACGAGCGCGGAATGGTGCGCGTCGGGTCCACCGTCTCTTCGGCGGTGTAGGTCACCATGTGCCAGCCGCCGAACGCGAAGAGCCCCGCGGCCACGGCCAGCAGGAAGTTGCCGGCGCCGATCGCCGCCGCCGGTGCGCCGGACGCGGCGCTGCCGCCATCGCTCATCGCCCACCCGACGACGATGATCGCCGCCACCGCCGCGACCTTCACGACGGTAAACGCCGACTGGACGCGCCCGCCCAGCTTCACGCCCAGGTAGTTGATGGCCGACAGCACGACGATGGCGCCGATGGCGACGAGGCGGATGGCGGCGTCGCCGAGGGGCACGAAGTATCCGGCGTAGCGCGCGAAGATGGTCGCGATCGCCGCCAGGATGCCGCTGTGCATCGTCCAGAACATCGCCCAGCCCCAGAGGAAGCCGAGCGAGGGGGCGTAGATTTCCTTGAGGAAGACGTAGACGCCGCCCGTCTTCGGGTAGGCGGAGGCGAGCTCCGCGCACACCAGCGCCCCAATCAGCGTCAGCACACCCGCCGCCGCCCACGCGGCGACGACGGCGCCCGGTGAGGGGACCAGGGCGGTGATCTCGGAGGCCTGGACGAAGATCGACGAGCCGATGATCGTGCCGACGACCAGGGCGGTGGCCGACGGCAGGCCGATGGCGCGGGACAGGGTGGTCATGTTGTTCCGGGCTCCGGGCTCCGGCAGCGTGGCTCGTTCCAGGTTCGTACACAGAAAAAGCCGGGTCCAGCGATGAACCCGGCTTCCCTGTTCGTGTCTGCCGTCAGGCCGCCGCGGCGGGTTTCGCGAGCGCGCGCTCGAAGGTCTGGACGGCGCGCTGCATCTCGGCCATCGTGCCGATCGAGATGCGGGCGTGCGACTTCTCGTAGGGCGGGAAGTTGCGGCCGACCATGACGTTCTCCGCCGCGCAGGCCGCGCGGAACTCCGCGGCGGTGCGCTTGATGTCGACGAAGATGAAGTTGGTCTGCGAATCGGTGGGCTTATAGCCGCGATCCGAGAACCACTTCATCGTGAAGGCCCGGGCCTCGGTGTTGCGCTTGGACTCGGCCGCCAGCACCGCCGGATCCAGCTGCAGGGCTGCGCTCACGGCCGCCACGCCCAGCATGTTCACCGCGCCGCTGCCGTCCCAGTCCGACATCTTCTTGATGGCGTCCTTGTGCCCGATCGCGTAGCCGACGCGGAGGCCGGCCATGCCGA
The DNA here is from genome assembly GCA_001768615.1 of Acidobacteria bacterium RIFCSPLOWO2_12_FULL_67_14b. Lineage (GTDB taxonomy): Bacteria > Acidobacteriota > Vicinamibacteria > Vicinamibacterales > UBA2999 > 12-FULL-67-14b. Next base: position 35,233 of record MELE01000251.1, on the reverse strand, counting down.
AGGCCTTCGAGAACGTGCGGGCGACGACGACCTTCGGGTCGGTGACGGCCAGCGGCACCATCGTCTCGTAGCCGGGCATCGTGGCGTACTCGAAGTAGGCCTCGTCCACCAGGATGCTGGTGTTCGGCGAGGACTTGTGCACCGCGGCAATGTAGTCGCGGGTCGCCTTGCCGCCGATGGCCGTGGCCACCGGGTTGTTCGGGTTGCAGTAGAACACCATGCCCGCGCCCTTCGAGGCGCCGAGCAGGGCGTCGAGGTCCATCTTGAGATCGGAGTTCAGCTTCACTCCGGTCACCGGATAGCCCATCAACTGCGCGTAGCCCGCGCATTCCTCGTAGGCGGGAATGGCGGCGACCAGACCGGCGGTCTTCGAGCAGAAGACGTGGGTCGACGTGCGCAGCAACTGCGTCGAGCCGGAGCCGACGAGCACGTTCTCGGGCTTGACGCCATGCTTCCTGGCGATCAGCTCGGCGATCTCGTCGACCTTGGCGAACGGGTAGCGGCCCGTGTCCGAGAACACGCCGCGAACGGCGTCGAGCACGGCCTTGCCGGGACCGGCGGGGTTTTCATTGCTGGAGAGAATGAGCCGTGAACCGGCCGCGTTCTGCTCGGCGGCTTCGAGCGCGTCGAGGCGGAACAGCCCGGCCTCGCGCCCACGTCCGCCAATCCACGCACCGGCAGCGCCCGCACCCAGCGTCTGCACGAATGACCGTCGCGACAGCGACATATCGGAAACCTCCTTCAGGCGGGTCTAAAGACCCGCCGATACAAACACTGGGTTACTGCTTGTCTTTGGCCGCCGTCGTGGTCGCGGCCCCGAGGACCTTGCGGAACACGTCGACCGCGCGCTGCATCTCGGCCATCGTTCCGATCGAGATCCGGCAGTGGGTTTTTTCGTAGGGTGGGAAGTCACGGCCCACCAGGACGCCGGCCGCCGCGCAGGCATCCCGGAACGGGGCCGCGGGCCGCTTGAGGTTGACGAAGATGAAGTTGGCCTGCGAGTCGGTGGCGGTGAAGCCCATGTCGGCCAACGCCTTCACCGTGAACGCCTTCACGTCGGTGTTGCGCTTGCGCTCCTGCTCGATGTGGGCCGGGTTGTTGATGCCCGCGAGCATGGCGCCGATGTGCGGCGTGCCGATGCCGTAAGGCATCTTGAAGTCGTTCAGCCGCTTGATCGTCGGCGCGTGGCCGATCGCGTAGCCGATGCGGAGGCCGGCCATGCCGTAGGCCTTCGAGAACGTCCGCGTCACGAACACGTTCGGCGTCGCCAGCGCGATGTCGACGGCGCTCTTGTAGTTCGGGTCGGTCACGTAGTCGTGATAGGCCTCGTCGATCAGGATCACCGTGTCGGGTGACGCCGCGCGGACGCGCTTTACGAAGTCGGCCACCGTCGCGTGCGAGTGCACCGTGGCGGTCGGGTTGTTGGGGTTGCAGAAGAACACGAGGCCGGCGCCCTTCGACGCCTCGATCGTCTTCTCCACGTCCACCTGCAGCTTGTCGTTGAGCTTCACCTCGCGCACCGGCGAGCCGATCTTCTTGGCCGTCGTGTACGGGTTCTCGAACGACGGCCACGGCGTGGCCAGCGGCTTGGCCGACGTCGTGAACGCGCGCACGGCGTTGGTCAGGATTTCCCCGGACCCCGCCCCCATGACCACGTTCTCGGCCTTCGCGCCGGTGAACTTGGCGGCGATGGCGGCCGGGAGCGAGCTCTCGTTCTGGGTGGCGTTGAACGGATAACGGCCGGCTTCAGGGAACTTGCCGACGATGGCGTCCAGCACGTGCTGACCGGGACCAAGAGGGTTCTCATTGCTCGAAATGCGAACGGGCTTCGCGCCTGCTGGCGTGGCCTGTGCCGCAAACTCCACCCGCGCCTCACGTCCCCGATCCGACACCACCTCTGGATTGAGCTGGGTCTCGTCGAGAGTCACGAGCCGCTGGAAGAGTCGCCGACGGGTCAGCGACATACGCTGCCTCCTTCATGAACTACGGTTACGAACGCTACCAATGGGGTTGCCGTGCTTGGATTCTACACATTTTGTGGTCGGACGGGAACGACGATCCTGCGGTTTGTCTACGCTTGTAACCGGCCCGTTACTCGTCCCGCAGCACCCCGACCGGGTCGAGACGCGAGGCGCGGCGGGCGGGCAGGTAGCTGGCGCCGAGGCCAATCGAGGCGAGCAGGACCAGCGCCGCGCCGACGGTGATCGGATCGGTCGGCCGCAAGCCGAACAACAGCGAGATGGCGAACCGCATGAGCCCCAGGCCCAACGCCGTGCCGAGCACCAGGCCGATCGCGACGAGCACGCCCGCCTCACGCAGCACCATGCGCAGCACGTCTCCCCGCCCGGCGCCCATCGCGAGACGAATGCCGATCTCGTTCGAGCGCCGCTGCGGATGGTTTCGTTGAGCACCGAGAAGTCGATGTCGATCGCCGGATTGACCTCGGCGATGCGCTGCGTGGCGGCGGGGACGAGGGCGTCGATGCCGCGCGGTTTGATCACAAAGCGCGCCCAGTTGTCGGCCACCTCGGCCTGGGACGCGGCCAGCACGAATTTCACAGTTCCGCAGGCCTGCTAAGCTGAGGCCCTGGTGCGCCGCTTCGCCGCCGTGTCGCTCGTGCTGACTGTGTCGCTGGTCCCCCGACCGGCCATGGCCCAGCTCCGGACGCAGGTCGTCGCCAGCGGCCTCACCAATCCGGTCGCGTTCGTGGTCGATCCGGCCGACCCCTCGACGTTCTATGTGGTGGAACAACGCGGCACGATCCGCACGATCCGGGGCGGCGTCGTCTCGACCGCGTTCGTGCTCGACCTCCGCTCGCAGATCTCCGCCGGTGGCGAGCGCGGCCTGCTCGGGATGACGTTTGCGCCGGATGCGGCGGAGTCGCGCCGCGTCTTCCTGAACTTCACCAACCCCGAGGGCCACACGGTGGTGGCGCGCTTCACGCGCGATGCGCCCGGGCGCATCGCGGCGGCCTCGCGGTTAGATCTGGCGTGGCCCGATGGCCGCCGCTTCATCGCGCAGCCGTTTTCGAATCACAACGGCGGGCATCTGGCGTTCGGGCCAGACGGCTATCTCTACATCGGCCTGGGAGACGGCGGCAGCGGCGGCGATCCGCTGCACCACGCGCAGAATCCCAACACGCTGTTGGGCAAGATGCTGCGGATCGACGTCGGCGTGCCCGACGGCGATCCGCGGGGCTATCGGGTGCCCGGGGACAACCCGTTCGTCGACGGGACGCCGATCGCGGCGCTGCCGGAGATCTGGGCGTTCGGCCTGCGCAACCCCTGGCGCTACAGCTTCGACGACTGGACGCGCGGCGGCACCGGCGCGCTCGTGATCGCCGATGTCGGCCAGTCGGCGCGGGAAGAAGTGAACTGGGAGCCGCGGGGCGCCGGCGGACGCAACTACGGCTGGCGGCTGCGCGAAGGCCGGGCCGCGTACGACGCGCGGCAGCCCGCGGCGTATCAGCCGCTGACCGAGCCGATCCACGACTACCCGCGCAGCGACGGCATGTCGATCACCGGCGGCCTCGTCTATCGCGGCGCCGCGCTGCCGGCGATGTTCAACGGCCGCTACTTCTTCGCCGACTACGTCGCCGGGCGCGTCTACTCGATCGGGGTGTCGCTCGATGCCGGGCAGGAAGCCACGGCGGTCGACCTGCTGGTCCTGACCGAGATGCTGGGCGGGTCGCAGGAGCTCGGACTGATCAGCTCATTTGGCGTGGACGCGGAGGGCGAAATCCACCTCGTCAGCTATTCCCGCGGCCGCATCCTCAAGATCGTACCCTGAATGCCCCGAAATAACAGGAGTTCACGAGCCCAGAACAGGAGTTCACGAGGCCAGGAGGATCAGGAGGATAAGATCTCCTTATTCTCATGATCTCGTGATCTCCTGTTCGGGGCCGTTCAGAGGGGTGTCACGGCCGTTTGGTATGCTGGGTAGCTCATGTCTACGCCGACCGTCGTCACCCGCCGCACGCGCAAGCGCCGCGCCGCCGAGGCCGCCGCCGCGCAGGTGGCCAGGCCCAACGACTGGTCGAACCTCGACCCGAACGACCTCAGCACCCCGGCGCTCTTCATCAACCGCGAGTTGAGCTGGCTGTCGTTCAACGATCGCGTGCTGGCACAGGCCCAGGACGCGTCGCACCCGCTGCTCGAGCGCGTGAAGTTCCTCGCCATTTCGGGCACGAACCTCGACGAGTTCTTCATGGTCCGGGTCGCGACGATCCTCAAGAAGTTCCGCGCCGGCATCGAAGAGGTCTCCATCGACGGGCTGACCACCGACCAGGAGCTGGCGACCATCCGGTTGCGGGCGCTGGCGCAGATGGACGAGCAGACCACGTGCTGGTCGCAGTCGCTGCGGCCGCTGCTCGCGGCCGAGGGCATCCATTTCCTCGAGCCCGCCGAGTACACGCCGGCGATCGACACGTGGCTGGCGCAGTACTTCAAGGACCACATCTTTCCCGTGCTCACGCCGCTGGCGTTCGACCCGGGCCATCCGTTCCCGTACATCTCGAACCTCAGCATGAACCTCGCCGTGCGCGTCCGGCACGCGGGCCGCACCAAGTTCGCGCGCGTCAAGGTGCCCGGCATGCTGTCGCGCTTCATCGAGCTGCCGGCGACGCTGTCGCCGCACCCCGGCGTCTCGAACGTCTTCCTCGAAGACGTGATCCGGCACAACATCCAGCAGCTGTTCCCGGGCACGCAGGTCGAAGGCACCCACCTGTTCCGGATCATCCGCGACACGGACATGGTGATCCAGGAAGACGAGGCCGACGACCTGCTCGAGACCGTCGACCGCGGGCTCAAGCAGCTGCGCTACGGCGCGCTGTCGCTGCTGCAAGTCGAGGCCGACATGCCCAAGCGCGTGTTGAGCATCCTGATCGAGAACTTCGAAGTCGACGACGACGTGGTGGCGCGCACCGCCGATCGGTTCGGGTATGGGGACTGGCACTCGCTCTCTGAACTGCATCGTCCGGCGCTGAAGTACCCCGCGTTCACGCCGCGGACGTTGTGGGCGCCCGACGAAACCGACAAGGTCTTCGACCACATCGCCGACCAGGACTTCCTGGTGCACCACCCGTTCGACTCGTTCACGTCGGTGGAAACGTTCCTGCGCGCGGCGGTCGAGGATCCGCACGTGATCGCGATCAAGATCACCTTGTACCGCATCGGCCCCAACTCGCCGCTGGTCGACATGCTGATCGCGGCCGCCGAGCAGGGCAAGCAGGTGGCGGTGCTGGTCGAGCTCAAGGCGCGCTTCGACGAGCGCAACAACATCGCCTGGGCGACGCGGCTCGAATCGGCGGGCATCCACGTCGTCTACGGGCTGATGAACCTGAAGGTGCACTGCAAGCTCTGCCTCGTCGTGCGCAAGGAAACCGACGGCATTCACCGCTACGCGCACGTCGCCACCGGCAACTACAACCGCGTCACCTCGCAGATCTACACGGACCTCGGGCTGTTCACCGCCGACGAGGGCATCCTCGACGACATCACCGAGGTGTTCAACTCGCTGACCGGGTACTCGAGCAAGCGCTCGTACAATGCGCTGCTGGTGGCGCCCATCGGGCTGCGGCAGGGCGTGCGGGCGCTGGTCGAGCGCGAGATCGAGCACGCGAAGGCCGGGCGGCCGGCGCGGATGATCTTCAAGAACAACGCGCTCGCCGACCAGGGGATGATCCGGACGCTGTACCGCGCCTCGCAGGCCGGCGTGCAGGTCGACATGATCGTCCGCGGCGTCTGCTGCCTGCGGCCCGGCGTCCCCGGCATCAGCGATCGCATCAAGGTCCGCTCCATCGTCGGGCAGTTCCTCGAGCATTCGCGCGTCTACTATTTCGAGAACGGCGGGTCACCGGAGGTCTACATCGGCAGCGCCGACCTGATGGAGCGCAACCTCGATCGCCGGGTCGAAGTGCTGTGCCCGATCACCGATCCGGCGATGCGCCAGTTACTGAGGGACGCGGTGCTCGAGGTGCTCCTGAGCGACACGGATCGGGCGTGGGAGCTGCAGACCGACGGCTCCTACGTGAGGTCGACGCCGCCCGAAGGGGTGCCGCCCCTCAACTCCCAGCGGTTCCTGCTGGAATGGTACGCGGCGCAGCACGAAACGTAGTCGGACCAATGGGGCGCGTGCCCCGGGGGAGCGCGATGCAGGTCGAGCAAGTCACCTGGGCGCCACAACGGGGGTGGCAACGGGACGCCGGGCTGCCGGAGGCGCAGCTGGTGCTGGTGTTCGGCGACCGCGCCGCCATCGGCGATCCCGATCTTCTCCAGGGTCTCGCCGCGCGCTGGCCCGCCGCGCACATCGTCGGCTGCTCCACCGCGGGCCAGATTCTCGGGACCGATGTCTTCGACGAGGGCGCGGTGGCGACCGCCGTGCGCTTCGACGGCACGACGGTCGACGTTGCCACCGCCCCGACGACGGCCGCCGACAGCGCGGCGGCAGGCGCGGCGCTGGCCGTCTCGCTCGCGCGTCCGGGCCTGGTGCATGTGATCGTGATTTCCGAAGGCCTCGACATCAATGGCGAGGCGCTCGTGCGCGGCCTCGGCGAACGCCTGCCGGCCGGCGTCTCGGTGACCGGCGGGCTGTCGGCCGACGGCGAACACTTTCGCGAAACCGTGGTGCTCTGCAACGGCCAGCCGCGCACGAACACGGTGGCGGCCGTCGGGTTGTACGGCTCGCGCCTGAAAGTCGGCTACGGCTCGCTCGGCGGCTGGGACTCGTTCGGCCCCGAGCGCCAAATCACGCGGTCGCAGGGCAACGTGCTGTACGAGCTGGACGGGCAGTCCGCGCTGGCGCTGTACAAGCGCTACCTCGGCGCGCATGCCGCGGACCTTCCGGCGTCGGGTCTCCTCTTTCCCTTGTCGCTCCGCACGCGGGACGTCAGCGCGCCCGTCGTGCGGACCATCCTCTCGGTCAACGAAGCGGACCAGAGCCTCACCTTCGCCGGCGACGTGCCGGCCGGCGGCTACGTCCGCCTGATGAAGGCGAACTTCGACCGGCTGATCGACGGCGCGATGGGGGCCGGGCGGATCAGCGCCGAGGCGCTGGGCGGGCCGGTCGACCTCGCGCTGCTCATCAGCTGCGTCGGCCGCCGCATGGTGCTGCGCCAGCGGGTCGAGGAAGAGGTCGAAGGCGTGCGTGATATCGTCGGGCCGGCGACGCCGATCACGGGCTTCTATTCATATGGAGAGATCTCGCCGTTCACACCGCAGGCGAGGTGCGAGCTGCACAATCAGACCATGACGGTCACCACCCTCTCGGAACGGTGACGTGGACGACTTTCACAGCCTGCTCCGCCGGCAGCTGAAGCGCCATTTCCCCGATCGCCAGGTTCCGCGCGAGCTCGAGCCGATGCTCGCAGCGGTGGACCAGGCCTACCGGCAGTTCGACGACGACCGGGCGATGGTGGAGCGGTCGCTCGACCTGAGCTCGCAGGAGCTGCTGCAGGCCAATGCGGAGTTGCGGGCGCTGGTCGGCGCGTTTCCCGATCAGATCCTCCGTCTCGACGCGGCCGGCACGATTCTCGACGTCAAGGGCGCCGTGCAGGCCGAACCGGTGCGACGGTGGGCGGCGGGACACCGCGTGTCCGAGAGCATCGACCCGTCCGCCCGCGCGCCGCTCGCCGCCGCGCTGGGGCGGGTGATCACGGAGCAGGTGCCGCTCAACCTCGAGCTGGAGCTCGGCGCCGACACGGCCACGCCGCGGCTCTACGAAGCGCGGCTGCTGCCGATGGAAGGGGCGCAGGTGCTGCTGATCCTGCGGGACGTGACCGAGCGCCACTACGCGGAGATAGAGCTGCGCGCCAGCCAGATCGCGCTGCACGAGGCGCACCGCGACCTCGAACGGCGCGTCGAAGAGCGCACGGCCGCCCTGGCCCGCGTCAACGACGAGCTGCGGCGCGAGATGGCGGACCGCCAGGCCGCCGAGTCGGCGCGCAGCCAGCTGGAAGAGCAGCTGCGCCACGCGCAGAAGATGGAAGCGATCGGCCGCCTGTCGGGCGGCATCGCGCACGACTTCAACAACCTGCTCACGGCCATTCGCGGGTATTCGGAGCTGTTGCTGCGCGCGCTCACGGGCTCGCCGCTGCGCGCCGACGTCGAAGAGATCTTCAATGCCGCCGAGCGCGCGGCGACGCTGACCGGCCAGCTGCTCGCCTTCAGCCGGCGGCAGATCCTGTCGCCGGAAATCCTCGTCCTCAACCAGCGCGTCATGGACATGAGCCGGATGCTCAACCGTTTGATCGGCGAGCACATCGCCATCGACCTGCACCTGGCCACGGACCTCTGGACGGTCCGGGTCGATGCGGCGCAGCTGGAACAGGTCCTGGTGAACCTCGCCCTCAACGCCCGCGACGCGATGCCGGAAGGCGGACGCCTGGCCATCGAGACGGCGAACCGCGAGATCCCCGCGGCGAAGGCGCACGCGTTCGAGATTGCGCCGGGACCGTTCGTCGAGCTGCGGGTGCGCGACACCGGCGTCGGCATTACGCCCGAGGTCCAGGGCCGCATCTTCGAGCCCTTCTTCACGACCAAGCCGAAGGGCGCCGGCACGGGACTCGGCCTGTCGATGGTGTACGGGTTCGTGCGCCAGAGCGGCGGCGCCGTCACGGTGACGAGCGCGCCGGGCCGCGGCAGCACGTTCACGCTGCTGCTGCCCCGCACCGACGACACGACCGATCGGAGGCCGACCCCGAAGACGCTGCCGGCGCCGCCGACGCACGGCAGCGGCACGATCCTGATCGCCGAAGACGAGCGCGCGCTGCGGCGGTTATCGGCCACCGTGCTCGGCCAGGCGGGGTATCACACCCTGGAAGCGTCGGACGGCCAGCAGGCCCTTGACCTGTACACGGTGCATGCGCAGAAGATCGCGATGGTGGTGACCGACGTCGTGATGCCGCGCATGGGCGGGATCGAGCTGGCGAAGCGGCTGCGCCACCTGCGGCCGACGCTGCCGTTGCTGTTCGTCACCGGCTACGTCGAGCAAAGCGACGCGCTGCACGAGTCGGCGGCCGGCACGCCGGTGCTGCTCAAGCCGTTCTCACCCGACGCACTTCTCCTGGCGGTCCACTCCGCGCTTCAAGACGAACAATAGAAACAAGGTGCGTACAGTGCGTACCGTGCCTAGAGGGTGCGTACAGTGCTCGGGTGCCTTGGGTGCGGGGTGCGGGGGTGCGTAGGTGCGTAGGTGCGTAGGTGCGTAGGTGCCGAGGCTCCTGACGGTTGGCACCCTTAGCGCCGTTGACACTCGCACGGTACGCACCCTCGGCACTGTACGCACCGTACGCACTTTAGATTTATTGCCAGCGAAAAAGCCTGAGGGCGAGGGCGAACGAGACGGTGCCCCACGCGGTGAGGATGCCGACCTCGGGCAGCAGCTCGGCCAGCGTCCGCCCCTCGTTCACGACGCCCCTCAACGCATCGATCAACGCGGTCAGCGGCAGCGCCCGGATGAACGGCTGCATGGCGTCGGGGAAGTTCGTCGACGCGAAGAAGATCCCCGACAGCACCCACATCGGCAGCATCACCAGGTTCATCAGGCCCGAGACGGCCTCGATCGTACGGGCGCGGCTGGCGAGCAACAGGCCGATGCCGCCGAACGCCAGCGCGCCGAACAGCGCGAGCCCGCCGAGCGCGGCGATTGTGCCGTGCACGCGGACGTCGAAGGCCAGCCAGGCAAAGCCCATGATCACGGCGGTTTCGAGCGCCAGGTAGAGCAGGCGGCTGAGGACGTTGGCCAGCAGGTAATGCGTACGCGACATCGGCGTGGCCACCAGCCGCTTCAACAGTTTCTTGGTGCGCGCCTGCACGATCGAGAAGCCGACGCCCCACAGTCCCGTGCTCATGATGTTCATGCCCAACAGGCCCGGGACCAGCCAGTCGATGTACCGGGATCCCACCGCCTGCACGGGTTCCTGGATGGGCACGAAGGCGTCGGCGCGGCCGGCGGCGCGCTGCAACGCCGCATCGACGGCCAGGCGCGCGACCTGGCTTTCGGCGCGGG
>MELE01000251.1:21325-25137 GCA_001768615.1 Acidobacteria bacterium RIFCSPLOWO2_12_FULL_67_14b | reverse complement strand
GCGTGCCGACGATGGCGTCGGCGCCCGCCTGTTCGGCGACGCCGGCGATCACCGGCTCACCGCCGCGCGACCGGAACGCGATGCCGAGCGCGCACGACATGATCAGCGGGAACGCGAACACCCAGAACACGGCCTCCGGCTCGCGCAGGAACTCGCGGAACCTCGCGAGCGTGAGCTCGACGAGCGGATGGCTCGCCCCGCTCGGCTCGGCCCGCCGAAGCCTGGGAGCGTCCGGAAGCGAAGGCGGCCTAGTCATCGCGCAGCTGCCGGCCCGTCAAGGTGACGAAGACGTCTTCGAGGGTCGCGCTGTGCGTGCCGAGCTGGCTGAGGGTCGCGTCATGCCGCCGCAGCAGATCGAGCAGCGCCGGCACGGTCGTGTGCAGCTCCGACGTCGACAACGCCGTGTGCCGATCGTCGGTCCTGACCTCGCGGACGCCCGGCAGTTGCCCGAGCTCCGCGCCAGGAAGGGCCGGCCCCGCGTTGACGGCGAATTCGACGACGTGTTCCGCGCCGAGCGAGCGGACCAGTTCGCGCGGGGTGCCGAGCGCGATCAGCCGGCCCTGGTCCATGATGCCGACGCGGTCGCAGAGCGCGTGCGCTTCCTCCATGGAGTGCGTCGTGATCAGGATGGTGCCGCCGGCTTCGCGAAACCGCTCGAGCACGGCCCAGAGCTGGCGGCGCGACTGCGGATCCAGGCCGGTCGTCGGCTCGTCGAGAAACAGCAGCTCCGGCCGGCCGGCGAGCGCGCAGGCCACCGACAGCCGTTGTTTCTGGCCGCCCGACAGCTTCACCACCCACACGTCGCGCTTGGCGCCCAGCTCCACGGTCTCGAGCAGCGCGTCCACAGTCGGCCCGTCCGGATAGAACGACCGGAACATCCGCAGCGTCTCGCAGACGGTGAGCTTGTCGGCCAGCTGCGTTTCCTGCAGCTGGATGCCGAGCCGCGGGCGCAGCGCCGCCGCGTCGCGGTCCCACCGCCGGCCGAGCACGACGACCTCGCCCGCATCAGCGGCGAGCAGGCCCTCGAGGATCTCGATGGTGGTGGTCTTGCCGGCGCCGTTGGGGCCGAGCAGTCCAAAACACTCGCCTCGAACCACTTGCAGGTCCAGGCCGTTCACGGCCGTGACCGCGCCGTAACGCTTGACGAGTCCCGCGCAGTGGAGGGCAACCGAATCGGGCGGCACGACGCAATTGTACCCGTGGTACACTCGCCGTTCTGTGTCGTCGAGCATTGTCCTGATCGGCCCGGCGGACGCCCTGCCCGCCTTGCAGGAGCGCCTCCAGTCGGGCGCCGAGGTGCAGACCTTCACCGAATCGGAAGCCATCGAGGCGCTCGATCACATCATCCGCACCAAGCCGGCGATCATCGCGCTCGACAACGACTTTTCGTCGACCACGCGCGGCACGGCGCTGATCAACCGCATCAAGGACGACCCCGCCCTGCGCGCGTGCGAGGTCCGCGTGATCGCGCACGACAGCGAGATCAGCCGCGTCGCGGTGAAGCGCGGGCACGCGGGCGGCGCCGCCGTGGCGGTGGACGAGCCGAAGCCCGCGCTCGATCAGAAGGGCACCCGCCGCGCACCGCGCGTGCGGATCAAGGACGGCGTCGACGTCGCGGTGGACGGCAACCCGGCGGCGCTCGTCGACCTGTCGACGGTCGGCGCGCAAGTCGTCTCGCCCACCGTGCTGAAACCCAACCAGCGCGTGCGCGTGATCATCGGCGACGGCAAGGTGCCGCTGCGCTGCAACGGCTCGATCGCGTGGGCCGCGTTCGAAATGCCCAAGGGCATGCCGACGCGCTACCGCGCCGGCATCGATTTCGGCTTGACCGCCGACGCCGACGGCGTCCACAACTTCGCGCAGAAGCACAAGAAGAGCTAAGACAGCCAGCTCGAGACGATGCTGCCGGGGCGGATGATCGTTTCGGCCCGGTCGGAGCCCGTGGAGATCAACCCCACCGGCACCCCGCTCACCTCTTCCAACCGCGCGATGTAGCGCCGCGCCTCGGGCGGCAGCTGGTTGTAGTCGCGCGCGCCCTTGGTCGGCGCGGTCCAACCCGGCAAGGATTCGTAGACCGGCGTGTACGGCCCCTGCATGTTGATGTCGGACGGAAACTCGGTGATCGTCCGATCGCCGACCTTGTATTCAGTACAGATATCGATGGTCTCGAGGCCGTCGAGCACGTCGAGCTTGGTCAGCGCGATGCTGTCGATGCCATTGATGCGCACCGCGTAGCGCACCGCCACCGCGTCGTACCAACCGCACCGGCGCGGCCGCCCGGTCGAGGCGCCGTACTCCTGTCCGGTTTCCCGCAGCCGGTCGCCCATCTGGCCGGACAGCTCGGTCGGAAACGGCCCCTCGCCCACCCGGGTGAGATAGGCCTTGGCCACGCCGAGCACGCCGCCAATCGCCTTTGGCGGAATGCCGAGCCCCGTGCAGGCACCGCCGATCGTGGCGTTCGATGAGGTGACGAACGGGTAGGTTCCGTGATCGATGTCGAGCATGGCGCCCTGCGCGCCCTCGATCAGGATCCGCCGGCCGTTCCGGCGCGCCTCGTCGAGCGCGAGCGAGACGTCGCCGGTCCAGCGCCGCATGCGCGCGCCGAAGGCGAGCAGCTGGTCGTAGACCGGCTTCCAGTCGAGTGTCGAGTCCTTGATGATGCGGTTGCGGGCGCTCACGTTCTCGCGGACTTCGTCGGCGAGCGCCTGCGTGTCGACCAGGTCGCAGACGCGGATGCCGCGGCGGCCGATCTTGTCCTCGTAGGCCGGCCCGATGCCGCGCGAGGTCGTCCCGATCTTCCGCTCGCCGCGGCGCGCTTCGCTCAACACGTCGAGCTCGCGATGGTACGGCAGGATCAGGTGCGCCTTCTCGCTGATCAGGAGGCGGTCGCCGACGTCGATGCCCAGCTGCGCGAGCTCTTCGATCTCTTTGAACAGAGCCTGTGGATCGACGACCACGCCGTTGCCGATCACGCACAGCACGCCGTCGTGGAGGATGCCGGACGGAATGAGATGGAGCACGAACTTCTTGCCGTTGACGTAGACGGTATGGCCGGCGTTGTGGCCGCCCTGGTAGCGCGCCACCAGCGAAAAATGCGGCGTCATCAGGTCGACGATCTTCCCCTTCCCTTCGTCGCCGAACTGCGCGCCCAGAACCGCGATGTTCATGCCTCTACTGTATCCTAGCGACCGATGATCATTCTCGACGGCTCGCGGTTGACCCTCGCCGATTTGCTGGCCATCGCCGACGACCGCGCGCCGGTCGGCCTCGCGCCCGACGCGCGGTTGCTTGTCGCCGCGGCGCGGGCCGTCGTCGATCGTCAGGCCGACGGCACCGCCGCGGTCTACGGCGTCAACACGGGATTCGGGAACTTCGCCGAGACGCGCATCGACCGGGCCGACCTCGCCGCGCTGCAGGTGAACCTGCTGCGCAGCCACGCCGCGGGCGTGGGCGATCCGCTGCCCGTGCGCGCGGTGCGCGCGTCGATGGCGCTGCGCGCCAACGTCCTCGCCAAGGGTTACTCGGGCATCCGCGTCGAGACGCTCGAGGCGCTGCTCGCGCTGCTCAATCGCGGTGTGCATCCGCGCATGCCCAGCCGCGGATCGGTCGGCGCGAGCGGCGACCTCGCGCCGCTGGCGCACCTCGCGCTGGTCCTGATCGGCGAAGGCGAGGTGTGGGACGGCGGCGGCGTGACCTCCGGCGCGCCCGCGCTTGCCGCAGCCGGCCTGTCGCCGGTCGCGCTGGGACCGAAAGAGGGCCTCGCGCTGATCAACGGGACACAGGTCTCGACCGCCGTGCTGGCGCTGGCGCTG
>MELE01000251.1:7833-21275 GCA_001768615.1 Acidobacteria bacterium RIFCSPLOWO2_12_FULL_67_14b | reverse complement strand
GCCGTCGCGGCCGCCAACCTGGTCCGGCTGATGGACGGCAGCGGGATCAACGCCTCACATGTGAACTGCGGCCGGGTCCAGGACGCCTATTCGATGCGCTGCGCGCCCCAGGTCCATGGCGCGGCGCGCGAGGCGCTGGCGTGGGTGCGCCACATCGTGCGCACCGAGATGAACGCCGCCACCGACAACCCCATGGTGTTCGCCGCGGAAGGCGACATCGTGTCGGGCGGCAACTTCCACGGCGCGCCGCTCGCCCTCGCCGCCGATCTGCTGGTGATGGCGGTGGCGCAACTGGCCACGATCAGCGAGCGCCGATCCGAACGGCTCGTGAATCCGGCCCTGAGCGGCTTGCCGGCCTTCCTGACCCGGCACGGCGGGCTGCAATCCGGCCTGATGATCGCGCAGGTCACGGCCGCCGCGCTCACGTCCGAAATCAAGACACTGGCGCATCCGGCATCGGTCGACACCATTCCGACATCGGCGAACAAGGAAGATCACGTGAGCATGAGCATGAGCGCGGCGTTAAAGGCGGAACGCGCCTTGCAACTGGTCATGCACGTGATCGGCATCGAAGTCTTGTGCGCATCGCAGGCCCTCGACTTGCTGGCGCCGCTCGAAAGCTCGCCGGGCTTGACCGCCGCGCATCGCGCCGTGCGCAAACTCGTGCCAACGCTCGTCGACGACCGGCCGCCGGCGCCGGATATCGATGCGATCACAGAATTGATCCGCAGCGGCGCGCTTGAGTACGCGACCGGCATCGTTGTCAACTGATTTTCATTTGTACTTTCAGTTTGACAACGGGAGCACCACTGCTTAGTTTCTTATCTTCGCATTCCGCCCCCTCGGATCGCTGTACAGCAGATGACGACGATTGCTCGTTCACACCGCGCGCCCCGCGGCACGTCGATGACGTGTCAAGGGTGGCCACAGGAAGCCGCGCTGCGGATGCTGATGAACAATCTCGACCCCGACGTCGCCGAACGGCCCGACGAGTTGATCGTGTACGGCGGCACCGGCAAAGCCGCCCGATCCTGGGAGGCGTTTGACGCCATCGTCAGGTCGCTGCGATCGCTGTCGCACGATGAAACACTGATCGTGCAATCCGGAAAACCCGTCGGCGTGTTCCGCACGCATCCCGGCGCGCCGCGCGTGTTGATCGCCAACGCCAACCTGGTGCCGAAATGGGCCACGTGGGAGACCTTCCGGGAGCTCGAAGACCGCGGCTTGACGATGTACGGCCAGATGACGGCCGGCAGCTGGATCTACATCGGATCGCAGGGCATCCTGCAGGGCACGTACGAGACGCTCGCGGCCCTGGCCCGGCGGCACTTCGGGGGAACACTGTCAGGGAAGATCGTCGCGACGGCCGGCCTGGGGGGCATGGGCGGCGCCCAGCCGCTCGCCATCACCATGAACGGCGGCGTGGCGCTGGTGGTCGAGGTGGATCCGTCCCGGATCGAGAAGCGGCTGGCCACGGGCTACCTCGACGAGAGCACGGCCGACGTCGATGACGCCGTGGCGCGGGCCGGGAACTACGCGGCCGGCCACGTGGCGCGGTCCATTGGCCTGCTAGGCAACGCGGCCGAGGTCTGGCCGGGGCTGGTGGCCCGCGGCTTCAAGCCCGACGTGGTGACGGATCAGACCTCCGCGCACGACCCGCTCGTCGGCTACGTGCCCGACGGCCTCTCGCTGGCGGAGGCGGCGCGGCTGCGCGCCACCGATCCGGCCGGCTACGAGCGGCGCGCGATCGAGGCGATGGGCCGCCACGTCAGGGCGATGCGCGCGTGGCAGCAACGCGGCGCGATCGTGTTCGACTACGGCAACAACATCCGCGCGCAAGCCGTGAAGGCCGGCGTCGCCGATGCGTTCGAGATTCCCGGCTTCGTGCCGGAGTACATCCGCCCGCTGTTCTGCCAAGGCAAGGGGCCCTTCCGCTGGGTCGCGCTGTCGGGCGATCCCGAAGACATCCACGCCACCGATCGCGCGGCGCTCGAGATGTTCCCGGAAGACGAGAGCCTCTGCCGCTGGATCCACATGGCGCAGGACCGCGTGCGGTTCCAGGGCCTGCCGGCGCGAATCTGCTGGCTCGGCTACGGCGATCGCGCGCGCTTCGGCGTGAAGATCAATCAGCTGGTGCGCGACGGCGTGGTCAAGGCGCCGATCGTGATCGGCCGCGATCACCTCGACACCGGGTCGGTGGCGTCGCCCAATCGCGAAACCGAGGGCATGCGCGACGGCAGCGACGCGATCGCCGACTGGCCGATCCTGAACGCGCTGCTCAACGCCTCGGCCGGCGCCACCTGGGTGTCGCTGCACCACGGCGGCGGCGTCGGCATCGGCTACTCGATTCACGCGGGGATGGTGATTGTCGCCGACGGCACGCGCGAGGCCGACGAGCGGCTGCAGCGCGTGTTGACGTGCGACCCGGGCATGGGCGTGGTGCGGCACGCCGATGCGGGATACCCGGAGGCCCTCAAGACCGCGCGCGACCACGGAGTACGCATCCCCATGCAGGAGACGAGCCGATGATGGCTCCCCACGCCGGCCTCGAACGCCGCGTGCTGGCCGCGCTCGACGCGACGCCGGCGCGCATTCCCGTCGTGATTGGGGGCTGCGGCACCGGCCGCACGACGCTGCTGCACGTGCTGGCCGACCGGCTGGGCCGCGATCAGTGCCAGTACCTGGACGTCGAACGCGCCGCCAGCACCCCCGAGCGCTTTCACCAGGCGTTTGCCGCCGCCTCGCCGTTCACCGTGAACGGGCAGCCCGCCGCGATGCCGCACGACACGGCGCCGTCGGCGCGGGCCGCCTTCGATCGCACGCTCGGCGTGTTGGGCCGCGCCCGCGCCGCCGGCGATCGTCCCGCGACGTTCCTGTTCGACGAGGCGCTCGAGCTGCGGACCTTCGAGAGCTTTCCGGGGCTCCGGCACGTGCTGCGTGAGACGCTGCACGCGATGACGGAAAGCGGCAACCGCTTCGTGCTGACCAGCCGCTACGTCGCGCGCACGCACCGCCTGCTGCGCGACGGCCACGCGCGCTTCGAGGTCATCCACCTGCCGGCGCTCAGCGCCGCGGAAGTCACGGCGATGCTGCCGTCGATGGGCAACACCCCGGAGGATCGCGAGTACCTCGGGCGCGCCATCCAGGTGCTGGCCGACGGCCGCGCCGCCTACGTGCACGCGCTCGGCGAGGCGACGTCGGCGATGAGCGGACGCGGCGGCGATCCGATCAGCGCGCTCACGGCCCTGCTCACCGGCGAAGGCGCGCTTGCGAGCTGGTGCGGGCACCGCTACGAGCTGCGCCTGCACAAGGCGCGGGGCTACGGCGCACTGAAGGCGATCCTCGAGATCCTGGCCGACGACGAGCCCCTGACGCTCACCGAAGTGGCGCAGCGCCTGCACCGCACGCCAGGCTCGACCAAGGACTACCTGTCGTGGCTCGAAGACGTCGATCTGATCGTCTCGCGCCAGAAGCGCTACAGCTTTGCCGATCCGCTCACCCGGCTCTGGGTGCGGTTGCACTGCCGCCCCGAGCCGCCGTCGGTCGACGAGGTCGCGCGCGAGGTGCAGGCCTACGCGATGGCGCGGCTGCCGCAGGCCGCCGACCCGGCCCTCGCGATGGCCGCGGCCGGCGCGGGAGACCGCAAGGACTGGGGCATTATTGAGATCGATTGATCAGCCTTCAGCCTTCAGCCTTCAGGGATCTGCGTCATGTGCCGGAATATCAAGACCCTCTTCAACTTCGACCCACCAGCCACCGACGAAGAAGTGCGAGCCGCGTCCCTGCAGTTTGTGCGAAAGCTGAGCGGCTTTACCGCACCCTCGAAAGCCAACGAGGCTGCGTTCACTCGAGCGATCGATGAGGTGAGCGCTGTGGCGCGGGAACTGATCGATTCGCTGACGACGACCGGAGCGCCGAGAGACCGCGACGTCGAAGCGGCCAAGGCCAAGGCGAGAGCGGCGGAGCGCTTTGCTTGATCGCTGATCGCTGATGGCTGATAGCTGATGGCTGACGGTTGACGGCTGATCACTGATCCAGCGTGACCAGCGCGAGCCGCGCGCCTTCCTGTTCGGCTTCCTTCTTCGTGCGGCCAATGCCCTCGGCGAGCACCTCGTCGCCGACGACGACATGGACGTGAAACATCTTGCGATGGTCGGGCCCGGCTTCGCCGGCGACGCGGTACGACGGCAGCGGCCGGCCCAGGCCCTGCAGCCGTTCCTGCAGGCGCGACTTGTGATCGCGGCCGAAGTACTCCGGTTGCCGCGCGTCTTCGATGCCGTGCGCCAGCTCCCGCATCAGGAAGTTCCGCGACGGCTCGAGTCCGCCGTCCAGGTAGATTGCAGCGATCAGCGCCTCGCAGGTGTCGGCCAGCAGCGCGTGCTTGCGCCGGCCGCCGGTCTTTTCCTCGCCGCGGCCGAGGATCATGTGATCGCCCAGTCCCAGCTGATCGGCCATTTCGGCGAGGCACGCCGTCGACACGAGGTTGGCCTTGATCTTCGACTTCTGGCCCTCCGAATAGGTCGGGAACGCGCGGAAGAGCGCTTCGCTCACGACCAGCCCGAGCACAGCGTCGCCGAGGAACTCGAGCGACTCGTTGTCGCTGACGCCGCCGCTGGGGTCCTCGTGCGCCTTCGACTTGTGCGTGAGCGCGTGCTCGAGCAGCCCGCGGTCGCGAAAGCGATAGCCGAGGCGCGCCTCGAGCGCGTCGAGTTCCTGCGGCAGCGGCACGACGATGCCGCCGCCGACCTGCCCGCGGTGGCTCTCGATGATGCGGACGGCCTCGGCCGCGTCGTCGTCGCGCACCGAGATCTGGGTTTCGCCCAGCGGGTTCACCGCGAACGGAAACAGCCCCGGATTCGGCCCCGCCGTGCGCAGCGCCTCGACGCCGTGGCTGTCGAGCAGGGCCTCGACGACGTTGGCCTCGATGTCGGAGTGCGTGCGGAAGATGACGGTGAGGCCGGGTGCGCTCATGCCGGCTCCTCGATCTTCATCAGGATCATCGTCATGTCGTCGTGCTGGTCGGCGCCGGCCGCGAACGCGCGCAGCTCGGCGAGCACGTAGGCGCGCAGCTGATCGAACGGCAGGTGCGCGTACTGCTCGACGACCCGGGCGAGCCGCGCCTCGCCGAAGCAGTCGAAGGCGTCGTTCATCGTCTCGGAGATGCCGTCGGTGAACCACACGACGAGGTCGCCGGGCGCCAGCTTGATGGTCTGCTCCTGCAACAGCGACTCGAACATCGTGCCGTCATCGATCTGCAAGCCGACGACGAGGCCGTCTGGCGTCAGCATCCGCGCCTTGCGCATGCCGGCGGGCCGGTCGGCGGGTACGTGGATGAGCGGGCAATGGCCGGCGCGGGCGAAGGTCATCTCGCCGCGCTCGACGTCGATCACGCCGTAGGTCATGGTGATGAAGCTCTTGCCATCGAGGTTCGCCGACACCACCTTGTTGACCGCGATCAGGAACTCCTTCGGCTCGTGATGCAGCCGCGCCAGCGACTGCACGATCACCTTCAGTTGCGCCATGTAGAGGCCGGCGGCGAGGCCCTTGCCGGCGACATCGGCGATCAGCAGGCCCAGCATCGAGTCGGTGATCGGCAGGAAGTCGTAGTAGTCGCCGGCGACCTCCCGCGCGGGGATACAGAACGCCGTGAGGGCGAGGCCGGTCACGCGCAGGTCGCCGGTCGGCAGCAGCTTCTGCTGGATCTCGCGGGCCGCGAACATCTCCTGCTCCATGCGGCCCTTCTCGGCCATCTCGCCGAGCAGCGTCGTCACTTCGCCGGTCATGAGGTTGAACGACTCGGCAAGCTCGCCCAGCTGGTCGCGCGCGCGCACCGGGATCTGGTGGGCGAAGTCGCCGGCGCGCACGTGCTGCGTGCCGGTGAACAGGTCGTGCACGGCGCCGGTGATCTGACGCGCCAGCACGAAGCCGATGACGAGCGCGACGAACTGGATGATCAGGAACAGGGTGCCGACCAGGGCCAGTACCGCGAGCAGCAGCTGGCCGAAGTTCATGTTGCCGAGCCCGGTCTGCGACACCACCGAGATGCGGTTGTAGATCTCCCACATGTTGATCAGGATGGCGACCGACGCGCTGGCGGGTTCACCCGTGGTCCAGTCGTGGTAGTCGAGGAACACCACCCATCGCTGCGAGGTCAGCGACAGCGTCGGGCCGCCGGTGTCGGCGTCGGCGGGGCGCTCCTCGACGGGACGGCCGAGCGGCAGCGGGCGGCCGCGATCCGGCAGCGCCGCCACTTCGCCCAGGCGGATGCCGGTTTCATCCTGGATGCGGCGCTCGATCGCGACCGACAAGGGCATGTCGAGCACGACGGCCCACGCCGGGTTCGGCGACTCGGGGAACGCGACGGCGCGCATCACCAGGCGCGTGCGCGGCTCCTCCGCGGGCACCGCGCCCGCGGCCGGCAGGTCGTAAGCCACGATGCCGCTGAAGCCGTCGCAGTCGATCCACTTGGGGAGCCGATCGGGCGGATCGAGATGCCCCCACGGGCCGGCCGCGATCGGCAGGGCTGCCGGCAGCGTTCGCGGCACCCGCGCCGCCTTCACCGGCTCGACCTGGCAGGTCAGCCCCTCGGCCGGCACGATCGCCATCGCGACGTAGGGATAGCGCGTCTCGGTGCTCGACTGCCGGCGCTCGATCGTCTCGACCAGGGCCTCGGCCGTGGTCGTGCGCTGGACCTCGAGCGCGGCGGTTTGCGCCAGGAAGCGCGCCTGGTCGGTCAGCGATCGCACGCGCGACTGCACGAGATAGGAGCTGACGTTGAAGATGAGGATCAGCCCCGCCAGCAGGAAGAAGGTGATCACGAGCATGGCCGGCACGACGCCGACGAAGACGTACGAGAGGATCAGCTTGCGGCGGACGCGCCAGAGCAGCCGGCGCTTCGCCCAGACGCCGATCCGGGTCAGGCCGTAGGCGAAGGCGAAGAGCAGCGCGAGGCTCCCCACCATGTCGACGGCCTCGAGCGAGGACGGGAGCACCGAGATCAGGGTCAGGGGCCAGGTGATCGCCTTGATCGCGAGGCCGAGCACGAGGGCGCGGCCCGGGAAGGTGCGCAGCAGCCACGTCCGCCGCGTGCGCCACCGCGACGGCGGATCGCCGGGCAGCAGGGCAAGGGGACGATCGGGTTCGACCATGGGGCGCGTCGGCAGCGCGCCGCCGGGTGGCTCGCTGAATTGCGCGCGAAAATCATAACAGAGTATCGTTAAGTCACCCGCCTCATGAAACTCACCGACCGCGCACGCTTCAGCACGATCTGCATCCACGCCGGGCAGGAACCCGACCCGGCCACCGGCGCCATCATCACGCCGATCTACCAGACCTCGACCTACGTGCAGGACGGCCTCGGCCAGCCGCACGCCGGGTTCGAATACGGCCGCACGCAGAACCCGACGCGCATGGCGCTCGAGCGCAACATCGCCGCGATCGAAGCCGGTTCGGCGGCGTTCGCGTTCGCCTCGGGCATGGCGGCGATCGACGCCATCCTGACCCGGCTCCAGTCCGGCGATCACGTCGTAGTGAGCGACAACACCTACGGCGGCACCTTCCGGCTGTTCGAGCGCGTGCGCCGCAAGTTCGGCCTCGACTTCTCCTACGTCGACACCTCGAAGCCCGAGCTGATCGGCCCGGCGCTCACGCCGAAGACGAAATACCTGTTCATCGAGACGCCGACCAATCCGATGCTGCACATCACCGACATCCGGTGTGCGAGCACCATTGCGCACGAAAAGAACGTGCGCGTCGTCGTCGACAATACGTTTGCCAGCCCGTACATCCAGCGGCCGCTCACGCTCGGCGCCGACATCGTCGTGCACAGCACGACGAAGTTCCTCAACGGCCACAGCGACAGCGTCGGCGGCGTCGTGATCCTCAAGCATGACGATGACGTGGAGTGGATGAAGTTCGTGCAGAACGCGGCCGGCGGCATCCTGGGGCCGATGGACTCGTGGCTCGTGCTGCGCGGCACCAAGACGATGACGGTGCGCATGGAACGCACGAATGAGAATGCGCAGGTCCTCGCCGAGTATCTCGAGGCGCACCCGAAGGTGAAGCGGACGATCTACCCGGGGCTGGCGTCACATCCGCAGCACGCGCTCGCGCGGAAGCAGATGAAGGGCTTTGGCGGGTTGATCTCGTTCGATGTGGGATCGCTCGAGGCCGCCCGGGGCGTGCTCAACCACCTGAAGCTGATGGCGCTGGCCGAGAGCCTCGGCGGGGTGGAGACCCTGATCTCGCACCCGGCGATCATGACGCACGCCTCGGTGCCGGCGGATCGGCGCGCAGCGCTCGGCATCACCGACGGGCTGATTCGGATCTCGGTCGGGATCGAAGACGTCGAGGATCTGCAGGCCGACCTGGCGCAGGCACTCGAGACCCTCTAGGCTTGGGGCTTGGGGCTTGGGGCTTGGGGCTTGGGGCTTGGGGCTTGAGGCTTGAGGCTTGGGCGCTGACACCGACTTCATCATCGTCCTGACGACGTTCCCGATTGACGGCGATGCCGATCGGCTTGCGACAGCTCTCGTTGATGAGCGACTCGCTGCGTGCGTGAACGTCTTGCCCCCGATGCGCTCCATCTACGCGTGGAAGGGCGCAACCGAGCAGGCGGACGAGCGCCAACTCGTGATCAAAACCAGCCGCCACCGCATGCGCGCCCTGGAAACGCGTTTGCGGGAGCTCCACCCCTACGACGTGCCGGAATTCCTCGTGCTTTCGGTTCTCGAAGGTAGCCGCGACTATTTGTTCTGGGTCGCGGAATCCACGAAATAACCCAAGCCCCAAGCCGCAAGTCCCAAGCCGCTCGCCGCCCGTAAAACCGTATAAACGTATTTCCGCTTGCATGTTTAAACGTGTTGATGTAAAAGTGTGCACACGTCTAACCGTGTTCATGTCTTGCCGTCGTGCCGTCTGAATGGATAGACTGCTGCCCGTAGTGGCGGCAAAGCGGACTGACAGCGACACGGTGAAAACGACCGTCGAGCTCCCGGGGGAGCTCTGGCGGGCCGCGAAGATCCGGGCCATGGACGAGCGGGCCGATCTTCGAACGGTGCTGATACGCGCACTCGAGGACTATCTGCGCGACAGCGAACCGGAACGGCCCGCGCGCGCCAGTTCGCCGAGCCGATGACCGATCACGACGAACACCCTGCCCCGTCGACCCGCCCGCCGGGCGTCGCCCCCAAGGCGACCCTGGCCAGCCGCGGACGCCGCCTGCTCCGGCACGGCCTCGTCTTCCTCACCCTGGTGATCATCGTGGACGCCGTCGCGGGCGAGAAAGGCCTGCTCGCGCTCCTGCAGGCGAGACGCCAGTACTCGGCGCTCGAGCGCTCGCTCGAACGGGCCCGGGCCGAGAACGCCGAGCTGCGCGACCTCGCCCGGCGCCTGCGCGAGGATCCCCAGGCCATCGAGGAACAAGCCCGGCGGGAGCTCGGTCTGATCAAGCCGGGCGAGATGCTGTTCATAATCAAGGATGTTGAAGAGAGACCTTGAAGGCTTGGGGCTTGGGGCTTGACGGTGTACGCTGGTCGTTCTCAATTTATTGAGGAGGACTCATGGCGCGTCAGGCAGAAGCGGAATGGAAGGGCGACCTCAAGGGTGGCGGCGGCCGCGTGAAGCTCGGCAGCGGCGCGTACGAGGGCAACTACTCGTTCGCCACGCGCTTCGAGAACGGCACCGGGGCCAATCCCGAGGAGTTGCTGGGCGCGGCGCACGCCGGCTGCTATTCGATGGCGCTGGCCAACTCGCTGGCCACGGCCGGCTTCACCCCCACGAGCGTCCGCACCACGGCGGCCGTGCACCTGGGCAAAGACGACAAGGGCTTCCTGATCAACCTGATCGAGCTCACCGTTGATGCGGTCGTGCCGAAGATCGACAACGCCACGTTCCAGCAGCACGCCGAGAAGACCCGGGTCGGCTGCATCATCGCGCGCGCGCTCGCCTCGGTCCCCACCACCGTCAAGGCCACGTTGAAATAGCGGGGCTCCGGGCTCCGGGCTCCGGGATCCGGGATCCGACATGACCGTTCGCCTCATTCACTGGAACGAAGACGAAGGCCTCGAGCGGCAGGCGCAGCTCGAGGCGCTCGGCTACGCCGCCGCCTTCGATTTTGGCGACGGGCCGTTCGTGCTTCGCGCGCTCAAGGCCGCCGGCGCGCCCGCTGCGGTCGTGATCGATCTGTCGCGGCTGCCGTCGCACGGCCGCGAGGTCGGGCGCGTGCTGCGCGGATCGAAAGCGACGCGGCACCTCCCCATCGTGTTCGTTGACGGCACGCCGGAGAAGGTCGCGCCGACCCGCGCCCTGCTGCCCGACGCGACCTTCACCACCTGGGGACGCATGAAGACCGCGCTCCCCAGGGCGATTGCGACGCCGGTGAAGAACCCGGTCGTGCCCGGCGACGTGATGTCGGCCAAGCCCACCGTCGGCAAGCTGGGCGTCAAGCCCGGCCACCGGGTGGCCGTGCTCGCATCGCCGAAGGGCTTCGTCGACACGCTGAAGCCGCTGCCCGCGAAGGTGACCTTCACGGCCCGCCCCGAACCCTCGGCCGACCTCTTTCTCTGCTTCGTGCGCTCGGCACGCGAGCTGAGCGCGCTGCTGCTGTCGCTGAGAGATGCGGTCGAGCGCCAAACGCTGTGGATGATGTGGCCGAAGAAGGCGTCCGGGGTGAAATCCGATCTGGACGGCAACCTCGTCCGCGAATCGGGCCTCGCGGCCGGATGGGTCGACTTCAAGGTCTGTTCGGTCGACGAGACCTGGTCGGGACTCGCTTTCAAACGACGCCGGGTTCATTTTCCGAACGAGGCCGACGGAAAATGAACCCGGCGTCTTAGCTGCCAACCGGGACCGAGCGCGGGCCGTCTAATGCGGCCATGGGACTGCTCACTTCGCTCGGCCGCGACCTGCGCTTCGCGCTCCGCCAGATGCGGCAAACCCCCTTGGTCAGCAGCGTTGCCCTGCTGTCGCTGGCGCTTGGCATCGGCGCCAACGTCGCGATCTTCTCGCTGGTAAACGCCCTCGTGCTCAAGGCCTTGCCCGTGCACGAACCCGATCGCCTCGTGCAAATCCAGCTGGTGAACGCCAATCCGCGGTCGAACACGACGTCGTTCACCAATCCCCAGTGGGAATACCTCCGGGACCACCAGGATTCTCTGGCCGGAGTCACCGCGGTCGGCTCCGCGCGCTTCAACCTCAACGCCGCCGGGGAGGCGCGGCCCGTGCCGGGGCTGTACGTCAGCGGACGGTTCCTCGACACCCTCGGGGTCGTCCCGATCCTCGGCCGCGGATTCACCGCCGAGGATGATCGCCGCGGCGGTGAGCCGGTGGCGATGTTGAGCCACGGCTTCTGGCAACGCGAGTTCGGCGGCGATCCCGCGATCCTGTCGCGGACGGTTTCGCTCGACGGCCACGCCTTCACGGTGATCGGCGTGACGCCGCCGGAGTTCTTCGGGGTCCGGGTCGGATTCACCTTCGACGTCATGATCCCGATCGGCAACGAGCCGATCATCCGCGGCGTCGAAAGCTCGCTGGATCGCCGCAGCAACTGGTGGCTGACGCTGTTCGGCCGGCTCGCGCCCGGGCAAACCGCCGCGCAAGCGGAAGCACGCCTCCGCGCCTTGCAGCCGCAATTGCGCGCGGCCACCATGCCACCGGAATGGCGGCCGCAGGACCAGAGGCAGTACATCGACGATTCGTTCGGCGTCTTCGGGGCCGCTACCGGCATCTCGAACCTGCGCGACCGCTACAGCCGGCCCCTTTACGTGCTGCTGGGGATTGTCGGCCTGGTGCTCGCGATCGCGTGCGCGAACATGGCGAACCTCCTGCTGGCGCAATCGGTCGCGCGTCGGAAAGAGCTCGCCGTGCGGCTGTCGCTCGGCGCGGGCCGCGGCCAGCTGGTGCGCCAGTTGCTGGTGGAGAGCATCATGCTCTCGTCGATCGGCGCCGCGGCCGGGCTGCTGATCGCCGCCTGGGGCAGCCGGGCACTCGTGGCCATGCTCTCGACGCGTTTCAGCACCGTGGCGCTGGACCTCTCGATGGACTGGCGCGTCTTCGCATTCACAGCGGCCGTCGGCGTGCTCACCGGCGTGTTGTTCGGCGTGGCGCCGGCCTTCCGCGGCACGGCCCTCTCCCCCGCCGACGCCCTGCGTGACCACTCGCGCGGCATCGTGAGCGGCGGCGGCCGCCTGAACATCGGCCACGCGCTGGTGGCGCTCCAGGTCGCGCTCTCGTTCGTCCTGGTGTTCGGCTCCACGCTGTTCGTGCGCACGCTCGTCGGTCTGACCAGCCAGGGCATGGGCTTCGAATCGCCGCGCGTGCTGCTGGCTGCCGTGGACCTTCGCCGCACCGGCGTTGACGAGAAGGGACGATGGCCGGCCTTCCAGCAGATTCGTGACGCCGTCGCCGCGGTCCCCGGTGTCGAAGCCGCGGCGGCGTCTTTCGTGACGCCGGTCAGCGGCAGCACGTGGAACCTGCGGATCACGGTTCCCGGTTACGCCGGGGCCGAGCAGGATCGCAATTCGCTCTTCAATGGCGTGACCCAGGACTATTTCAGATCGCTCGGCACACCGCTGCTCACCGGCCGCGACTTCACGCCGGCCGACGCCGCGGGCAGGCCGGAGGTGGCAATCGTCAACGAGGCCTTCTCGCGCAAGTACTTCTTCGGCCAGAACCCGGTCGGACGCACGTTCGTGATCGAAGGCTTCGGTCCGGATCGGAAGGAGCGACAGCTGGAAATCGTCGGACTCGTGGCCAACGCCAAGTACCGGTCCCTTCGCGAGGAGCCTCAGCCCACCATGTACGCCCCGATGGCGCAAGAGAGTCGCGTCAGCTCGCAGGTCCGGATGGCCATCAGGACCTCCGGGCCGCCCTGGGCCGCGCGCGCCGCAGTGCTGGGCGCCGTGGCTGTTGTGCACAAGGACATCGTCGTGGATCTGAGAACGCTCGACGAGGACCTGGGAGCGGCCGTGCAACAGGAACGGCTGATCGCATCGCTCTCTGCGTTCTTCGGCGGGCTCGCGCTGTTGCTGGCGGCGCTCGGCCTTTACGGCGTCATGTCGTACTCGGTGACGCGGCGACGAAACGAGATCGGCATCCGCCTGGCGCTCGGCGCCGAGCCCGACACGGTCGTGCGGCTGGTCCTGAAGCACGTCGCGTTCATCACGCTCGTCGGTCTGATCGTCGGCGCGGCGGCCGCGGTGGGCAGCGGCCGCTTCATCAACGCGCTGCTCTTCAACCTGGCCGCGACCGACGGAACCATGATCACGATCACCGCAGTCACGCTGGCGGCCGCGGCCGCGATCGCCGGCTACCTGCCGGCGCGGCGGGCGGCGCGGATCGATCCGATGGCGGCGTTGCGGGAAGACTAGCGAGGTGGACCTCCGACCGCCGAGCCTGGCCGTCAGGAGGCGTGGCCGTGGGCATTGACGATGGCCAATTGACCG
>MELE01000251.1:0-7814 GCA_001768615.1 Acidobacteria bacterium RIFCSPLOWO2_12_FULL_67_14b | reverse complement strand
GTTACTCGCTTCTCAGGACGCTCATCGGGTCGAGCCGCCCGGCGCGTCGTGCCGGCACGAAGCAGCCGGCAAGGACCAGCGCACCCAGCAGCAGCGCCGCTGCCGCGAGCGGGCCCGGCGCGGTGGCGCTCGTCTCGAACAGCATCGCCTGCACGGTGCGGGCGCCGAGCAGGCCGAACCCGAGGCCGGCGATCGCGCCAACGGCAGCCATCGCCATGCCGCGGCCGACGATCAGGGTCATCACCTGCCGGCGGGAGGCGCCGAGCGCCATGCGCACCGCCAGCTCGCGGCGCCGGCGCGCAACCCAGTAGGTGGAGGTGGCGTAGATGCCGATCGACGCGAGCGCCACAGCCACCAACGCAAACGCGATCGTCAGGCGCGTGAAGAATCGGGGCTGCCATACCGATTCCGCAAACCGCTCGTCCATGGTGAGCATCGTGACCGGCAGGTCCGGATCGATTTCGCGGATGCGTGTCCTGAGCAGCTCGACCACGTCCGGGCCGCCGGCGGGCGAGCGGACGATGAGGTTGAGGAAGCCGGGGCGCGCGTCTTTCGCGAACGGGAAGTACATCTCCATGCCGCCGCCGCGCCGGTCGTCGGGTCCCATGGACTTGACGTCCCGGGTCACACCGACCACGGTGGTCCAGGGCGCCTTCGCATTGAGCCGAATGCGGCGGCCCACCGGCGACGCGCCGCCCCAGAACCGCCGCGCCATCACCTCGTTGATCAACATCACCGGCAGGGGTTCGTCCGCCGTGAAGGTCCTGCCGTCCACGATCGGGATTCTGAGGACGTCGAGGTAGTCGGCCGCCACGCGCGAGTAGACCCAGAACTCGCCGTCGGGTTCGTGCAGACCCCGGCCCTCGAGCTCGATCGGGTCGAACTGAAGGGTTCCCCCGACCGGTGGCGCGCCCTCCGAGTAGGTCACGACCGGCGAGGGCCCCTGCGAGTCGACGAACCGATCGAGATCGGCCACGAAGGTCAGGGTGGACCCGGGCGATTCCGCGTAGCGCGGCGTCGAGAACTGCAGGTCGAAGACCGACAGGTTGTGGGGATCGAACCCCGGGTCGACGGTGATCAGGCGGATGAAGCTGGTGGCCAGTAGTCCAGCGCCCGCCAGGAGCACCACCACCGTCGCGAGCTGGGCGACCACGAGCACGGCCTGCCATCGTTCGTCGCGGCCACCGGCGATGCCCGCGGCGCGGCGGTTGATCACCGAGACCAGGTCCACGCGCGATGCCCGCCACGCCGGAATCAGGCTGATCCCGACGCAGGTGACCATCGACAACGCCACCGCAAAGCCGAGCACGCGCCAGTCCATCGCCGCGGTCACACCCGCCAGGTAGGTCATCTGCGGCGGGAGGATCGCCAGCATCGCCGTCAGCAGGCCCTTGGCGAGCCCCGCCCCGCCGGCGCCGCCGGCCGCGCCGAGCACGACGCCGTCGGCAGCCATCTGACCGGCCACGCCAGCGCGGCTGGCGCCGAGGGCCGCCAGCAGCGCGAACTCCCCTTCCCGCAGCGACGCCCGCGCCAGCAGCAGGTTGGTGACGTTGACGCACGCGACGATCAACACCAGGGTCACCGCGCCGAACATCAGGTAGAGCGCGCTCCGATAACGCTCGATCGCCGTCTTCTGCAGCAGCTCGCCGGTGGACAGGATGCGCGCGCCGGTGACGTAGCGCGCGTCGCGAAAGGCCGCCGATAACGCCAGCAGCCGCTCGTCGGCCTCGGCCCGGGACACTCCGGGGCGAAGCGAGGCGACCGTCTGCATCGATCCGCTCCCGCCACGCATCGCCAGCGGCTGCGCGTTGGCCGGCATGGCCCGCCAGACTTCCACGCGGGCTTCGGGGAATCGGAACCGCGACGGGAGCACGCCGACGATGGTGTGGCTGACGCCGTCCATCACGAGCTCGCGTCCGATCACATCGGCGTCAGCGCCGTACCGCGCCCGCCAGAAACGCTCGCTCAGGATCGCCGTCCGGACTACGGCGCCGGCGTCATCCGCGGTGAACAGCCGACCGCGCACCGGCGTGACACCAAGCATCGACAGCAGCCCCGCCGATACCTGCGGTGACGCGACGATGATCGGTTCGCCGCCGCCGGTGATGGTGCCGGCGCCGAATTGATAGCCCTCGACCGCCGTGAAGATCGCCGTGTGCGATCGCAGTTCCCGAATCGCAGCGGTGTTGAATCGCGACGAGCCGCGCGGCTCCGTCGGGTTGCGGGCGACGACTTCGACGAGCCGGTCGGCGCCGGGAAACGGCAGCGACCGGATCAGCAGCGTGTCAACGATGCTGAACATCGCGGTGGTGGCGCCGATGCCGATGGCGAGAGTCAGCACCACCAGCGCCGCGAACGACGGCCGGCGGCGAAGGCCGCGCCACGCGTGCGTGAGCGCCTGGCGGTTCAGCATCGGCACAAGATGCCGCGAGCGCAAACAAAACGCAAGCCTTTACGGGAGCGCGCGGTACTTGAAGTTGCGAAACCGCACTTCGCCCTCGCCCGCTGCGTAGATCGCGGGGCGCAGGCTGAGGAAAAGTGTGCGAGACGGCTGTGCGCGCAGGGGCGCACAGCCGTGTTCCACACCTGTCGGGTGACTTTTGGGCCGGGGCTTCGCGATCCACCGTTGGCAGGCTCGTTGCTCTGACCTACGGCATGGAGGGACCCATGCAACCCGTCTACGAGATCGACCAGCGCTGGAAGATCGTCAAGGCGAACGAGGCGTTCTGCCGGGCATTCCGGTGCACGGAGTCGGGCGTGATCGGCCGCGACGTGCGCGACCTGCTGCGCGATGACTGGCGCCTCGATTTCCGTGCCTGTGTCGCCCGCGCGCTCGTCGACGTCGAGCTTGACCTCACGCTGCCGATGGTGGCGCCCTGCGGCGAGCACGGCTGGTTCAAGCACAGCCTCGAGCCCCTGATGGACCAGGGTGTACTCGCCCGCTACCGCGCGACCATTCAGCCGCATGTGGTCGCGGCGGCCGAGCCGGTGAAGCGATGGTGGGAGTGGCGCCCCACGGCCACGCCGCGGGTGTGGGATTTCGAGTCCGACCACCTCGGGCAAGCGAGCTAGCGGGATCGCCTCAAGACCTCGCCCGCGTCTGCTGCCAGTGGGCTTGACCTCGGCGCCGCGGAGGTGCACGATGGGCCCATCGCGAGAGGATCCGCCATGACCCACACTGCGAAAGCCGGACGCAACGACCTGTGCCCCTGTGGCAGCGGCAAGAAGTACAAGAAGTGCTGCGAGCTGAAGGTGCAGAAAGCGCGCGGCAACACGGTGATGCTCGTGGTGGTGGCCGCGCTGATGGTGGCGGGCATTGCGGCGGGA
The DNA here is from genome assembly GCA_001768615.1 of Acidobacteria bacterium RIFCSPLOWO2_12_FULL_67_14b. Lineage (GTDB taxonomy): Bacteria > Acidobacteriota > Vicinamibacteria > Vicinamibacterales > UBA2999 > 12-FULL-67-14b. The sequence continues at coordinate 4,487 of MELE01000251.1, read as the reverse complement.
GTCTCGTCGTTCATGAACGAACGCGGACACACGGCGCGTCCAAACGGCGTCTGGTCAGCGGAACACGGGCACTATCACTAGACAGCCTTCAGCCTTCAGCCTTCGGCCTTCAGCCTTCAGCTTTCAGCCTTCGGCCTTCAGCCTTCAGCTCACGACGCCGACAACGGCAGCGACCTGTACATCACGGGCGCGATGGACGGGAGGTGGAACAACGACGAGTTGAACCCGGCGTTCCGGAGCGTCACCGCCAGCGACTTCGACGTTGTGCGCCTGGGCTGGCGGTGACCCGGGAGGTCGCGGTTAGACGACCTTGACGTTCTCGCCGCGGGGACCCTTCGGACCCTGGCCCTTTTCGAACGTGACGTTCTGGCCTTCACGCAGCTCGTCGAAGCGGGTGTCGGTGCAGGCCGAATTGTGGAAGAAGTACTCGTTGCCGTCGCTGGCAAGGATGAAACCGAAACCCTTGTCGCTGACGAGCCGCTTGATCGTGCCGTTCATTGGTGCCATGGCTAACTCCGAAACATCCATATGGTCGATTGGCAGAACGGAGGTTTCGTGTGAGGAGACCAGCGTTGCCCTGAGGCCGTCGGCGCTGGATAGACGCAGGCAGGCTTACGAAGAGAACGGCCCTGAGTATACACCGGATTCGTCTTTTCCTGTTTTTCTGAACATGTTCAAAATTTGTCTTGACGCCGCCGCTCCGCCCCGCCTAATTTTTGAACATGTTCACACCAACCGCCGGCCGCGCCGTCCGCCAGCGCGCCGCCAGCGAAGAGACCCGGCGGCAGATTCTCCAGACGGCGCTGGTCTTGTTCCGCGAGCGCGGCTTCGACCAGACCACCATGCGCGACATCGCCGGCCGCGCCGGCCTCGCGTTGGGCGCCGCCTACTACTACTTCAAGGGCAAGGAAGCCCTCGTCGGCGCCTACTACGACTTTGTGCAGCAGGAACACCTGGTCCGCGCGCGGGCGGCGTTCGCGAAGGGCGGCGGGCTGCGCGAGCGCCTGCGCGCGGCGCTCCACACCAAGATCGACATCATGCAGGGCGATCAGCGCCTGCTCCGCGCGCTTTTTCGCTACGGCGGCGACCCCGATCATCCCCTCTCGTGGTTTGGCCCGGCCTCCCGCGAGCAGCGCCAGCTGAGCATCGGCGTCTTCGAAGAGGCGCTCGCCGGCGAGAAGCTGCCCGACGATGTGCGCGAGGTGGCGCCGACGCTGTTGTGGACGCTGCACATGGGCGTCCTGCTCTATTTCCTCTACGACGAATCGCCGTCGCAGCGGAAGACCCGCACGCTGATCGACGACGCGGTGGATTTCACGGTGGATGCCAAGCGCATTGCGACGCTCCCGCTGATGCGCTCGGTGCGCCGCCGGGTGTTGAACATTCTGCGTGTCGCCGGATTGCTCGGAGAAACCGTCCCTGTGGCGACAAACCTTTAGGTTTGTCGAGGAGACGACAGTTCCGGAAACACGTGCGCGCCATCGTCTCCCAGCGGAAGCGGGCTGACCGACCGCACGGCCGCCAACGGCAAGTCCGCATAAAGGTGCGGGAAGAGATCGCCGCCGCGCGAGGGTTCCCAGCGAAGCTGCGGTCCGAGCGCCGCGGTGGAGACGGCGACGATCACCAGATCGGTCGCGCCCGCGAAGTGCTTCGCGGCGGTTTCCCGCACCTGCGACGCGGTTGAGAAGTGGATGAAGCCGTCGCGGGTATCGACCGGCGAGCCGGACAATTGCCCGCGCGTCACGGCTTCCGCCCAGGCATCCTTCGGAACGATCTTGTAGATCGTGCCGCTCATGGCCGTGACCGTTTCAGGGGAACCAGCTTCGGCGGCCGTGGCCCTCGCGGCCGGACGCCGGGCGTCAGCGGTTGGTACTCCAGCTCCTCCCCCGCGTCCGCGCTTCGCAGCAACAGCCCGCCACGGCTCATGTCGCCGCGGCCGATGAACGAGGTGGGACAGCAGAGGCGACCGCCGAGCAGCGGCTGCAGCAAGTCGACGTACTTGCCGGAGGCGACGCTGCCCAACAGGACGACCTTCGCGTGCGCGGGCAGTCCGTGTGCCATCGCGGTCACGTCGCGCTCGAGCGGCACGCGGTAGCGCGGGTCATCGGCGCTCACGTCCACGGCCGCGAATTCGAGAATCAACCCGGGCGTGACGAGCGCGGCCGGCGTCATCAAGCCGCGCGTGGGCGTGATGATCAGTGTCGGCTCCACGCGGGCATCGCCCGGCCGGCCGAACTTACGCGCGTAGGTGAGCTTGCCCCTGAAGTACAGGCCGCTGAAAAACGAGAACGCGCTCCCCAGATCGAGCCGGCCCTCGCGAAGCTGCCGGGCAATCGGCAGCGCCGAGGCCGGTTGCATCGCGATCCCGGCACGCCGGCCGCCGCAGTACGCCGGGGACAACAGGAACACCCGCGGGGTCGACTCCATCTGGCTCCGGCCAAGCGTATCGCGTGACGCCGCCCGCGCGCACGTCTGCAGGCTCTCGCATGGATCGGCCTTCCCCTACCTGGCGGTGGTCGTGCTCGACGGCGTCCATGTGCCGCACGAGACATGGCTCATGAATCCGACGTCGGTGCTCGCGATCGTCACCAGCTGCGGGCCGTTGGCGGCGGCGAACGCGCTCGCAATTACTGCGTCGGCGTTACCGGTGAAGCTGCTGAGGCGCTGCCATTCGCATCCCTGCACGCTGTTCTCGGCGCGATAGGTGCCGGGGGCGATCTGCGCCCCGACGATCCACGTGCCCGGCGAGATGGTGGCTTGCAGCCCGCGCCGGGGCGTGGTGAACCAGAAGGCACAGGACGCGTCGGTCGTGACCCCGGCGTCGGCGCTCAGCAGGTCCACGATCCACTGGCCCGCGTCGAAGTTGATCTGGACGTTCACGATGACGTCGCCCGAGGTCCCGCCGAAGCCGCGCAGCCGCTGGAAGTGGCAGCCATGGGCGGGGTCGCTGTAATAGCGTCCCGCGGGCATGTCGGTGTTCACGCGGTATTGCCCTGGTCCGAAACTGGTGCGCGGCGCCAGCGGATCGAGGCGGATGTTCAGCGTCGTGTTGCCGTCGATGCCCACCGGCACGACCGCGGGATTGTATCCGGTGAGCGTGGCCGACACGGTGAAGCCGCCGTTGATCACACCGGTGATCGCGTACCGCCCATCGGCGCCGGTCGTCGCCGTCTTCCCCTGGTTGGCGCCATCGACGAACGTGACGCGCACGCCCGCCAGGACCGTGCTCGTGGTGGGCGGCGTCTCGGTAACGATGCCCGACAGCGTGAACGTGGGGATGACGGTTCCGGTTCCAGACACCGCAATGGTGTTGGTGCCGGTGGCCTGGCCGGCGTTCACGGTGACGGTGCCGCTGTACGCGGTCGCGGCAGCCGGCGTGAATGTGACCGTCACCGGCTGCGAGGCGCCTGCCGCGATGATGCCGCTCGTCCAATTGCCACTGAAAGCGGTCGGAAAGCCGATGCTGCTGACCGTCATCTCCGCGGCGCCGGTGTTGGCAATAGTCAGTACCGCCGTGGCGGTGGCGCCCACGACGACACTGCCAAACGCAAGATTCCCGCTCAGCGCGATGCCGGGCGACGGCGTCGGCGTGGTCGGGGTGCTGGCCTTGCCGCAGGCCGAGACGGCCGCCAGCACAGCGATACCGAGCGACAGGCAGATCTTTCGCATGCCGATTCATTTGCAAACCCGGTACCGCGGTGGGCCCGCACGCTCGAGGTGGAGCGCCCTACACCTGGATCCTGGAGAACGAGTACGCCCCGAGCGCGAGGAAACACGACGCCACCACGGCCAGCACCGAAATGTTGGTCACCGGGCCGAACTGCGAGACACCCAGGAAGGCGCCGCGCAGGCCGTCGATGCCGTACGACAGCGGATCCAGCCGCGTGGCCACACGAAGTGCGAACGGCAGGTTCGATAATGGGAAGAGCGCACCCGAAAGGAAGAAGATCGGCATCACCAGGAACGACCGCGGTGACCTCGCCGAATCGCTTCGACAGGTCCCGGGCCTGGATCATGGGCGGACGCTCCGGCGCACCGGTTATTTCTTCCTCCGTTTGTCGGTCCGCTGGGCGCGACGCGCCTCGAACGGCGCGAGGTCGGCCTCGCTCATCACCAGCGACTTTGGCCCTGCTTGAATTCGTACGCGAACCTCCCCGAGGCGAGCTCGACAAAGCCTCCGTGGGCGTCAAGGGATGGCGGCTAGAACTGCGTTCGCGTGGTCACGCCCGTCACGTAGTCCCACCGCGTGCCGGCCTGGTCGACGATGCGCGGCACGTCGGCCTCGAGCAGGTGCCCTTTCGCCACCAGCGCCTCGGCGGCCCTGGCGATCTCCGCGAGGTACTGCTCCTTCCGCTGATAGCGTTCCTCGATCGATCGCCGCGGATCGCCGGACTGCTCGCGCTCCGCGCGCGTACGGGCGAACGGGATGAACGAGCCCTGCATGCTGGACACGACGTGGGTCGGTCCCGACTTCTCGTTGAAGAGAT
>MELE01000250.1:23957-24603 GCA_001768615.1 Acidobacteria bacterium RIFCSPLOWO2_12_FULL_67_14b | reverse complement strand
ACACCCTCCAGTACTGGGTCGTCGATCGCAGCACCGCCACGGTGCTGGCGGAGTCAGGCAACTCTTTCCTGTGGACGACGCATCGGCTGCGTTTTGCGTCGCCGCATCGTTACCGGACCAGCACCGGGTTTGGCGCGATGGGTCACGCCGCCGCCGGCGTCGTCGGTGCGGCGCTGGCCACCGGGCGCCGGGCGGTGGCGGTGGTCGGCGATGGCGCCGTGTTGATGACCAACGAGATCAACAGTGCCGTGAAGTTCGGCGCGCCCGCGGTGTGGGTCGTCCTCAACGACGGCCGCTATGGCATGTGTGCCCAGGGCATGGATACCCTCGGGCTCTCGGCCGACGCCGGGATCCCGCACGTCGACTTCGCCGCGTTCGCTCGCGCGCAGGGCGCCGGCGCGATCCGTGTTGACCACGAGGTGCAGCTCGACGGGGCTCTGGCCGAGGCCATGGCGGCAGACGGGCCGTTTGTGGTCGACGTTCGCATCGACCCGCGGTGCAAGGCGCCGGCATCACTGCGCAACGCCTCGCTCGCCCAACGCACCTCGCACCGCGAGCTGATGTTTCCTGTCTCGTAATGGAAGACAACACGTTCACCACCACGGTCTACGCCCAGGCCCCGGCGGCGCGGGCGTTCGAGTACTTG
>MELE01000250.1:10138-23930 GCA_001768615.1 Acidobacteria bacterium RIFCSPLOWO2_12_FULL_67_14b | reverse complement strand
ACCCTCGGCAGCCGCATGGTCACGCGGATCGACGACGACACCTTCATGGGCGCGGCGTCGGGCTACCAGACGATGCTGTGCTACCACGTGCGCACGCTCGAGCATCCCTGCCCTGAGCGGAGTCGAAGGGCGCGCGTGGCGGCGATCGAGTGGCAGTGCGGCTACCGCCATCGCGAGTACTTCAAGCAGTACCCCGTGTTCGTGTTTCCGTCGCAATACGCGGATCCCGGCGGCGACGAAGACGGCAGCTACATCCACTGGGTCAGCGTGATCGATCCGGCTCGACGCACCGAGATGATCATGCAAGGGATCGCGGCGGTGCATCACTATGAAGGCCGGGGGCTCAAGGCCGCGCTCGAGCGCCGGGAGGGGAGGGCGCAGCCCGCCGCGGGGCGATGGTCCGTGCTCTCGGACACGATGTGGGTCGATGCGCCGATCGCCATGGCTCACGAGCTGCTCGCCGATCGGACGGCCCTCGCCGGGTGGGCGCCGCTCTTTCGGGCCGTCGACGCGGCGGCGGGGTCGTTCGTCGACGAGTATGCGCGGCGCGTCGAGGTCGAGTTCGCGGCGTGCGAGCTGGGCGACTACGTGCTGGTCGAGCAGGACTACGTCTACCCCGATCTTGGTGCCGTGCAGCGCTGCCCGATCGTCCTGGTGCCGTGCGCTCGGGCCTTCGGCCCCGAGGCACCAGGGTTCTTGCTCCACCGGATCGCATTCGTCCGCCACGATGGGTCGCAGGCGTGGGGCCGGACGACGGCCTCCGAACTGACCGCGGAGAGCATGGCGATCAAGCGCCTGCTCGAGAAGCGTGCGGGGAACCTGGCCAGCTTCGCTCGCGGGATGAGCTATCGGCCTGCCCTGAGCGAGTCGCCGCCGCAGCGACGACGAGTCGAAGGGCCCGCTCCCGCGACAATCGCTGTAGCGCGGAACTTTGGTTCCGCGACCGCGACCGCGGAAGAGGTCACCGCCTCACCACCGGACATCTTCGCCCCCGAATTCGCCGCCGACCCATACCCGCACTATCGCCGGATGCGCGACGCGTATCCGCTGTACTTCCACGCGCCCACGCAAGCGTGGATCCTGAGCCGCTATGCCGACGTCCGTCTGGCGCTGACCAATCCGTCGTTCACTACGAAAAGCTATGCCGCGCAGACCGAGCCCCTGCTCGGCAAGACGCTCATCCAACTCGACGGCCGCGAGCACGCGCTGCAGCGCGGGTTGCTGACGCCGTCGTTCAGCGCCGTCAGCATTCGTGAGCGCTTCTCGGATCTGATTGGCGGCACCATCGACGAGCTTACCGCCGCGGTAACGTCCAAGGGGCAGGCGGATCTGGTCGGGGATCTGGTCGTGCACCTGCCCGTCCGCATCATGGCGGGGTTGCTCGGCTTGCCCGCGCACGACCGCGATCGGTTTCGTGCGTGGTACACGGCCCTTATTCACGGTGCGCTCAACCTCACCGGCGATCCCGGGGTGGCGGCGGCGGCCCTCACCGCGCGGGACGCGCTGGACGCCTACCTGCGGCCGCTCGTCGCCACTCGCCGCGAGAGCCCGGGCACCGATCTGATCTCCACCCTTGCGACGACCACGGTCGCGGGCGAGCGGCTGACCGACGAACAGATCGTCCGTTTCGCGATGCTCATGGTGTTCGCCGGGGGTGAAACCACGGAGAAGGGCCTCTCGACCACTCTGCGCAACCTGCTGGCGCATCCCGACGCTCTGGCAGCGGTGCGGCAGGACCGGTCGCTGCTGCCGCGAGCGATCGCCGAGTCGTTCCGCTACACCGCGCCGACCCACATGGTGCCGCGTCAGACCCGCGAAGAGGTCGAAGTCTCCGGTGGGATCCTGCCCGCGGGGGCCGAGGTGCTGTGCTTTCTGGGCTCGGCCAACCGCGACGAGCGCCGCTTCGCCGATCCCGATCGTTTCGATCTCTACCGGCCCGAGACCGACCCGGAGCGTGCGTTCACGGGCCAGGCCGCGCACCTCGCGTTCGGCGGCGGCCGGCACTTCTGCCTCGGGGCCGTGCTCTCCCGCTTCGAGATCGAGGTCGCGGTCGGCCGCATCCTCGATGCCCTGCCACACTTGCGACTCGCCGGCGACACGCCGCCTCCCGATGGCGGGTTGTTTCTGCGTGGCCCGGCGACACTTCCCGTTCGTTTCTCGCGGAACAAGCAGTAGATCGCCTACGTCTAAAGACGTAGACTGCCTACTACTATGGCCAGGACCCCCGACGACAAGCGCCTCGAGCTCCTCCAGGGCACCCTCGACATGCTCGTGCTCCGGACCCTCCAGTGGGGACCCCAGCACGGCCATGGCATCGGCCAGGCTATCGCGTCGCAGTCCGACGACCTGCTCAAGGTCGAAACCGGTTCCCTGTACCCGGCCCTGCACCGCCTCGAGAAGCGCGGTTGGCTGAAATCCGAGTGGGGCATCAGCGAAGCCAACCAGAAGGCGAAGTACTACCGGATGACGGCGGCGGGGAGGGCCCAGCTGTTGCGTGAGCAGGATCGGTGGTCGCTACTCGTCGACGCGATCGGACGCATCATGAACCCGGCACGGACGGTCAAGGAATAGCCGATGCGGCCCGACGAGCGAGACCTCGACGATGAAATTCGCGGCCACCTGGCCATCAGTGTGAAGGACCGGATCGAACGCGGCGAGGATCCGGAAGCCGCCCGCCTGGCGGCGCTGAGGGAATTCGGTTACGTCCCGGCCCTGCGCGAGTCGATGCGGCGGGTCTGGTACAGCCGCTGGTTCGATGCGGCCGCCGCTCTCGGGCAGGACATCCGGGTGGCCTTCCGTTCGCTCAGGCGTGCCAGGGGCCTGGCCGCCACGGTCGTGGTGACGCTCGCGCTCGGCATCGGCGCCAACGCCGCGATCTTCAGCGTCGTCCGCGGCGTGCTCCTTCGTCCGCTTGCCAATCGCGACGAAGCCCGCTTGATCTACATCCGCCAGAGCGCGCCCGGCATCGGCGCCAGGAACCTGACGTTCTCGGTGCCCGAGATCGCGGACTTCAAGGCGCGGGTGACGACGATCAGCGCCTTCGGCGACTTCTCCACGATCAGCTTCACGATGGTCGGTTTCGGGGAGCCGCGCATCGTGCAAGCGGGCGTGGTCTCGGGCTCGTTCTTTGACGTGATGGGCCTTCGCCCGGTGCTCGGTCGCCTGCTCAACTCGGGCGACGATGGCCTCAACGCGGCGGGCGCGGCGGTGCTGACGCACCGCTTCTGGACCAATTCGCTCAACAGCGATCCGACCGTGATCGGCAAGAAGATCGATCTCGGTCCACGCACGGCCACCGTGGTCGGCGTGCTCGAGCCGTCGGTGCCGTATCCCGCCGACACCGAGATCATCGCGAACATCGTCACCAGCCCGCATCATCTCGGGGCGACGATGATCACCGGGCGCACGCACCGCATGACGGAGCTCTTCGGCCGCCTCGCACACGGGGCCACTCTCGAAGCGGCGCGCACCGAGTTGAGCGCCGTGCACGCCGCCATGGTCAGCGAGCATCCCGACGCGTATTCGGCAAAGGCCGACATGCAGCTCAGCGCGAGGCCGCTGCGGGAGCAAATCACCGCGCCGGCGCGGACGATTCTGCTCCTGCTGCTGGCCGCCTCGGCGGTTGTGTTCGTGATCGCCTGCTCGAACGTCGCCAACCTGATCCTGGCGCGCTCGGTGCGGCGCGAAGGTGAACTGGCCGTGCGCGCCGCGCTCGGCGCCAGCCGCGGCGCGCTGCGGCGGACGCTGCTCGCCGAGAGCCTGGTCCTCTGCGGCGCCGGCGCCGTACTGGGCGTGCTGCTGGCACGTCCGCTCGTGGCCGTGGTCGCCGGCTTTGCGGCGCGCTTCTCCGTGCGCGCGCTCGACGTCACCGTGGACGCCAGCCTGCTCTGGGTCGGCGCGGGCCTGGCGATGGCGGCGGCCGTGCTGCTGGCCTACGTTCCTCGACTTCCATCGCCGCATGCACCGACCGGGGGCGGCCTCGTCAGCGCCGGCGTTCGGATTACGCCGGGCACCAACCGCCGACTGCGCGTGTTCGCCACCACCCAGATCGCGCTGTCGTTCGTGCTCCTCGCGGGCGCCGGCATGCTGGTCGCCACGCTGGTCGCGCTGCAGACGGCGAGCACCGGCTTCGACACGCGCCGGGTGCTGGCGCTCGACGTCCCGGCAGCGGTCGGCGACATGAGCGCGAAGTCGATCGACTTCTATCAGGAAGCGACGCGGCGCATCGGCGAACTGCCTGGCGTGGAGGGCGTCGCGGTGGGGAGCTTCGTGCCGTGGCGCGACGCCGGCAGCTTCGGGTCCGGCATGCCCTTCATCGTCGAGGGTTACACGCCCGCCGACGGCGAAGAGAACCCCCTGGCGCGGATCCGCATCGTGTCGCCAGATTTTTTCGCGGTGCTCGGCGTGCCGATGGTCGCCGGCCGCACCTTCACCGACGCGGACCGCCGCGGCAACGACAACGTGGTGATGGTGAGCCAGACGCTGGCGCAGCGGCTGTTCCCGAATGGTGACGCGCTCAACCGGCATCTGGCGTGGACCGATCCGATGTTCGGGAAGATCCGCCATCGCATCGTCGGCGTGGTGGAGGATGTGGACGACGAAAACGTCGTGCCGGGGCCGGTGCTCACCGTCTATCACCCGTTTGCGCAGATGGGTGTCGGCGGGCGCGTGTTCGTGCACACGTCGGGCGATCCCTACGCCCTGCTGCCGCCGGTGAGGCGGATCATCCGCGAGCTGTCGCCGAACCAGCCGGTGGAGCGGGCCGCGACGCTCGAGGACGTGCGCGCGCAGGTGCTGGCGCCGGATCGGTTGAACGCGTTCGTGATGTCCGGCTTTGCGGGCGTGGCCCTGCTGATTGCGGTGGTCGGTGTGGCGGGCGTCCTGGCGTTCTCGGTGAGCGCGCGCGTGCGCGAGTTCGGCGTCCGGCTGGCGATCGGCTCGCCGCCCCACAGCCTGCTGATGGGCGTCCTGTCGGAGGGAGCCGTGATCGCGGCGATCGGGATCGTCGCGGGCGCCGTGAGCAGTTACGCGTTCGCGGGTGTCGCCACCGCTTATCTCGCCAGCTTCCATCTGCCGGGCGTGCTGCCAATCCTTGGCGCGGCCGTGGTCCTCGCGGGCGCCGCTGTGCTGGCGTCGCTGATGCCCGCCGCGCGCGCCTCGCGCGTGGACGTGCTGCAGGCGCTCCGATCGGAGTAGACGATGACTCCGGCGCCGAGGCAAGTGGCGTGACGTTACTCCCCATATTCAAGCGGTATTTCCAATGACCATCACCCAACGCAATGAACTGACTCCGCGGAGACCTCTCCGGCTGTGGCCCGCCGTCTTGATCGCGACCATTCAACTGCTGGTCATGTTCGGCGTCCCTGTCGTCGCGCCCAACGCACAGATGCCTGTCGGCATGCTTGGGGGCGTAGCCGGCGCGTTGGCGATCGCGTTGTGGTGGGTCTTTTTTAGTCGCGCCCCCTGGTCCGAGCGCGTGGGCGCGATCATCCTGATGATCGTCACGGTGTTGGCAATCAGGAGCGTCGCCCACGAATCGATCACAGGGGCTGGCCAGGGGATGATGATCTACATACTGCCGCTCCCCTACCTCGGCCTCGCCCTTGTCGCATGGGCGGTAGCCACACGTGCTCTGCAGGACGGAGCTCGGCGCGCGTTGTTGGTTGCGCTCATCCTGCTTGTATGTGCGCCGTTTTCGCTCATACGAACGGCTGGTGTCAGCGGCGCCGCCGGTTCGGAGTTCCATTTGCGATGGACGCCATCTCCCGAGGAACTTCTCCTGGCCCAAGCCAACGATGAGCCAAAGCCGCTCCCGCCGGCTCCGGCGGCCACGGAGATGGCCAAAGAGCCGCCCGCGCCGAAGCCCGCCGACGCGAATGCTGTACCACCCGCCATGGCTCCCGCTCCCGCAACGGCGAAGACGGAACCGGCCGCTCGGCCGGCCGTTGCAGCACCTGCCGAGTGGCCGGGCTTTCGCGGGCCCAATCGCGACAGCATCATTCACGGCCTGCGGATCTCGACCGATTGGTCGGCGTCGCCACCGGTCCAGATCTGGCGCCGGCCGATCGGACCCGGATGGTCGTCCTTCGCGGTTCACGGCGATCTGCTCTTCACTCAGGAGCAACGCGGTGACGAGGAACTGGTGTCCTGCTACAGAGTGAGCACCGGCGAGCCGGTGTGGCGGCACCGCGACCCGATCCGATTCTGGGAGTCGAATGGTGGTGCGGGTCCGCGCGCGACGCCGACCCTCAACAACGGTCGCGTCTATGCACTTGGCGCCACCGGAATCCTGAACGCCCTCGACGCCGCTACCGGCGCCGTGCTGTGGTCGCACAACGTCGCGTCCGAAGGCAAGGTGCCCACTCCGACTTGGGGCTTCTCGGCGTCGCCGTTGCTGATCGACGACGTCGTCATTGCCGCTGCCTCCGGTGCCCTGGCCGCCTACGACCGCGTCACTGGCAAGCCGCTCTGGCTCAACCCTTCACGCGGCGGGAGCTACAGTTCACCGCATCGAGTGACGATTGACGGCGTCGAGCAGGTCGTGTTCCTGGGTGGGCCTGGCGTGATCAGCGTCGCGCCGGCCGACGGCAAGCTGCTTTGGGAGTCGGCGTGGGACGGCGGCGCCATCGTGCAGCCGGGCGTGACCGAAGATGGCGACATTGTGATCAACGCCATCAGCATGATGGGAGGCGTCGGCACGCGCCGGCTTCATGTCGCGCAGGGACCTGGCGGATGGCATGTCGAGGAGCGTTGGACCTCGCGGGGCCTGAAGCCGTACTTCAACGACTTCGTCATCCACAAGGGCCATGCTTTCGGCTTCGACGGCAGCATCCTCGCGAGCATCGACCTCGCGGACGGCACGCGCAAATGGAAGGGCGGGCGCTACGGCAACGGCCAGCTCGTCCTGTTGGCCGACCAGGACGTGTTGCTGGTGATCTCGGAGGAGGGCGAGCTGGCGCTCGTCAGCGCGACCACCGACCAGTTCACGGAGCTGGCGCGGTTTCTGGTGTTCAACGCCAAGACCTGGAACCACCCGGTGGTAATCGGCGACCTCCTGCTGGTGCGCAACGGCGAGGAGATGGCGGCGTTCCGGCTGTCGCTTGCGGGCGCCTCGAAGACGGACACGCTCGAGCAGAAATAGTCAGCGACGAGCGCGTGGTCGCGCCTTCGCCCAAGCCTGCTTTGTCGGCGGCCGTTTCATCGACGGCGCGCCCGCCACTCTTCGCGCGACTGTCCCCAGATGTCCACCGGCGATTCGTGATACGGCGGCGGCAGCGATCCGGGGCCGAGGTTGCGCGAGCCCAGCTTGCGCGCCACGGCTTGTGACGCAACATTGGCGGGGTCGATGCTGTGGATCACGTCCGACCAGCCCAGATGATCGAACGCCCAATCCGTGGCCGCCTCGGCGCCTTCGCTCGCAAAGCCCTTGCCCCAGCAGTCGCGGACGATGGCCCAGCCCACTTCAGTGCCGGGCCAGCCTTCAGGCATCCACGGGCCGATACGGCCAACCCATCGCCCGGTCGCCTTCTCGACGACCGAGAACATTGCGAAACCGTTCGCATGCCACGCGCCGATCATCGTCATCAGCGCGCGCCACGATACCGAGCGCGGCATGACCCCGCCGATGAACAGCGCCACCTCCTCGTCCACCATCATCTCGGCCCAGGGATCGAGATCCTCCGCGCGAGGCAGGCGCAGCAAGAGGCGTGGTGTTTCGAGTTGCAGGTCGTCGAGTGTCATATCTTCGGAGGCTACCAGGAATAGGCCGCGCGCGAAGCGTCACGCGCGTGACCGAAAGGTTCTGCCGCGCCAGCATCGGCGAACTGATCCCGGCGGGCACTTCGATCGCCGCTGGCGCTTCCAGCTATCAGCCCTCGGCTCTCAGCGGAAAGCGGAAAGCGGAAAGCCGAAAGCTGGCAGCCGCAGGCAATTCATGTCGAGTCAAGTGAATTGCGGTGAATTGCGGGATTAGAAGCCCGCCGGCACCGGGCGGCCCGACAGCCGGCGTCCCGTCGCGATCGCCTCGAACCCCGCGCCATTGCGCGCCTGCATCGTGAACACGCTGAAGCCCTGTGCCATCAGCTTCTCAATCTCTGCGGGATTGTTCGCCGGGTAGCTGCACGGCACCTTGAACTCTTTGCACGCCGCCAGGATGCCGGCCACGCCCGCGTCGAAGCCGGCCTGGTCGCGCAGGCGCTGGCCATCCGCGCCGGTCGTTGAGAACACGCCGCCGAGCGTCCCGGCGCCCACGGTCACGACGGTCAGGCCGGGGACGGCCGCGATCTCGCGCACGTTCGCGATCCCCTTCTTGCTCTCGACGATGGCCCAGAGCACGAGCTCGCCGTTCTTGTTCAGCGGCCACGGGTCGGCCTTCTCTCGATACTGAGCTTCGCTCAGGCCCCAGTATGCCGCCGCCAGCCCAATGCCCTCGTCCGGGCGGGTGCCGCCCCTGGATTTGAACCGCATCGCCGCGAGCGCGGTGCGAACCTCGTCGGCGCTTTCGACTTCCTGCATGATGATGCCGGCATGTCCCGCGTTCAGTTGTTCGACAATGCGCGCGGTCGCCGCGTCCGGATCGGCGTGAACGATCGGGATCTTCGAGATGAACGCGTGGGACGACATCGACCCGCCGGCCGCCAGCATCGCCGCCATGTAGCCCAGGAACCGCTCGGCGTTGGCGGCCGAGTAGTTGTCGTACGCGAAGTCGCTGAACTTGTAGGCGACGGTCTCGCGGGCCGCCTCCATGAGCGACGGCGGCGCCGGAGCCGGGGTGGGCGTGCCGCGGCCGCCCACGACAATCGCCGGGTGCGTGATGCCCAACACCGGCAGCCCTTTCTCGTGGAGGGCAATCATCGGATTGAGTCGACGCGGGCCCTGGGCCTGCCCCGTGGCAGCCACGGCAAGCATGGACAGCCCGAGCACCAGAGCGATTGATCGTGAACGCATGGCCCTAAGGATACGCCTTCCCAGGAAAGACAACAGGAGGTCAGGAGGTCAGGAGCAAATGTCCTCTTGACCTCCTGGTCTTCTAATCTCCTGTGACTGTCTGGCCTCACCGCCGATCGGTGATAATCGGGCGAAGGGCGCGATAAACGCGCCAGCCCTGCACAAAATGGAACCGACCTCCGCGGCCGCTCAGAGTGGAGCGGCCGCCAGCCAATCAACGGCCGTCGAATTCGACCAGGTGTCGCTGGCGTTCGACGAGCACGTGGTCCTTCGCGACCTCAGCTTCAGCCTGCCGGCCGGCGCCATGCGCATCCTGCTCGGCGCCAGCGGCTCGGGAAAGTCCGTCGTGCTCAAGCTCATTCTCGGCCTGCTGCGGCCCGACGCCGGTACCATTGTCGTCAATGGCCAGCGCGTGGACACGATGGCCGAACGCGATCTGCTGCGGATGCGTGTCGATATCGGCATGGTGTTCCAGGAGAATGCGCTGTTCGACTCGCTGACGGTGGGGGAGAACGTCGGCTACCGGCTGTACGAAGACGGGGACCTGACCGGGGACCAGGTGCGCGTCAGGGTCGAGGAGGTGCTGAGCTTCATCGGCCTGAGCGAGATGATCGATCGAATGCCGGCATCCCTGTCCGGCGGGCAGCGGCGCCGCGTGGCGATCGCGCGCGCGATGGCGCCGAAACCCGGCCTGTTGCTGTTCGACGATCCGATCACCGGCCTCGATCCGCTCATCGCCACGACGGTGGACGATGAGATCGTCAAACTCCGCGACCTGGAACACGTCACGTCCCTCCTCGTGACGCACCAGATTCGGGACGCGTTCTACATCGCCACGCATGAGGCCGTGCGGCGCAACGGCCAGGTGCAGATCGAGGACGCCGGCGCGGCCAGGGCCGAGCAGGTCGAGTTCATGGTCCTGCTCGACGGCCGCATCCACTTTCAAGGGACGGCCGCGGAGCTGCAGGCGTCGCCGGATGCTTACCTGAAGGAGTACTTGCTGATGACCCTGCCGCCCTGGTGACCGGGGCCACGCGCCTGGACCGAGGCGCGTTACTTGACCTGCAGCGTCGCCAGGTATTCGACGAGCGAGTCGATGCGCTGCTTCACGGCGTCGGCGTTGGATGAGTCTGCCGATGCGAGGAAGGCCTGGCCCCACTCCGGCATGTCGCCGCCGCCATGGCCCTTCACCGGCTGGCGGCCGTCGATCACCTGGAACACCAGGTCACGCGGAAACGTGCCGCCGTTCCGCTTGGTCAGCTCGGTGAGGTTGGCCGGCTTGCGCTGGAGAGACGCCGCCAGCTGCCCGGTACCCTTGGCGTCCTTGCCGTGGCAGACGACGCAGTACTGGGTGAAGTTGTTGGCGCCGGCAATGACCAGCGACGCTGTGGGCACAGGCTCTTGAGCTGAAATGGTCGATCCGGTGACGAGTGCGGCCGCGATCGCCATTCCGAAGCCCCAGCGTGTCAGGCGTTGCATGATTTACCCCTGCCCATTCTTATAGCACAGCCCAGGCCGCTGCGCCCGTGGCAGTGGTCTTGCATCCACAGTTCACATACCGTTCTAACCAGGAGAGATCAATGAAAGTCCGCGACATCATGTCCGCAAACATCCAGGCCGGCCGGCCCGATTCCGACCTTGCCGCCATCGCCAAGCTGATGTGGGACCACGACTGTGGCTTTGTCCCGATTGTCGATGCCGCCGGTCACCTGGCAGGCACCATCACCGACCGTGACATTTGCGTCGCCACTGCCACGCGCCGCCGCCTTCCGGAACACATCGCGGCCGCCGAGGTCATGAAGGGCCCGGTTCGAGCCGTGCTCGCCGACGAGTCCGTGTCGGCGGCCCTCGAGCTGATGAAGAAGCACCAAGTCCGCCGCCTGCCGGTCATCGACGACTCCGGAAGGCTGCAGGGGATTCTGTCGATGAACGACGTCGTGGTGGCGGCCGAGAAGCACAACAAAGCCCTGCCCGCCGGCGAGATCGTCGCCACGATGGCGGCCATCTGCGCGCACCGGCCGGTTGTGGCGACTGCGGCGTAGGAGGGATGGCCATGCGCGTCTTCGAAGTGATGACCGGTGAAGTGAAAACGGTCAAGCCCGGTGTCTCCGCAAGCGAAGCCCGGGACAGAATGCGGCAACAGCAGATTCACCATCTGGTGGTGACCGACGGCGCCGATCCGGTCGGGATCCTGTCGGATCGCGACCTTGGCGGCGCCCGCATGAGCCGTGCGACCGCCACCATCGCGGTGTCGGAGTTGATGACCCGGCCCGTGGTGACCGTGCCGGCCACCACCCTCGTCACGAAGGCCGCCAACCTCATGCGCGGCCGATCGATCGGTTCCCTCGTGGTCACCTCTGACAAAGGACGGGTCGTCGGCATCGTGACCGTGTCCGATCTGCTGGACCTGATCGGGCGCGGCGCCGGCCGCCAGCCCAGCCGCCAGGCGCGGCCACCTCTCAGTCGTCAGGCCTGGAAGCAGCCTCGGATCCGGAAGGTGCAGCGTCAGCGGTTGCATGCGTAAAAATTCCTGACCGCCACGGGAAAACCCACGGCGCAGCGGCACTGTTGAGGTGGTGATCCGGGCCGTCTGCATGCACACGCAATCCGCCGGCCGTAAGCCCTGGGCACGCGGGTTGCGTGCATTCCCAGAGGGACCGCTCGCTTCGGTCCAACCTTGGAGGAAGAAATGACAGACAGACAACTGCAGGAACACGTGCAGAACGCACTCGACTGGGAACCGAGCATCGACGCCGCCGACATCGGCGTGTCGGTGGACAACGGTGTGGTCACGCTGAGGGGCGACGTCAAGACCTACGCGGAGAAAGCGGCCGCCGAACACGTGGCGCTGGCCGTATACGGCGTGAAAGCCGTGGCCAACGACATCAACGTTCGCTTGGGCACAGGATTGGAGCGATCCGACACTGACATCGCGCAGGCGGTCGTCTCGGCGTTGCGGTGGAGCAGCATGGTCCCCGACGAGAAGATCGCCGTGGTGGTGACCAATGGCTGGGTGACGCTGTCGGGCCAGGTCGACTGGGAATACCAGAGGTCGGCGTCGGCCAGGACCGTGCGGGACCTCACGGGCGTGCGTGGCGTCACCAACGCCATCGCCGTGGTGCCTCACGCCAGCGCACCGGATGTCAGACAGAAGATCGAAGCCGCCCTGAAGCGGAGCGCGGAAGTCGACGCCCGCCGCATCAACGTGACGGCCGCGGATGGCAAGGTCGTCCTGTCGGGCAACGTGCACTCGTGGTTCGAGCGCGACCAGGCGCGCCGCGCGGCGTGGTCGGCTCCGGGGGTCACGCAGGTCGACGACCGTATCGCGATCGTTCCTTAGCCGCCGTGGAGGAGACCATGATGGGTCAATCCCCCGTGCGTCGGGTCGGGTCGATCGTGTTGGTGCTGGCGATCGCGATCGCCGGCGCCGCCGCGGCCGCGCAGCATGTCGCGCTGACCGACCCGCAGATTACCGCGCAGATCGAACACAAGCTGCTCGATCGCCACATCACCGGCGTCGGCGTCAGCGTTCGCGAGGGCGTCGCGACCCTCCGCGGCACGGTGCCGAGCCTCTGGGCCCGGGACGAGGCCATCGCGCAGGCGAGGAAGGCCGATGACGTCAAGGACGTGATCGTGGACCTGGCGATCGCCGCCGGCGAAAGCGATCTCGCGGTGGCCGAGGGCATTGCCTCGCGGATCCGCCGCTACGTGTTCTTCACGGTCTTCGATGATGTCGACGTGGAGGTGACCGGCGGCGTGGCCACGCTCACGGGCGCCGTCACGATGCCGTATAAGTTGCAGGAGATGGCCAGGCTCGCCGCGCACGTGACGGGCGTCCAGCGTGTGGTCAACGACATTCGCACGCTCCCCGTCTCGACGTTCGACGATCAGATCCGGTATGCGGTCGCCAGCCGGATCTACAACGACCCGATGTTCTGGAACTACGCCATCCAGGTGAGCCCGCCGATCCACATCCTCGTCGACGGCGGGCGCGTGACCCTGACCGGCGTGGTCGGATCGGAAGTCGAGCGCCGCATGGCGGAAATCCTCGCGCGGGAGGTCTTCGGCATCTTCAGCGTGACCAACAAGCTGCGTCTCGGGGAGTGACATGAACGCGATCAACCGCCGCATCGCCGGCCGGCTCGAAGAGGCGGCGGACCTGCTGCAGACGCAGGGCGCGGATCGCTTCCGAGTGAACGCGTACCGGCGCGCTGCGGCGGCCGTGCGCACGTGGCCGGAAGCGCTCGACCAGGAGTTCCGCAGCCGCGGCGTCGAGGGCCTCGAGCGGGTGCCGGGGGTGGGCCCGAGCATCGCCCGGGCCATGCGGGAGTTGCTCACGCGCGGCCGGCTGCCCATGCTCGACCGGTTGCGCGGCGCCGCCGATCCCGAGACGGTGTTGGCCTCGGTGCCCGGCATTGGCCGCAGGCTGGCCGAGCGGCTGCACGTGGAGCTCGGCATCCACACGCTCGAGGAGCTCGAAACGGCCGCCCACGACGGGCGTCTTGACACCCTCGCGGGATTCGGGCGCAAGCGGCTGGGCGGCATCCAGGATTCGCTGGCCCAGCGTCTCGGCCGGGTCAGGCCGGACGGCGCGCCCACGCCCGAACCCTCCGTCGCCGAGTTGCTCGACGTCGATCGCGAGTACCGCGAGAAGGCCCACAGGGGAGAGCTGCCGGTGATCGCTCCGCGCCGGTTCAATCGCGGTCGGGAGGCGTGGCTGCCGGTGCTGCACACCGAACGGCGCGGCCGCCGGTATACGGCGCTCTTCTCGAACACCGCCCGGGCGCATCAGCTTGACAGGACGCGCGACTGGGTCGTGATCTACACCGATGATGCCGGCGGCGAC
>MELE01000250.1:0-10093 GCA_001768615.1 Acidobacteria bacterium RIFCSPLOWO2_12_FULL_67_14b | reverse complement strand
TGCCGCATCGTGGTCGGTCGCGAGAACGAAGGCGCGATGCTGCCGATGGGCGCGGCCGACGCCACCGGCCTGGGAGCGCAGCCATGATCACGGAAGACCAGTCGAGGGTCGTGGCCTTTCTGGCCTCGCCGTCCACGCACGATGGCGCGGCGGTCGAACGCATCGACGCCCACACGTCGATCGTGTTCCTGGCGGGGGGGCGCGCCTTGAAGCTCAAACGCGCTGTCCGCTACGACTATCTCGACTTCTCGAGCGCCGAGCGGCGCCGCGCCATGTGCGAGGCCGAGGTGCGCATCAACCGGCGCACGGCCCCCGGCATCTACCGCGGCGTCGTCGCCGTCACGCAAGAGGCGGACGGCTCGCTCGCGCTGGGCGGCTCCGGAGCCCCGGTGGACTGGCTCGTGGACATGGTGCGTTTCGATCAAAGCCGCCTCTTCGACCGCCTGGCCGAGGCCGGACTGCTCGACCTCCACCTCATGCGTCCGCTGGCGGCGGCCGTCGCGCGATTCCATGCGCGCGCCGCCTACCGGATCGAGCAAGGCGGTGAAGCCGGCATGGCCCGCGTCGTCGACGGCAATGCCGCCGGATTCGCCGAACAGGGCGCCGGCATCTTCGATCCCGCCCGTTGCGCCCGGCTGACGCACAGCGCGCGATATGTACTCGATCTGGACGGCGTCCTGCTGGACTCACGACGCGACGAAGGCCTGGTTCGCGAATGCCATGGCGACCTTCATCTCCGCAACATCGTCCTGCTCCAGGGCCATCCGACGCTGTTCGACGCCGTCGAGTTCAACGACGACATCGCGTGCATCGACGTCCTCTACGACCTGGCCTTTCTCCTGATGGACCTGTGGCGGCGGCGATTGCCGAACCACGCCAACGCGCTCTGGAACGGCTATCTCGCCGAGACCCTGGACTACGAAGGGCTGCCGCTGATGCCGCTGTTTCTTTCGTGCCGGGCGGCCGTGAGGGCGAAGACGAGTGCGACTTCGGCCAACCTGCAGAGCGTCGCGGTCCGGTGTTCGGAGTTGCAGGCGCTCGCGCGCGACTATCTCGCCATGGCCGAGGACCTGCTCCAGCCGCCGCCCGCGTGCCTCATCGCCGTCGGCGGCCTGTCGGGATCCGGCAAGTCGACGTTGGCCCAGGCGCTGGCGCCATCCCTGGGCCCGGTGCCGGGCGCCGTGGTGATTCGCAGCGACGAGATCCGGAAGAAGCTGTGCGGCGTGAAGCCCCACGACCGACTGGGTCCGGAAGGTTATACCGTCGAGATGTCGCACCGAGTGTACGCCGCCATCATGGAGCGCGCCGACCGGGTTGTTCGCAGCGGCTACGCCGCCATCGCGGATGCCGTGTTTGCGCATGCCGCGGATCGCGATGCCATTCACCACGTGGCGGCCGCCGCGGGGGTGCCGTTCATCGGCCTGTGGCTCGATGCGCCCAAGGACGTCCTGATCGCGCGGGTCGAGGGCCGCGGGCCCGACGCGTCCGATGCGGGCGCGGGGGTGATTCGGCGGCAACTCGCGCTGGGAACCGGCGACATCCCATGGCACCGGCTCGATGCGTCGGGCAACCGCCATCAGGTCCTCGAAGATGTGCGCGGGGTCTGCCACGACCAGATGAGAGACGGCCGGGTTCTGCATCAGACCTGACGCCGTCTCGATGATGCCGGACCCGGCACGGCCCGCATCAGCGGCCCCGCGGGTGGGCCTTGACGTCGCCGCGTTGTTCGCGCGCGAAGTCCTGCAGCCGCCTGCGGGCGGCATCGAACGCCTCATGGACGGCCAGGCGGGCATCACGGTGGACGGCGTCGACCTCGGTCTCCTTGCGATGCGCCGACGCCTCAACGTCCTTCAGGGGACCATGCAAGGACGGCTCACGGCTCACGACAATCGGCGGGGCGTCTGGCACCGTCAGCTCGACCCTGACATGAAAATGCCCTCCGCGTTGCTGATGGCGATGCGGCCGTTCCACCAGGACTCGGCATCCGACGATGCCCGGATAGAACTGTTCGAGCCAGGTGACCCGCTCCCGGATGTCGGCCTCGAGGGCATCCGAATGATCGAGGCCGCGGAACGTGACCTGGACGGCAATGAGTGTCATGGGTCCTCTCAGATGCCGCTGGGCCAGGTCTCGGGCAGGTCGATTTCGTGGCGCGACCAGCGCTCGAGCGGCTCCACGGCACGCGTGCGATCGAAGTGGATCACGACATCGAACTGTTGCGGCAGGCTCGCCATGAAATAGTGGCTTTGCCGTTCGGTTTCGGCGCGGTAGACGACGCCGATCGCCCGTTCGAGCCTCGGTGCCGACAGTCGGCTGCTGATCGAGCCATGTAGATCGAGGGCGAATGCCTCGAGGCCCGTCTCGTGGAAGAGGTGCTCGTAGCTCTCGGGGAGAGACGGGCGCACGGCCATCAGGTCTGCCGGCTGGTCCCAGTTCAGCGCGGCGGTGACGCTGCCGATGTGCGTCGTGAAGCCGACGGATCGGACGTCGGACCGCCACTGCTCGCGTGCGAGCTGTCCGAGGTTCAGCTCGCCGTGCGCGCCCATCTGCGTCGCGCGCGCGTCGCCGAGGTGGGAGTTGTGCGCCCACACGACGGCGCGTGCCGACCCGTTCATGCGCGTGATGTGCGCGAGCAGTTCCTGCAGCGTCGACATCATGTGCCGGTCGCGTACGTTCCACGACGTGGCCGCGCTGCCGAACATCGCGCGATAGTAGGCTTCGGCGTCGGCGACGACCCGCGCGTTCTGCTCCGCCGCGAAGTAATCGTCGGCGGCGATGCGGCCGTCGCGGCTCGCGTAGTCGGCCGCCTTGCGCTGCAGCTCGACGAGCTGCGCAATGACCGCCTGCTCGCAGGAGGGTTCCAGTCCGAACTTCGTCGCGTAGCCATACGCCTGCGTGTCCTGGCCGAAGACGTCGAAGCAGGCATAGCGCTGGCGGGCGTGTGCCGCCGCCGCCGGGTCGACCTGGCCGAGGTACCTCAACACGGCGTCGATCGAGCGGTGCAGGCTGTAGAGGTCGAGCCCGTAGAAGCCGACCTGCTCACGAAGCGGGTGATGCTGATTGTGATCGCGCAGCCAGTCGAGGAACCGCACCACGTCCATGTTCCGCCACATCCACCGCGGAAAGCGGGTGAAGTCTCCCAGCGCCTCGACGGCCGAGGCATCGGCGCCGCTGCCGCGCACCCAGTGGTTGGCGCGAAACGCGTCCGGCCAGTCCGCTTCCGCGGTGACCACATTGAAGCCGTGGGAGACGATCAGCTCCTGTGTCAGCCTGGCGCGCGCGCGGTAGAACTCGTGCGTACCGTGGGTGGCCTCGCCGATCAGCACGATCTTCGCGTCGCGCACCAGGTCCACGACCTGTTTCAGGTCCGAATCCGGGTGCAACGGCACCGCGACCTGTCGGACCGCATCAACGGTGGACGCCATTACTGCGCCTCCACGGGCGTGTCCGTTGCCGCGGCCGCCTTCAGGAGAGCCCGCACTTCATCATCCGAGGTTTCGGAGAAGTCCACGTACCACTGGCCGACCGCGGAGAACGAACGCGGGATCTGGGCGCAAATCACCTCGTCGGCGACCTGCCGCATCATGACGGACGCCTGGAGGGAGCCGACGGGCACGGCAACCACGATGCGCGCCGGCTTCAGCTGGCGGATCGCCTGCACCGCCGCTCGCATCGTGGACCCCGTGGCCAGCCCGTCGTCGACGAGCATGACCACCTGGTCGGCCAGCGAGAGGGGAGGCCGATCCTGGCGGTACAGGCGTTCCCGCCGCGACAGCTCCCGCCGCTCCTCGGCGGCGACGGCGCGAATCGCACTATCCGGAATCTGCAGCGAGGAAATGAGGTGGTCGTCCAGCACCTGCGAGCCGCCGCTGGCAATGGCGCCCATGGCGAGCTCGCGATGACCCGGCACGCCGAGCTTTCGGACGACGAAGACATCCAGCCGGACACCCAGTGACCGGGCTACGGCTGCCGCGACCGGGACGCCGCCGCGCGGCAGTCCCAGGACAATCACATCGGAGCGATCTTTGTAGTGTTGCAGGTGCGATGCGAGCGCGACGCCCGCCTCCACCCGGTTCGCGAACGGCGCGGGCAGCTTGACGACCATACTTGCCTCATTGGGACTACTGACAAAACTGTAGCAATTCGCGTACCGGGATTGACACGACCGTGAAGGCATGCTTGTTGCTGTGAAAGGGGCTGCGCGAAAGGCGCGAAAGGACTGGGCGATGGGCACAATCGCAGCGTTGTCGATCAGAATCCCCTCCGGTCGCGACACCCTGGACGGCGACTTGCGGCTGCCGCCGGATGCCCGGGGCCTCGTGATCTTCGCCCACGGGAGCGGCAGCAGCCGCTTCAGCACCCGAAACCGGCAGGTCGCCGAGCACCTCGGCGTCCATGGATTTGCCACGCTGCTGCTGGACCTGCTCACGCCCGGCGAAGACGCCATCGATGTCCGGACGCGTGAGTTCCGTTTCGATGTGGGGCGCCTGGGCATCCGCGTCGGAGCGGCCGCCCAATGGGCGCGCGGCCGGGCTGAATTGTCTGCCTTGTCCATCGGCTGCTTTGGCGCCAGCACCGGTGCGGCCGCAGCGCTGATTGCCGCCGCCGATTGGCCCGACGCGATTGCGGCGGTGGTGTCCCGGGGCGGACGCCCGGACCTTGCCGGCGAGGCGTTGCCGCGCGTGAAGGCTCCGACGCTCCTGATCGTGGGAGGGCACGACGAGCAGGTCATCGGCCTGAACCGCGACGCCATGCGCCGCCTGCGCGCACACGTGGAACTCGCCATCGTGCCGGGAGCGACGCACCTGTTCGAAGAGCCGGGCACGCTGGAACAGGTCGAGCAGTTGGCCACCGGCTGGTTCGCGCGGTTTCTGCCGGCGCCGTCGAGGCCGGCGCCCGCGGCTTAGGGCCGGGCCGCCGTCAGCTCCCGGGATCGGGCCGCCTCGGCCTCGAGCACCAGGCGGGTCGTGCGCAACACCGCATCCGGATTGAGCGAAATGCTGTCGATGCCGCATTCCACAAGGAAGGCCGCAAACTCCGGATAATCGCTCGGCGCCTGTCCGCACAGGCCGATCTTCCGGCCCAGCCGGCGCGCCTGCTGAATGGCCTGCGCGATCAGCGTGCGCACGGCCTCGTCGCGCTCGTCGAACACGTGCGCCACGATCTCGGAGTCGCGGTCGACGCCGAGCGTGAGTTGCGTGAGGTCGTTGGACCCAATGGAAAAGCCGTCGAAGTACTCCGCGAAGCGGGACAACAGGATCACGTTGCTCGGAATTTCCACCATCATGTACAGCTTCAGGCCGTTCACCCCGCGCACGAGGCCGTTGCACGCGAGCTCGTTGACCACCAAACGCGCCTCTTCGAGCGTGCGGCAGAAGGGGACCATGATCGTGACGTTGGCCAGGCCCATCTCGTCGCGGACTTTTTTCAGCGCCCGGCATTCCAGGGCGAAGCCGTCGCGGTATCGATCGTCGTAGTACCGGGACGCGCCGCGGAACCCGATCATCGGGTTCTCCTCCGACGGCTCGAAGCCGGCGCCACCCGCCAGCCGCGCATACTCGTTGGTCTTGAAGTCGCTCAGCCGCACGATGACGTCCTTGGGGTAGAACGCCGCGCCGATGGTGGCCACGCCTTCCGCGAGCTTGTCGACGAAGAACGCGGGTTTGTCGGCGTAGCCCGACGTCAGGCGATCGACCGCGGCTCGCGCCAACGCATCAAGCTGTGCGTACCGCACCAGCGCCATCGGATGGACGCCGATGGCGTTGTTGATGATGAACTCGAGCCGCGCGAGGCCGACGCCGTTGTTCGGCGTGAAGGACAGCGCGAAGGCCTCGTCGGGATTCCCCACGTTCATCATGATCTGCGTCATGGGCCGGCCGATGGCGGACAAGTCGATCCGCTCGATGTCGAAGGCCCGCGCGCCGTCGTAGACGAATCCGGTATCGCCTTCCGCGCACGACACGGTGACCACCTGCCCGGTCGCCAGCGTGGTGCTGGCGGTTTCCGTGCCGACAATTGCCGGTACGCCGAGCTCGCGGCTGACGATGGCCGCATGGCAGGTCCGGCCGCCACGATTGGTGATGATGGCGGCCGCCTTCTTCATGATCGGTTCCCAGTCGGGGTCGGTCTTGTCGGTGACGAGGACCTCGCCTGGCTGGAAGAGCCGCAGGTCGGTCGCGTGCGGGATCACGCGAACTGGCCCGGCGGCGATCTTGCTGCCGATGCTGCGGCCGGTCACGAGCACGGGACCGCGCTGCCGGAGGTGGTACTGCTCGAGCATCTGCGACTGGGTGCCGGCGTGCACGGTTTCCGGCCGCGCCTGCACGATGAACAGCTCGCCCGAGAGCCCGTCCTTGGCCCACTCGATGTCCATCGGTGTCGCCACACCGCGGACGCGCGTGTAGTGATCCTCGATGGCGCATCCCCAGCGGGCCAGCGTCAGGATCTCCTCCTCACTCAGCGCGCAACGCGCGCGGTCGCCGGGCGCGACCGGCACCGTCTTCACCGCACGGCTGCCGCCCTCGTCGTACACGAGTTTGAATTCCTTGGTGCCGATGGTCTTCTGCAGGATCGGGCGGAATCCCGTTCTGAGGGTGGGCTTGAAGACGCAGTATTCATCCGGTGTGACCGAGCCCTGCACGATCGTTTCCCCAAGCCCGTAGGACGCGTTGATGAGGACGATGTCGCGGAATCCCGTTTCGGTGTCGAGCGTGAACATCACCCCGGCCGTGGCCAGGTCGGAGCGCACCATGCGCTGCACGCCGATCGAAAGGGCGATCGGCATTCGATCGAAGCCCTTGTCGGAGCGGTATGAGATCGCACGGTCGGTGAATAGCGAGGCGAAGGCGCGGCGGCACGCGTCGAGCAGCGCCGCGTGCCCGCGGACGTTGAGATACGTTTCCTGCTGGCCGGCAAAGCTGGCATCCGGCAGGTCTTCCGCGGTCGCGCTGCTGCGGACGGCCACATCCAGAGTGCCGCCGCCGCTCAGGCGATCGTACGCGCCGGTGATCGCCTGACGCAGGTCGCCGGGCAGCTCGGCGCTGACGATGGCCTGCCGAATCGCCAGGCCCTTTTCCGCCAGGTTCGCCAGGTTGCCGGGTTGAAGTCCCCGCGCGATCGCGTCGACTTTGGCCGCCAGTCCGGTCGTATGCATGAAATGGCGATAGGCTTCGGCCGTCACCGCAAAGCCGTTGGGGACCTGCACGCCCACTTTGGTCAGCTCCCGATAAAGCTCGCCTAGCGACGCGTTCTTGCCGCCGACGAGCGGCACGTCGCCAAGGCCGATCTCGTGGAACCAGCGGATGAAAGTCGATGTGTCAGTCATGATGGCCACTGTCCTTGTGGTGCAGGCAGTGTGCCAACGTGGCGGTTCGTGTTTTGCGCGGATTTTCGGGCCGACGTGCAGGCCAAGGCTTTGCATGCACTCCCTTTCGGAAAGCCGACGTGGTGAGATCGTTCGTGTGCCTGTCGTTGAGCCTTTTGCTGATTGCTGGCGCTCGAGCTTCAGGGCCACCGGCCGCGGTGTTCGGCTTCTTCTCACCTGAGGTTTTGCTGACGGGCCAGGAGCTGCAACGTCTCGACAGGGGCGAGGTGGCCGTCAAAATCCTGCCCGCGCATGGCGGCCAGCTGGCCGTATTCACCGCCACCGAGATCGCTGCCGAGCCCGAGAGGGTCGTGGCGTGGTTGCGTGCAGTCTCGGACCTCAAGCGCAGCCGCGTCGTCCGGGCGAGCGGGCGTTTTTCCGATCCCCCGGTATTGGCCGACCTCGATGGGCTGCGGCTCGACCCGCGCGATCTCTCCGCGGTCCGCGCCTGCCGGCCGGGCAATTGTGCCCTCAAGTTGTCGGGCCAGGAAATCGAGAGCTTGAGGCGGGTCGCCGACACGGGGTCGGCGAATGAGGTGCAACAGGCGTTTCGCCGCGTGGTGCTGGCGCGCGTGCTCGCGTACCGGACGTCGGGGTTGGCCGGGTTGGAACTATCGGCCGGGGGCGGTGGTGCTCACCAGGCATCGGCGGTCTTCTCGGCGCTTCTCGAAAGCTCGACGTTCCTCGTCAATCACGCTCCGCTGATGGCAGGCTGGCTGCAGGACCGGGCCCGCGCCGATGGCCGCGAGATTGAGTCGTTCATGTACTGGGCCAAGGAGGACTACAGTCCCGGCAAGCCGGTGATCGGCGTCACCGACGTCGGCATCGCGCGGGCGACAGACGGCGCCACGCCCGAGGTGCTCGTCGCCGGAAAGCAGATCTTTGCGACCCGCTACATGAACGGCGCCCTGAACCTCACGGCCCTGGTGCGCGAACCAAACGGCGGCCGGCGCTACCTCGTGCATATGCACCGGTCGCAGCTTGACCTCCTGACGGGGTTCTTTGGCGGCCTTGGCCGTGCCGTGGCGCAGTCGCGGCTCAGAGAGCGCACCCCGTCGTTGCTGCGAGATTTGCGGTCTCGGATGGAGGGTGGCCCGCCACCGGGAACCGCGAAAAATTCAGCAGCGCGTCCGGAAAATCCCCGATTCCAGCCCCTTCCGAGTCCGGACGACGCGATTCCACCGGCCGGCGATCGGTCACGGGCACGTCGATTGCTTCGTACACAGGCGGTGCTCGATGGCACACAAACATCTGCTCTTCCGTTCTGAAGCTCGAGAGAAGGTGCTTCGCGGCGCCACCGCACTCACCGACGCCGTTCGCGTGACGCTGGGACCGAAATCCAAGTGCGTGCTGATCGAGAAGAAGTGGGGCAAGCCCGTGGTGTGCAACGACGGGGTCACCATCGCCAAGGAGTTCGCGCTCAAGGATCCCGAAGAGAACCTCGGCGCGCAGATGCTTCGCGGCGCGGCCGAACGGACCGGTGATGCGGTCGGCGATGGCACCACGACATCGACCATCCTGGCCCACGCCATCGTCGCCGATGGCATCCGCAACCTCGCGGCCGGCGCGAGCGCCATCGACCTCAAGCGCGGCCTCGACCGGGCCGCGCGCGTGGCCATCGAGGCCTTGCGCGGACAGTCGCGACCCGTGCAGAGCGAGCGTGAGAAACAGCAGGTGGCCACCATTGCCGCGCACAATGACGTGAGCATCGGCGAGCTTGTGGCGCACGCGATTGAAAAGGTCGGCGCGGAAGGCGCGGTCACCGTCGAGGAAGCCAAGGGCACGGAAACGGTGATGGACATCGTCGAGGGCCTCCAGTTCGATCGGGGTTACCTGTCTGCGTACTTCGTGACCGATCCCGAAAAGCTGGAAGCGGTCCTGGACGACCCGCTGATCCTGATCTACGAAGGCAAGATCGGGAACTTGAAGGACCTGTTGCCGCTGCTCGAACAGATAGCCAAGCGCGGGACGCCGTTACTGCTGATCGCCGAGGACGTGGAGGGCGATGCCCTGGCCACGCTCGTCGTCAATCGCCTGCGCGGCGTCCTGGCCAACGTGGCGGTGAAGGCGCCGGGTTTCGGCGATCGCCGCAAGGCGATGCTGCAGGACATCGCCACGCTCACGGGCGGGCAGCTGGTGGCCCAGGAGCTCGGCATTCGGCTCGAGAATGTCACGGCCGATCATCTTGGCCGCGCCACCCGCGTGGTCGTTGACCGGGAGCACACCACCATCATCGGCGGGAAAGGCGACAAGGCGGCCATCGCCGGCCGTTGCCAGGAACTTCGCCGGCAGATTGCCGAGACGACATCGGACTACGACCGCGAGAAGCTCGAAGAGCGCCTGGCCAAACTGGCCGGCGGCGTGGCGGTGATTCGCGTGGGCGCGCCGTCGGAGGCGGAAATGAAGAGCCGCCGCGAGGCGTTCGACGATGCGATTCATGCGACGCGGGCCGCGATCGCCGAAGGCGTCGTCCCGGGCGCGGGTCTGGCGCTGCTGCGCGCGATGCCGGCCGTGGAGGCGGAGGCGGCCCGCACCAGCGGCGACGAGCGGGCGGGCGTCCAGATTCTTCGACAGGCGCTGGAATCGCCGGCGCGTCAGATCGCGGCCAATTCGGGCGTCGACGGCGGGGTGGTCGTGGAGAAGATGAAGACGGGAACCGGGAACTACGGATTCGACGCGGCGGCGGGGACCTATGTGGACCTGGTCGAGGCCGGCATCATCGATCCCACG
>MELE01000249.1:849-10884 GCA_001768615.1 Acidobacteria bacterium RIFCSPLOWO2_12_FULL_67_14b | reverse complement strand
TTATGCGAGCCGGAAGTGAAGCAGCCGACGGGACCATCAGGTACGTGCGACGGCGTGACCCGGAAGAAGAGCGGGGCGGGCCTGCTTCCTGACAGCAGATGCACAAGACGGCGTTTTGCAGAACGGCCGCGCCGACGGCAGCCGCAGCCTGGCGCACCTGCGCGCGGACCTGGGGCGTGCGATCGGCGTATGTCCAAGGTCCGGGGCCCTGAAGTTCGAGATCGAGCAGCCGCTGCCTCGCCGCTCGGCGGATCGGAAAGCCGCTTGCGGATGTCGTCCGCGGACGCGGTGTCGCCGAGCGCGCAGAGGACGTCCATGATCTCCCGCTCGCGCCGGCTGAGCTTCTCGGGAGAGGCGTCCTGTGCGTTTCTTGAGCGCATCAACGCTTTGCTCTGCAATCAGCCCCTCCGTTGCGTGATGGGTCACGGGCACAGATGACGAATCGGAGCCCGGAGACATGCCTCCCAGCGTTCGCTCTCGTCTCGCCGGTCAAATGTCGCTCGGCGCATCAAGCGCCTGGCTAATGGCGAGGTCAAGAAAATCGCCACGCCCCCACAGCCTCCGCTCCATTTGACGGTGTCGCTGGCCTCGGCTCGCTCGAACGCTCACGCCGGGAGGCATGTCTCCGGGCTCCGCCTCCGAGGTCTCCAAGTGCGAGGCGAACATAACGCAACGAGGGGGTGATTTCAGAGAAAGCGGAAAGATTACGATGCGCTTCATGAGCACAACTTTCGAGCGGAGAGGTTACGCCTTCAAGAACGGCCGCAACTCCGCGAGGACTTCCTCGGGCACGTCCTCCTGGATGTTGTGGCCGCCGGCCAGGCCCTTGCCCGTGACGGTCACGCCCTTGCCCTTCCAGATCGCGAGCACGTCGTAGATCCGCCCCATCGGCCCCTTCAGCCCCCACAGCGTGAGCAGCGGGCAGGCGACCTTCTTGTTGAGGTCGGCTTCGTCGTGTTTCAGATCGATCGACGCGCCGGCGCGATAGTCCTCGCACATCGCGTGGATGTTCTCGGGCAGGCTCGACGTGCGCAGGTATTCGATCTGGTTCTCGGCGGTGGCGCGCGCCTTCTGCGCTTCGTACTGCGCCTTCAAGTCGTTCTCGGGCCCCGGCGCCGGGCGCACGTAGTTGAACCAGTGGAAGTAGGCCTGGATGAACGCGATCGTCACGTGCGTGTAGAGGTAATGGGTCGGGACGATGTCGAGAACGGCGAGCCTCGTGACCTTGTCCGGGTGATCGAGCGCCAGGCGATGGCCGACGCGGCCGCCGCGGTCGTGGCCGACGACGGCGAAGCGGTCGAAGCCGAAGCTCTTCATCACCTCGACCTGGTCGAGCGCCATCGCGCGCTTCGAGTAGTTGGCGTGGTTCTCGCCGTCGGGCGGCTTGCTGCTTTCGCCGTAGCCGCGCAGGTCGGGAACGATCACCGTGTAGTCCTTCGCCAGCTCCGGCGCGATCAGGCGCATGGACACGTGCGTCTGCGGCGCGCCGTGCATCAGCAGCAGGGGTGGACCCGAACCGGCATGCACGAGGTTGATCTCGGCGCCTGACGTCCTGACGATGGCCGACTTGAAGCCCGGAAAGAACCTCAGCGTGTTGCCGGCGCCCGCGGGTTGCGCGGCGAGGGCCGGGGCGCCGACGGCGAGGGCCGCCGCCATTTGCAGCACTTCGCGTCGGTTCAGGCTGTGCATAGAGGGCATTCTAGCCGCGCGGGACTACCCGCGGACCGTCCTGATCGCGAAGACCGGCGCAATCTCGTTCCCATTGGTCGCCTGGAAGCGGACCGTGATCGTCTTCTTCCCGGCGGCCGCCGGCACGGCGTACCGCGCGTCGTAGAACTTCGACACGCTGCTCTGCGGATGGGCCTCGTCTTTTACGGCGACGCCGTCGATCAGGATGCTGAAGCTGCGCGCGCGGCGGTTGTCGCTGTTGTAGGTCACGACCACCGAGACGCTGATCGAGCCGTCGACGGGCAGATCGTAGGAGAACCACTTCGCGCTCCTGCGCCCCGGCCGGCCGTCGGTGCGGACGATGGTGGACTCTTCGCCCTGCAGATTGAACGGCTTTTCGGCCGCGGGTTCGACGGTCGCGATCGACGCGATGGTGGCCGTCTCGAGGGCCAGCCGGCGCTTCTTCTCCGCGTAGATCTCCGCGACCTTGGCGTCGAACTCCGCCGGCGTGAGCACATCCCAGTACGCCGCATACGTGCGGCGGTGCACGCCGTAGAACGGGCGGAACTCGACATCCATCGCCGTCGATCCTGACGGCGTGCGGGCGACGGCTTTCGCCAGGAACGTGCCCGGCTTGCCGGCGACCGGCCGCAACTGGCCCTCGAGCGGCAGGCTCGTGACAAGCGCGGGCGGCTCGGGCGGCGCCGATCGCACGCCGTCGCCATCGCCGTCTTCCCGGCGGCGGGGCGCGGGGCCGAGATCGCCGGCCAGCACGAGCGGTCCCCACACGACGGCGGCTTTCTTCGGGTTGTCCTTCAGGCGATCGAGCCGGATGGTCTTCGGCAGCTTCAGCGCCACGGTGTCGCCGGTCTTCCAGGTGCGCGTCACCTCGACGTACGAGCCCGGACGCGGCACGTTGGCAACGGCTTCACCGTTCACCGTCACCGAGAACCCCGACTCGGCCCACGACGGCCGCCGCAGCGCGAGCGTGAACGCCCTCGGCGTCCTCACCTCGAACGTCATCGTCGCCGTATCACCCTCAGGGAATCCAGTGGTCATCTCGAGCTTGACCCCCGCCGCCTCCCATTGCGCCGTCGACGGCGCGTAGAGGTTGACCCACAGCTTGTCGCCCGACTCGTAGTACAGCCCGAGGCCGTGCAGCGCGTGGCTCTCCATGCCAGTGCCGACGCAGCATGTGAAGCTGCGGTTCATGTCCGCATACTCGCGGCGCACGCCGGTGCCGACCGGCACCATGTAGCAGGTCGCGCCGTCTTCGGAATCGATCGATCCGAGGATGTGGTTGAACAGCGCCTGCTCGTGGAATTCCGCGTAGCGGATGTCGGGCTGCAAGGCGAACAGCTTCCGCGTGAGCTTCAGCATGTTGTAGACGTTGCAGGTTTCCGCGGTGCGGCCTTCGGTGATGTTGCCCAGCCGGTCTGGCTCGCGGAAGTATTCGTCCTTGCCGTGTCCGCCGGTGGCGAACGTGTGGTGGTTGACCACGCGGTCCCAGAAGAACATCGCCGCGGCGCTGTCGTTCTTGTCGCCGGCATACGCGTAACGCGCCGCCGATCCGATCAGCTTCGGCACCTGCGTGTTGCCGTGCAGGCTGCTCAGCGGATCCTCGCCGCGCTTCAGCAGATCGATGACCGCCTTGTGCTCGAACTTGTACGAGAGGTCGAGCCAGCGCCTGTCGCCCGTGTCTGCGTAGAGATCCGCCATCATCTCGTTCATGCCGCCGAACTCCGTGGCCAGCATGCGTTGCACCGTCGCATCGTCCATCGGCGCCAGGTATGAGTCGGCCCACTGCGCGAACTTGATCTCGATGTCGAGCGCAGTTCGGTTGCCGGTGTAGCGGTACGCGTCTCGCAGGCCGGCGAAGGTCTTGTGCAGCGTGTACCACGGGGACCAGAGGCCGTTGAGGTCGAAATTCGCCGAGCGGATGTTGCCCTTCGAGACCTCGGCGAAGGCGGCCTTCACGCCCTGCAGCGCCCCGGCGAAACCGTCGCCGTGCCGGTCTTGGACGATCTTGATCTCGCTGACGATGTAGTCAGCGCGCTGCTTGAAGCGGGCATCGCCGGTGGCGGCCCACATCAGGCTGACGGCGGACAAGTAGTGGCCCGCGATGTGGCCGGTCAGCTGCCGTCCTTCGTTGTCCCACCCGGTGTAGCCGGCGGCCTTCGGCTCGAGGCCGGCGAGCTTTCGATAGAACGCCAGCATGCGATCGGGCTCGAGCGAGAGCAGGTACTTCGCATCGAGCTCCTGCGCGTGCTTGAGCGGCCCGCCCGTGAGCCGGACGGCGCCGAGCGGCAGCGGCCGCGCGGCGTCGGCGACGGCCGGCTGAATCTTCTGCATGAAGCCGGACGAGACCAGCCACGCCGATCCGCCGGCGACCAGTTGGAAAAACTCGCTGCGTGAGATCTGCATTCGAACCTCTGAACTCTGAACTCTGAACTCTGAACTCTGAACTCTGAACTCCTACTGCCCTGCCATCTTCTTCCACTGCTCTGCGTACTGCTCGACGTTCTCTTTGGTGACGACGTCCACACCCGAGTCGATGATGGGCGATGCGGGCGGCGTGCCGTTCTTGATGCCATGCAGCAGCTTGACCGACTCGATGCCCCAACCGAAATACTTCTGGCCCAGCAGAACCTGGACCTTGCCCTCCCGGAGCAGATCCAGTGCGGGGTCGATCGTGTCGAACGAGATCACTTTCGTCTTCGTCGAATCGATGCTCGCCGTGGCGTTGCGCGTGAACACCGGCCACCCGCCCACCGAGATCCACGCGGCGAGATCCGGATACCGCCGGCCGCCGGTGGCGATGATCTCGGCGCAGCGGATCACGTCTTCCTTGATGTCGTAGACCTCGACAATGTCGATGCCCGGCGCCTGCGCCAGCGCCTCCTTCGCGCCGTCGAGGCGGTTCTGCAGATTGGCCGCGCCGAGGCTCGTGATGATCGCGACCTTTCCCTTGCCGTGCAGCAACTTGATGGTCTGTTCGCCGAGGATGCGCCCCGAGGCGCGGTCATCGACGCCGTAAAACGCGATGCGCTTCGAATTGGGCGCGTCCGAATCCCAGGTCACGACCGGAATGCCCGCGTCGATGGCGCGGTTAATCGTTTCGGTCAGGAAGTCGCCGTTGAGCGCCGAGATGGCGATGCCGTCCACGCGCTGCGTGATGTAGGACTCGAGGATTTCTTTCTGCTTCAGTTGATCCGCGCTCGCCGGCGCGTTCCAGAGGATCTGCACGTTGCCCAGTTCGGCCGCCGCCCGCTCGGCCCCGATCCTCGCGTAGTTGAAGACCGGGATGTCGAGCGCCTTGGGAATCACGGCGAACCGCAGCATCGGCGTGGTCGCCATCGACCCGCCCCCGCACGCCACCAAGCCGGACACCAACAGCAGTAAGACCAACTTACGCATCATTAACCTCTGCACCCGAGCACCCAAGCACCTACTTCTTCCTGAGCATGAGTTGATCCATGACAACGATGACAATGACGACCACTCCAACGATGAGGCGATCGTAGAAGGTCGCGCCCGGGATCTGCGGCAGCGCGTTGCGCAGCACGCCGAAGATGAGCGTCCCGAGCACGGCGCCGGCCACCGAGCCGCGTCCGCCCGTCAGGCTCGCGCCGCCGACCACCGCGGAAGCGATGATATCCAACTCGTAGCCGGTCGCAAGGTCGGCCTTGCCCTGCCCCTGCACGATCACGAGCACGACACCCGCCACCGCCGCCAGCACGCCGCCCAGCACGTAGACCGTCGTCTTGATGCGGCCGATGGCGATGCCCGAGAACAGCGCCGCGGTCTCGTTGCCGCCGATCGAGAACACGGCCCGGCCCCACTGGAAACGCGTCATCAGGATCTGGAACACCACCGCCAGTACCAGCAGCACCACCGGCGCCAGCCAGTCGGCCGGCAGCCCCAGCGGCCGCCATCCCGGCGCCAGCCGGCTCGACACGTCGTAGTACTGGCCTTCGGTGATGATGAACGCGACGCCGCGGGCGATGCCCATCATGCCGAGGGTGGCAATGAACGGCGGCAGCCGGACCTTGACGATCAGCAGCGACGTCAGCAGGCCCGAGGCCAGTCCCACCAGCACGCCGGCCGCAACGCTGGCGCCGAGCCCGACGCCCGAGGCGACGAAGAGATGACCGGTGACCACGCCGGACAGGGCAATCACCGCGCCGGGCGCCAGGTCGATGCCGCCTGAGATGATGACGACGGCGGCGCCAACCGCGGCGATGCCGTAAATCGACGAGTACTTCAGGACGAGCAGCGCGTTGTCGAGATTGAAGAACGGGTGGGTGCGGCCCGCCTCGGGCCAGAGGTACCACGCAAAGAACAGCACCTCGGCCACGAGAATCGCGACGGTGCTCAGCTCGCGGATGCCGGCGATTCTCTTCATGCGGCCGGTGGTGGGGAGGGGTGTGGGGAGTGTGGGGACAAACCTTTCTCGTCCGCCGAAGCGCGAAGCGCGAGGGCGGAAGGTTGGTCCTGCGTCGCCAGGTGCATGACCGCTTCCTCGGTGGCCTCGCCGGCCGCCAGCTCGCCCTGCACGCGGCCCTCGCGCATCACGACGACGCGATCGGCGAGCGCCAGCACTTCGGGCAGGTCGCTCGACACCACCAGCACGGCGAGCCCCTGCGCCGCTTGGCGGCGAATCATGTCGTGGATCTCGAACTTCGCGCCCACGTCCACGCCCTTGGTCGGTTCGTCGAGCAGCAGCACCCGCGGCGAGGTCGCCAGCCATTTCGCAACCACGACCTTCTGCTGGTTGCCGCCGCTCATGGTGTCGGGCGCGTCGCCGACGCTCGCCGCCTTGATCCGCCAGTCGCGCCGGATCGCCTCGGCGGTGGCGAACTCGCGCTCGCGGTGAATCAACACGTCGCCGCGGATCGTGGACGTCGGCATCACCAGGTTGTCGCGGATGTCGAGGTTGAACATCAGGCCCTGGCGCTGGCGCTCTTCGGGCACCAGCGCCACGCCGGCGGCCGCGGCCTCGCGCGCCGATCGAAATCGCACGGGCGTTCCGGCGATGCGAATCTCGCCGGCGGCCGGCTGATGAAGGCCGAACACGGTTTCGAGCAGTTCCGAGCGGCCGGAACCGACCAGCCCGAAGACGCCGACGATCTCTCCCGCCGCCACGTCGAT
Source organism: Acidobacteria bacterium RIFCSPLOWO2_12_FULL_67_14b (assembly GCA_001768615.1). Taxonomy (GTDB): domain Bacteria; phylum Acidobacteriota; class Vicinamibacteria; order Vicinamibacterales; family UBA2999; genus 12-FULL-67-14b. The sequence continues at coordinate 4,065 of MELE01000249.1, read as the reverse complement.
CGAGACGTCGCGAAAGCAGGGAGGACGGGACAGGCCGCGGATGGACAAACCTGAAGGTTTGTCCCCACCTGTGCTGCCCTGTGGCGTGCGGCCCTGTGGCGACAAACCTTTGGGTTTGTCGACACCGCGTGGCGGCAGCTCCCGACCCACCATGGCGCGGACGATCTGCGAGGGTTCCGTCGCCGGCGCGTCGTAGGTGCCGACAAACGCGCCGTCGCGCAGCACGGTGATGCGGTCGCACAGGCGGAACACCTCCGGCAGCCGATGCGACACGTAGAGGATGGTCGTGCCCTGCCGCTTCACGTCGCGCAGCACGTCGAACAGGTGATCCGACTCCGCATCCGTCAGCGCCGTCGTCGGCTCGTCCAGCACGAGGATCTGGCACTTGAACGCGAGCGCGCGCGCGACCTGCAGCAGCTGGCGGTTGGCGGCCGAAAGCGACTCGGCGATCGCATCCGGATCGATCCGCAGGTACAGCCGGTCGAGCAGCTCGCGGGTCCGCTCGCGCATCTCGCGCTCGAGCAGCCGGCCGCGCGAGCAGAGCTCGCGCCCGGCGAAGATGTTGCCCGAGACGCTCAGGTTGGGGAAGCAGAGCATCTCCTGGTAGACCATCCCGACACCGCGCTCGATGGCGTCGCGCGGGCTCGCCACGTCGAGGCGCGCGCCGCGCCACCGGATCTCGCCCGCGTCGGGGCGCACGAGGCCGGCGAGGATCTTGAGCAGCGTCGACTTGCCCGCCCCGTTTTCTCCGACAAGAGCGTGCGCCGCGCCTTCGGCAACCTCGAAGCTCACGCCCGCGAGCGCGTGAATGGCGCCAAACGATTTCTCGATGCGGTGGAACTCGAGCACTGCCCGGCATCTTACGTCAAGCCACGGAGCCACGAATACGCGCTTCGATGGTAGGCTACGCCGCTATGAACGCGCGCGCGCTGCTCTCGCTGGTTACAATCGTTCTGGCTGGCTGCCAGGCCGCTCCACCGGCTCCACCGGCTCAACCGGCTCAACCGGAATCAACCGTGACGCGCGCACCCTTCGGCACGACGGCAGACGGTACGCCCGTCGAGGCTTTCACCCTCAGGAACGCCAACGGCATCGAGCTGCGCGCGATCACCTACGGCGGCATCATCACCTCGCTGAAGGTGCCCGATCGCAACGGCGCGATCGGCGACATCGTGCTCGGCTTCGATTCAATCGATGGCTACCTGAAAGACCACCCGTTCTTCGGCGCCATCATCGGCCGCTATGGCAACCGCATTGCGAAGGGCCGCTTCCTGCTCGACGGGCGCGAGTACACGCTCGCCACCAACAACGGGCCGAACCACCTTCACGGCGGCATCCGCGGCTTCGACAAGCAGGTGTGGGCCGCGGCGATCCTGCCGGCGAAGAACACGGTCGCGTTCACGCGCACCAGCGCCGACGGCGAAGAGGGCTATCCGGGCAACCTCAACGTCGAGGTGACCTACGCGCTCACCGACAAGAACGAGCTCGTCGTCGACTACCTGGCCAGGTCCGACAAGCCGACGCCGGTGAACCTCACCCAGCACAGTTACTTCAATCTCGCCGGCCACGATGCCGGCGACATCCTCGGCCACCAGTTGATGCTCAACGCCGACCGCTACACGCCGGTCGATGCCACCTTGATCCCGACCGGCGAGCTCGCACCGGTCGCAGGCACCCCGTTCGACTTCCGCCAGCCGGCGCCGATCGGGGCGCGGATCGATCAAGGCTATCCGCAACTGAAGAACGGCCAGGGCTACGATCACAACTGGGTGTTGAACAAGAAGGGGAACGAACTGTCGCTGGCGGCGCGGGTCACCGAGCCCACCTCGGGCCGCACGCTCGAGATCACGACCAACGAGCCCGGCATCCAGTTCTACGCCGGCAACTTCCTCGACGGCACCATCGCCGGCAAGGGCGGGCACCTCTACCGGCGCCGATCGGGCTTCTGCCTCGAGACGCAGCACTACCCCGACTCGCCGAACCAGCCTGCCTTCCCGTCGACCATCATCCAGCCCGGACAGCAATACCGCACGCGCACCGTCTTTACTTTTGGCCTGTCCCGAGCGCAATGAACACGGTCGAGGGGAGTCAGCCGATAGGCGGGCGCTCCTGGTGGAGCGCTTCGGCGTCGGCGTAGCGCTTCCGCAACTCCGCATAGACCTCGACGTTCGCCGGAACGGGCGCGACGCGGTCTTCCGCGCGCGGATCGGTGAATCCGCGCACGACCTCGTGCCATGACACCGGGCTCTCGCCGTCCAGCCGGTCGGCATGAAAGGCGCGCAACGCCGCGCCCAGGCACGCCGAGTTGCCGACGTCGAGCGGATACACCTCGACGCCGAACACGTCTGCCATCACCTGCAGGATCGGCCGGTTGCTCGCGCCTCCGCCGGTGGCGACGAGGCGCGTGACGCGATCGCCGGCGATGGCCACGGAGTGGTTCGCCAGGGCCATCATCTGGGCCTCGACCATCGCGCGGACATCGCGCGCGGCGTCGCCGGGGCTGAACCCGAAGCGCCGAATGCCGGCGTGGCGCACGTGCGGCGTGATCTCGGGCTCGAGCCACGGCAGCATGAACCCGCCGGCGTTGCCCGGTGGGGTGGTCTCGAGCGCTCGCGAGAACCCCGGCCAGTCGAGCCCGTGTTCGAGCCGGATCAACTCCCGCGCGAGCGATCCGTTGCGGAAGCACACCAGGCTCATGAACTCGCCGGTCGGCGATCCGAACACGTGCGACGCGCCGGCTCGCGGCTCGCGCGTGCAGGCGAACACCGTATCGCTGGTGCCGAGCGACACGGCCAGGCGCCCTTCGCTGATCACGCCGGTGCCGATGAGGCTGCACGGGTTGTCGCCGGACCACGCCACCACGGATGCGGCCGGCAGCGAGTAGCGGTCGCGCCAAAACGACGCGAGCCGGCCGATGATGGTCCACGACGGCCGCACGTCTGGCAGCCGCATCCGCAGGCCCGGCGCCGTGGCGTCGAGCGCCGCCGAAGACCAGTCGCCGGCGCGGAGGTCGATCAGGTTCATGCCCGATCCGTCGCCGGTGTCAACGGGCGCGTCGCCGCCGACGAGCAGCGACGCGAGGTACGAGCTCACCAGATGGATCCGCATGGTCGCCGCGTAGGCGCCGCGGTTGCGATTGTGGAACTTGCGGATCTGCGGGCCGGTGAAGCGCTCGGTCGCGCGCGAGCCGGTGAGGGTCGCCGTGGCCTCGGGCCC
>MELE01000249.1:292-799 GCA_001768615.1 Acidobacteria bacterium RIFCSPLOWO2_12_FULL_67_14b | reverse complement strand
TCCACACCGGCGAGTCCTGGCGGGAAAACGAGCCGACCAGCTGCGGCGCGAGCGGGCGGGTGTGGTCGAGCGAACGCCAGGTGTCACGGGCGTGACGATTCAGGTAGACACTGCCGTGCTGCTGAGCCGCGCCGGAGATGGCGCGGATCTGGTCGACGTCCACCTCGGCGGAAGCGGCGAGCACGCCCATCATCCGATCGAGTGCATCGGCCCACATGATCGGCGACGAAAACACCTCCCGCGGATCCTCGCCCCGGCGTACGCCGTTGGTGGTGCCGTAGATGGGAAGGTCGCGATCGAAGTTCAGCGCGTGCTGGAAGACGATCCGCCGCCGATCGCCGTCGACCTCGATGACGACGGCGCTGAGGCTCTGGGTGCTGCAGTCAAGACCGAGGTACAGAGGCACAGGTCAACACGCTCACTTGACCTTCCATTCTTGCACGCCGGCCGAGAAGCCCGGCTGCATCGTCAGCTCGATCCGCAGCGCCGAGGTGGTCATCGGCGCGA
>MELE01000249.1:0-185 GCA_001768615.1 Acidobacteria bacterium RIFCSPLOWO2_12_FULL_67_14b | reverse complement strand
CGCACGCCGCCGCGGCCGGTGTCGTCGAACCAGTAGAGCTCGACGGACGACACGGCGGACGGCTTGGTGAACGTCATCTCGATCCACTCGTTGGCGCTGCCCTGCACGGGCCACCAGTCGAAGTAGGCGGACAAGTCCGACGAGCTGGCCGGCTCGTCGCCGTCGATCATGTTGCGCGGGTTCTT
>MELE01000248.1:1941-6689 GCA_001768615.1 Acidobacteria bacterium RIFCSPLOWO2_12_FULL_67_14b | reverse complement strand
CGTGGGGCTGCTGATCGCGTAGGCCGGCACGTCCAGCGTCTGAAGCAGGCGCTCGAAGCCGGCCTTGTCCTCGACGACATCGAGCATTTCGGCGAGGGTCATCAGACGGACGCCATCCAGCTTGTCGGCGACGAACGAGTAGAAGTTGTCGCGCCGCAGCTCGCCGTCCGTGACCAGGTCGCACCCGGCCTGTTCCTGCAGGCGCACGACGTCACGCACGGCGTCGTCGGCGATGCGGGTGAACTCGGCGGGCGTGATGCGTTGATGCGTGAGCTGCCGCCGCGCCTCGAGCAGTGCGGCAGACCTCGGCCAGCTGCCGACCGTCGTCACGGGAAAGAGGGGCAGGGCCATCACGTGCCGGGCTCAATGTGCTCGAAGAAGCGTTCCGCGGCGACGGCAGCGCTCAAGGGCCCGAACCCGCTGGTGCGGCCGGGCAGCCACGCCTTCAAGCCTTCGAGGTCCATCATTTCGCGGTGCCTGGGGTCGTCGTAGCGCATGGTGAACAGGGTCTCGAGCCAGCGCGCCTCCAGGGCGGGGTCGAGATTGTCGCGAGCCGTGAACACGCAGTGGTCGAAGGGCTTCGTCGATGCGACGATCGCGAATCGAGCGGGATCGACGATTCCCTCGCGCGTCCAGCTCTGCCAGTTCAAGTCGAGCATCGTCGACGCGGCCGCTTCGCCGCGTTCGAGCGAGCGAAACGCGTCGAGCTCGCCGCCGACGTGATCGCCGTGCAAACCGACCTGGACGTCGAACAGCGTGATGCTCACCTCGCCTTCGGGGTCGATGCCGTGTTCACGGAGCAGTCCGATCGGAATCAGGGTCGCTTGAGGGGAGTCGCGCGCCCCGACAGCGAGCGTGCGTCCGCGCAGGTCGGTAATCGTCTTCACGGGCCCGTCGCGCCTGCCCACGATGTGCGACACGCGGTCGCGATCGGTGTCGCGCATGGCGATCGCGCGGCAACGGCCGCCCGATCGTCGAGCGGCGTCCAGCCACGCCAGAGGCGAATTCCAGGCGATGTCGATCCGCCCGTCGATGAGCGCCGTCACCTGCAGGTCGTACGTGCGGTAAAACGCGAGGTCAATCGGGCAGCCCCTCGACTCGAAGAAATCGCGGATGATTTCCCAGATGACCGACACTTTCGGGTCGTACATGACGGCTCCGACGACCAGTGGCCGTTTCATCAGAACACCTCCAGCCCGCACAGGGCGCGGCCGATGAAGTCGTACGCCTGATCCGTTGTCGGCGCCATGACGACCGGCGCCCTGGCGTCGCGGAACAGCCGCTCCAGCGGAAGCGTGCCGCCCAGGGCCACGCCCCCACACGTGCGGAGGCCGAGCTCGGTCACCGTCAGCGCGGCTTCGGTCGCCGCGGCCTTGGCTTCGAGCACCAGGAGATCGGTGGACGCGTCGGGCGCCTCGAGCGAATCGAGCACGCAGGTCAGATGCGCGCGGGCACGGTCGGTTTCGATCCGCATCTGCGCGAGGCGTGCGCGAAGCACGGGCAGCTCCGCGAGCGAGCTCCCCATGTGCTCCAGCCGGCTCGTGGTGACGTGCTGCACCGTCGCCTGGACGGCGGCTTCCGCAATGCCGAGCGCAACCGCCGCCGTGCCGACCTGAAACACGGGAAGGACGATGCCCAGCATCATGTCGAGCCCCTTGCCGCGCGGGCTGAGCGCCCGGTCGGCGCCGAGGGCCACGCGATCGAGGGTCATGGGCGCGCTGCCGTTGCCGCGCATGCCGAGCCCCTCCCACACGCCCGAGACGGCGAGCCCCGTGTCCCCTCGCAGCACCAGATAGATCGTGCTGTCGAGCGGCCGTTTCGCGTCGGCGTCGAGCGTCGAGACGACGTACCCGTGGGCCTCTCCGGCCGAGGTCACGAACGTCTTCTGAGCACTGAGGCGCACGCCGCCGTTGTCGGGCACGGCGCGGCTCACCGGGGCCCAGAAGTGGCTGCGGGAGCCGCGCTCGCTGAAGGCGAGGGTGCTGAGGTGGTCTCCCCGCGCCGCCGCCCGCAGCTGCGGTTCTGTCTTCTCGGGAACCGCGACGTAGCAGGCGACGCCGCACAAGTGCATCAAGTACACCATCGCCGTCGACGAGCAGCGCCGCCCGAGCTCATCCAGTGCGGCGACCGCGGTACGCAGCCCCTGGCCCTGGCCCCCGAACGCCGCGGGAACCGTCAGGCCCAGGAAGCCGGCCTTGCCGAGTGCCGCGATCGCCTGCCGGGGAAACGCGGCGCTCTTGTCGATCTCGGCAGCCTGGGGCGCGACGGCCTGGTCCGCCAGCGCCACGATGTCCGAGACGATCTTCTGCTGAGCCGACGTCAACCGGTACATGGAAACACCTCACTCATTACGCAGGGAGGATCAGTTGGATATCGAGGCGCCCGGCCTCGCGGAACAGGTGCACGAGGGGCAGCTTGTTCGGGACGACGTCGAACAACTGCCGCACGTGCTGTTCAGGTTCTGGCGACGCGACGAACAGCTTGATCTCGACGCGCCCGATCCGTGGTTGTCCCGACTCGCCGATCACCTCGAGGTAAACGAGCGAATCTTCGATCTCGGCCCGCACCAGCGCCTCGACGTTGTCGAGCGTCAGGCGACGCCGGCCGGCGAACTGTCGAAGGCCCGAGACCAGCTCGGCGCCGAGCGCGCCGAGCGCATACTCCAGCGCCATCACTGTTGCCGACTCGGCGTCGAAGTCGATCGGGCGTCCCACCAGGAATTGGTGCCGCCGCGCCGAGACCCGCGCTCGATCGGTGTCTGCCGCGGTCACGCGCACGCCCACAGTCGTCGCCTTCATCGTTTCACCCGAATAGAAGCCGGGACCATCGTTCTCCGTCAGGAGATCCGACGCCGACCGCAGGCCACTACAAGGCGGAGGCTACGAGTTGAGGGACGGCTTGGCCGTGGCGGTCAGCGGGATTCGGGCGCACCGCGCCCGGGAACGAGGGGGGGTCACGTGAAGCCGCGAAGAGGAAGACAGGTGGACACAGCGAGAGTGAATGCTAGCACGTGAGAGGACAGACGTCGATGGCCGATCCGGGCGATTGCCGACCCGAACGATCAGGCGGCGCCGCTGGCGAGAACGTAGACGCCCCACACCAGCAGCAGGGCGCCGGCCACGCGGCCCGCAGCGACCCCGCGGGGCACGAGTTTTTCGACGAGCACGAAGCCGGCGATGACCGCCACCCACACGAGGTTCATGACGCCGGAGACAAACAGCAGCGCCATCAGCGCCCAGCAGCAGCCGACACAGAAGAGTCCGTGGCGCAGTCCCATGGACAGCGCGCCCAGTCCACCTTCCCGCCATTCGCGGCTCAGGAAGTCGAACGGGGAACGGCAGCGTGTGAGACACGCATTCTTCACCGGCAGCCATTGATAGACACCGGCGATGAGGAAGATCCCGCCCGCGAGCACGGGCGACTCGCTCGCCATCGCCGGTGACAGCAGCGCGGCCTGATGCAGGGCTGTCTGCAGCAACGCAGCCACGGCACTGAACGCCGTCCAGGCGACGAGGTAGCCGGTCGCGAAGGCGGTGGTCATGCCGCATGCCTGGCGATCGCGGCGCCGGTAGGTGCCCACTACGAGCAGCATGAGCGGGGCGGCTGACGGCAGCATCATCGCGATCATCATGATGTCCCACATCAGGAACAACATGACGAGATCGGCCGCGCTCCAGGTCTGCATCGCGGGCATGCCCATGGCCGCGTGCATCTCGGCCTCCGTCGCCGCCTCGTGCATCCCGCTGGCCATGCGGGCAAGGTAGATCCACGAGAGCAGGGTGATCGCGGCGAGGCCGACCGCGATCACCGCGCGGTCGCGGCGGATCATCCGTTCCAGGCCGGACGGGGTACTTGCCACCGTGTCCACGGACTACGCCTGGTTGGTCCAGTTGACTTCGGCCGCCGAGGCGAACTTGTTCGGCCACTCGAGCCGAAAGTCGCCGTGCTCCGCCCGCATCGTCTTTGTCGTGGCGACGGCCGCATCGTCCCAGAAGAAGCCGCCCTTTGGGTAGACGATGTGGACTTCCTTTTCCTTGCCCGAGATCGGATCGCAGAGCGGCGTCAGCTGCAGGTCGATCGCGCCGGGGACGCGGACCCGCGAGCGCTCGCCCGCCACGATGATTTCGACAGGCTTACGGATGGGCCCTTCGAAGCGGCCGATCGTGCCGGCCAGGGCCTCCCACGGCATGCCCCCCATTTTGCCGGAGAGGATCGTCGCGAACGCCTCGACCTGCGGGTCGCTGGCCTTCTCGTCGATGAAGAGCACGACGTGGCCGTTGCCTTCATGGATGGCCTTCGGGTACTTCGCCGCGACCACGGCGCGGACGCCGTTCAGCGACACGTCTCCGAAGCGGCCGTCCTTCACGGCGTACCCGATGATGAACTCACACTTGCCTTCGTTGGGGACGCCCGTGAACTGGCAGTTGCAGCCGTGCTGGCAGTTGCAGGCTTCCACGCTGTCGGCTTTCACGCGGTACGCGACTTTCTTGGGAGATTCGGTGGCGGCAGGCATCGTGTCCTCCAGAAACAGCTGAAATAGCACAGCGCGCACGCGTGGCGGCGCCCGGCCACGTATCATAAGAGATTCGGAAGCGATCATGTCAAACATACTCCAGAGTCTTCCCGCCGGCGAAAAGGTCGGCATCGCGTTTTCGGGGGGTCTCGATACGAGCGCGGCGCTCCATTGGATGCGGCAGAAGGGGGCTATCCCCTACGCGTACACGGCGAACCTGGGACAGCCCGACGAA
>MELE01000248.1:0-1925 GCA_001768615.1 Acidobacteria bacterium RIFCSPLOWO2_12_FULL_67_14b | reverse complement strand
TCCACCGGCGGAGTACCCTACTTCAACACCACGCCGATCGGCCGGGCCGTGACCGGCACGATGCTCGTTCTCGCCATGCAGGAAGACGACGTCCACATCTGGGGCGATGGCAGCACGTTCAAGGGCAACGACATCGAACGCTTCTATCGCTACGGCCTGCTGGCGAACCCCAACCTGCGAATCTACAAGCCGTGGCTCGATCAACAGTTCATCGACGAACTGGGCGGCCGGCTGGAGATGTCGGAGTACATGCGCCGCGCGGGACTCAGCTACCGCATGAGCGCCGAGAAGGCGTATTCCACGGATTCGAACCTGCTCGGGGCGACGCACGAGGCGAAGGATTTGGAGCGCCTGAACACCGGCATGAAGATCGTCGAGCCGATCATGGGGGTCCCCTTCTGGCGCGAGGAGGTGACCATCCCACCCGAGGTCGTCACGGTTCACTTCGACGAGGGCCGCCCGGTGTCGCTGAACGGTAGATCGTTCGACGATCCTGTAGAGCTCCTGCGTGAAGCGAACGCCGTCGGCGGGCGGCACGGGCTCGGCATGTCCGATCAGATCGAGAACCGGATCATCGAAGCGAAGAGCCGTGGGATCTACGAAGCGCCCGGTATGGCGCTGCTCTTCATCGGTTACGAGCGGTTGGTGACGGGCATCCACAACGAGGACACGATCGAACACTATCGCGATACCGGGCGGCGTCTCGGGCGCCTTCTCTATCAAGGCCGCTGGTTCGATCCGCAGGCCATGATGCTTCGCGAAGCGGCGCAGCGGTGGATCGCGCGCGCGGTAACGGGTGAAGTCACGCTCGAGCTGCGCCGCGGCAACGACTATTCGATTCTCGATACCGTCAGTCCGAATCTGACGTACAAGCCCGAACGCCTGACGATGGAAAAAGGCGAGTCCGCGTTTTCCCCGCAGGATCGGATCGGACAGCTCACCATGCGGAATCTTGACATCATCGATACGCGCGATAAGCTCCTCATCTATTTGAAGACGGGCGTGCTGTCGCAGTCGACAGCCGCCGAGCTGCCGCTCCTGTCTGCCCAGGCCGCACCCCGGCGCCCCGACGATCCCACGTAGTCGGGGAACACGGCGGCCGGTGGTGAAACGCTATAATCGCGCCAAGACGCATGCGCCAACCGCCGAGCGGCACGCAGCCGCGGGCCGCCGCCCTCCAATCAGCCGTCGACGATGCGTGGAGCATCGTGCTGGCCGCTGCCCGCGCCGCCGAGGGAGCCGCCGAGGCGAATCAGGCCGCGCTGTTTGCGCTCGGCGACGATCGGCGGCTGCGGCCCCTGGCTGCGGGAGATCCGGACGCGGTCATCGCCTGGCGCCCGCAAGTGGGCTGGGAGCCGGTTCTGCCGGTTGACGATCCGCGTCACGACCTGATCGATCTGTATCTCCCGATCTGCAGCGCGATCCGGGCCCATCCGATCACCGTCGGGCATCTGGGCCAGAGCCTCGACGGTTTCATCGCCACCCACGCCGGCGAATCGCAGTATGTGACGGGCGAGGAAAACATTCTGCACCTGCATCGCATGCGCGCGCTGTCTGAAGCCGTGGTCGTCGGCGCGGGGACGGTCGCGGCCGATGATCCGCAGCTCACGACGCGCCATGTGGCCGGCCCAAGCCCGCTGCGCGTCGTCCTCGATCCGACGCGGCGGCTCGCCGATCATTTCAAGGTCTTCAACGACGACGCCGCGGAGACGCTCTACGTGTGCGCGCGATCGCTCACCCGCCCGGGCGAAAGCCATTTCGGCCGGGCCAGAGTGGTCGCCGTCGAGGACAGCGCGACGGGCGTTCACGTCACCAAGCTGCAGCGACTGCTTCATGCGCGCGGCTGCACGCGGATCTTCGTGGAAGGCGGCGGCGTCACGGTGTCGGCGTTTCTCCAGGAAGACCTGCTCGATCGCCTGCACATG
>MELE01000247.1:19039-21473 GCA_001768615.1 Acidobacteria bacterium RIFCSPLOWO2_12_FULL_67_14b | reverse complement strand
AGATGGCGGATGGCTTCTGATACCCCAGGCCCGTCGCCCGGCTGATCGTCTCGGACGCGTGGCTGTTGGCGATGTTGAACAGGTCGAGGAACAGGCGCGTCCGGATCCGGGCACCCATGTTCACCGTCTTTTCCGCCCGGACGTCGAAGACCCAGATGTTGTCTTCGCGGTTGGAGTTCGACGGCTCGGCATACGCGGTGCCGGTCGCGATCAGCCCGGTGGCTGCGCTGATCGAGAGCGTGCGCGCGTAGTTGGCGCCCGACTGGTGGCGCAGGACCGGCGAGAGGCGAATGCCATACGGCGCGTCGTAGCTGCCGGTGGCCTTCAGGTTCCACGTCGAGCGGTCGTCCACGCCGGGCTGATTCGGATTCAGCGGGAAGCCGTTCGGGAAGTCGGTGATCATCGTGTACGCGCCGCCGATGGACGCCGACCAGCGGTTGGAATACCGCCGGTTGAGCGACACCTCAACGGTCTTCGCCCGCGAATACCGGTCCACGTTCTGCACGACCTGGGTCGCCGGGAACTGGGACGCTTGCGCCGACGGCAGGCCGAGGAAGCTCAGGTTGCGGTCGTCCGACGACCCGCGGACGCCATCCAGGCCGATGTCGACGTACGTGTACGGGACGGTGTAGCCATCCACGCGGAACGGCTGGTAGGTCGCGATCAGGTTGTCCTCGGTCTTGTAGACGAACCCGCCGCGGATCCCCAGGGCATCGCCGAGCTGCCGCTCGATCCACACGCTGGCTTCGTGCGTGTATGGCGACGAGATGTTCGGGTCGAGCAGGATCGCCCCCTTCAGCGCCGCGCTCAATAGGTTCCCCTGCTCGCCGGCCTGCCAGCGGCGGTCGCCGTTGAGGTCGTTCCACTGGTAGGTCTGTTGCTTGGCCGAAGTGTTCGGGTTGGCGGTGTCGCCGATGCCAACCCCGGGATTGTGCCAGAAGTACCCGTAGTTGCCCTTGAGCACGGTCTTGCCGTCACCGCTGAGGTCGAACGTGACGCCGACGCGAGGTGCCAACGAGTTCCACGTGTACAAGTGACTCTCAGCGAACGTCTCGGCCGCCACCACCGTCGGGCCGACGGTGCCCGCCAGCTGTTGCTGTTCCGGCAGCCAACCGTGATACCGATCGTAGCGCAGGCCCGCGTTCACCGTCACCCGGCCGACGCTCCAGGTGTCATTGGCAAAGACACTGGTGACGTCGAGGGCAGTGCGCGACGTCAGGGCGCCGCTCTTGCCGAGGCCCAGTTTGCCGGTGGCCGTCGCGGTGGGGATGCGGAAGATCACCTGGTTCGACCGGCCGTTGTTGTAGACGTGCTCGATGTTCCCGCCCACGCCCTGCTCGAAGCCGACATACTGCTGCTCTTTCAGCAGTTCGCCGCCGAACTTGATCGTGTGACTGCCCCGCGACGTGTCGAGGAAGTAGGTGGCCGCCCCGGTCGCCTGCTTGCGGTCGCGGTCCGACTGCCACTTGCGGTGGGCGCCCTCAATCGCCAGCGTGCCCGAGTCGCGCCAGAAATAGTTGTCCTCGCTGTTGGCGATCGTCGGGAAGTAGTAGCCGAAGTCGCCAAAGCGGGCCTCGACATACAGCTTGTCGCTCAGCGTGCCGTTCCACTCCCCCTTCCACACCCAGCTGCCGGAATCCTGCTTGAACGTCGGGCCCGCCGAGTTGTAGATCGAGGTGCCGAACGGCAGCCGCGTGGGCTGCAGCTTCTGCCCCCACTGGTAATAGCCGATGAACTTGTGCCGCTGGTTGACCTGATAGGTGGCCTTGCCGACCGCGTTCCACAGCGTCGTGTCGAACGTCGAGTCGAAGTTGAAGTTCGGCTGCGCCACCGCGTTGAACTGCTTGCGATAGGTCCCGAACCACCACACCTTGTCTTTCACGACCGGCCCGCCGACATTGAGCGCCCAGTCGCGATAGCCGTCGATCTCGTTGCTGTGCGCGCGGATCGGGCTGTTGTTGAAGGCCGTCGGCACCGTGTACGAATCGGGGATGTTCGACCCCTGCAGCGAGTTGTTGTACCAATCCATGTACACTTCGCCGCTGAACTGGTTGCCACCCGACTTGGCGATGAACTGGCTCTGCACGCCCGGGTTCGGCATTTCGGCCGACTGCCCCGACGTGCCCAGGAAGACCTCTTCCAGCGACGAGTAGTCGAAGTAGAAGCCGGCGCCGCCGGTGCCTTCCGTGGTGTTGATGCCCTCGATCAGCACCCGCACCTGGCCGTTGAAGCCGTACGCCGTATACCCCGTCTGCGTGCCGGCGCGGTTGCCGCCGACGTCGATGCGCGACATCTGCACCGCCGGGGTCACCGCCAGCAGCGACCACATGTCGCGCCCGTTAGGGATCGACTGCAGCTCGCTCAGCTTGAAGTTCTGCACCGTGCGCGTGGCGGTCGTATCGATGATCGGCGACTGGCCGCTCACCGTCACCGT
>MELE01000247.1:7775-18994 GCA_001768615.1 Acidobacteria bacterium RIFCSPLOWO2_12_FULL_67_14b | reverse complement strand
CGGCACCGCCGGGAAGCGGTAGTTGCCCGTGTCCGAGGTCACCGAGGTCAGGATGCCGATCGATGACGGGCTCGTCGCCGTCACCGTCACACCCGGCAAGACCGCGCCTTGCGCGTCTGCCACGCGTCCCTGAATCGTGCCGGTGCTGCTGGCACCGCCGCCCTGTGCAAACGCCGATGCACTCAACGACAGCGTAACCAGCAAGGCCAAAAGGCCCGTAGTCCAACGCCTCATGCTTCTCCTCCTCAAATCATGTGGGGGCTGGCCCGGGGGCCAGGTCCCTACGAGATACAGATCAAACAAACCACACCGCCGCGATACCCGGTTCCGAGCCGCAGAAACAGGTACCGACCCGGACGTTTCCTACCGGGTAATCGGGACACGATACAGAAAGGCGTGGCAGGATGCAAATAGATGGGTTGAACGACCGTTCTAGCGGAATGACCGCCGGGGGTGGACGGCGGCCTGTTCGGCTTTCAGCGATCAGCTTCCGGCCTACAGCCTTCAGCCTTCAGTGAACCTGTGAAGGCCGAGGGCCGATGGCTGATCTAGAAAATGAACCTGAAACACTCCATTGAGGAGCAATCCGCCTGGAGACGAAAACAGGGCCGGGCGCTCAACCGCCCGGCCCCTATCAAGAGATCGGCGAAGGCTAGAAGTCGAACCTGACGCCGACCATGAACGTTCGCGGATCGAGCGTCGCGTTGATCCGGTTGAAGTTCGCACCGTTGCTCAGGTTGAAATTGATCACCGCATTGGAGTTCATGACGTTGAAGAGGTCGGCCATGAGCAACGCGCGGTATCTGGTCGCGAACCGGAATGACTTATCCCACCGCAGATCGACCAAGGCCACCCTGTCAGACCGGTTGTTGTTGATGTCCTCGATGAAAAACACCTGCGTGCCGGCATTGGGCAACGTGGCACTCACCAGCCTCGCCCACTGCCAGCCGCTCTGCGCGCGGAAGTTGGCCGCGAACCCGACGTCGTAGGGGAACACGTAGCGCCCCATCAGCCGAGCCTGCCAGTTGGTGCTCTGCTGCCGATTGGCAACATCCCGGAACACGTTCTGGAAGTAGTTCACGCCCAGGGGGTCCGAGTTCAAGGGGCTGTTGGTGGCGGAGTTCTGACGCAGCTCGTCGCGCCATTGATAGTCGAAGCTGCTCTGGATGAAGAAGCCCGAACCAAACCGCTTCGTGAAGCCGACCTGGATCGTGTCGTAGTCGCTGTCGCCGCCGCCAACCGATTCGGGAATGGCTGCCACGACGTTTCGGACCTGGCCTCGCAGCGAATCGGGGATGTCGTGGAGCGTGAACGTCCGCGTCTCAGCGATGCCGCCGTCGAAACTACGCATGACGACCGGAATCTGACGAGCCACGGTGAACTGGCCTTCACGCAGTACGTTGTAGGTGGCGAAGTCGTCGCGCGCCATCTTCCGGACGTAGGCGGCGCGGATCGATGCCTCACCCCAGAACTGCCGCTCGAACGAGACGCTGACCTCGTCCGCGTACGGCGTCTTCAGGTTGGGATCGACGGTGGTGCTGCTGCCGCCTGCACTCGACACGAGCGGGCCCAGCTCGTTGATGCCGTCGAAAGTCCGGTTGCCGTTCTGGTCCAGGAACCGGTAGTCGCGGCGGTTCGTGCCGCCGGGGTTCACGTTCCCCAGCCGGTCGGCGAAGTTATAGTAGTACCGACCGAAGAAGCCCTTGATCACCGACTTCCCTTCGCCGGTCAGATCGTAGCTGAACCCCAGGCGGGGCACCAGCTTGTCACTGGTCAACAACGTGGCGGCTGGGACCGTCTGGTTCTGGAAGACCTGCGTCAACACCGGCTGCCGGATGGAGGCTTCGTAGTGCGGCCGCTGCCGCTCCCACCGCACACCCAAGGTGAGCGTGAGCCTCGCAATCGGACTCCACCGATCCTGGAAGAACAGCGCGTGACGCTGGTCCCGATCATCGGCTCCGGTCCAGGTGTCGCCGAACGATTCGAATGTGCCGACGTCCGTCAGCCGGATTTCGTTGACCGCGCCGTTGAGGTCCCGATACAGAATCGGACCGGAGTTGCCGTTGCTGGCAAACTTCGACTGATCGTTGACGTATTCGTAGCCGAATTTGAAGTCGTGGCTACCGGCCTTTTCCGGAAGGAAGTAGGTGGCCGTCCAACTAATCTGAGGCTTGTTGCGGTCGAAGGTGAACGGCCCGCCGGCGTCTCCAGCCTGCCACCCGGCGCCGGTCTCGATGGTCGTTCCGGTATCGACGCGTGGCGCGTTTGTCTTCCAGTCAACCGCGGGCGCCATCGGCCAGCCAAAACCAAAGAGGCCGACCTTCAGATCGCTGAAGATGCGGTTGGACCAGACACGCTGCCACTGGCCGTTGTACATCCACGACCGGCTGTCCTGGGCCAGGATCGAATCCGGGCCGATCGACGCCGAGAGCCCGCGGCGGGGCTTGAACTTCCGTCCCCATTGGTAGTAGCCGACGAGCGTGTCCTTCGACGAGAGCCGCGCGCTCCCCTTCATCGTGTAGTTGTCGAACACGCCAAGGTCGCTGAACTGGCGCGGCACGCCCGAGATCTCTTTGTCGATCTTGAAGTGGTTATACGCGCCGTAGAACCAGACCTTGTCGCGCTTGATGGGGCCCCCGACGTCGGTGTGAGCCTCCCAAAAGAGGATATTGGGCTGGCCGGTGAAACCCCGCTTGGCGGTTTCGTCGTCGAGATTGTTGCCGACGAAACTGTCCGGTTCGTAGGTGACGTTGGTCAACGACTTGAAGTCGTTGCCGCCGCTCTTGATGGTGGACACGACGGCCGAGCCGGGCGTGTTCATCGAGACGTCCGCGCCGGCCGCGCTGACGGTGATTTCTTCGTGTGCGAAGAAGTCCTGATAGAACCCCGCCCCACCGGTACCTTCCGTCGTGTCCACACCGTCGGTCACGACGCGGTTCTGGTTGCGCACGCCAAAGCTCTCATATCCGGTCTGCTGGCTCTTGTGGCTGCCACCGGTGTCGAAACCCAGCATGCGTACCCCAGGAGCCTGAGCGAGTGTCGCCCACAAGTCGGTGGCCGACGGAATGCCCACGAGCTTCTCGCCGCTGAAGTCGGAGCCGATTCGGGTGGTCGTGACGTCGACGATGGGAGACTCGGCGGTCACCCTCACGGTTTCTTGCAAGGTCGCGAGCGGCAGCTGCATGTTCAGGCTGAGCGTCTGCCCCAGAGCGAGCACGATGTTCTCGCGAATCGTGGTCTGGAACCCCGCTAGCTCGAACTGCAACTGATATCGCCCCGATGGCAGCGACGGAAACAGATATCGTCCGTCCGCCTCGGTAACCGCCGTGTTCGCCCCGAGCAACGCCGTCGACGTGGCGGTCACGGTCACTCCGGGAAGGGCTGCTCCTTGTGCATCGGTGACGAAGCCGGTGAGGCGCCCCTGCTCCAGTTGAGCAAAGGCCGGCGCGCTACACGACAGCGCCACCAACAGGGCCACAAGACGCGTAGTCCAACGATTCATGCGTTCCTCCTCCCAATACTGGGACCGATCAGGCAACGGACACGATACAGAAGGCCGAGGCAAGATGCAATCGGACACAATCGGTGCCTCACGGAGGCGCCTCCGTGAAGAAATGGTTTACGTGAACCGCGTGACGGCCAGCCCGGTCAGGATGGCGGCGGCGCCGACGAGCTGGTTCGCCGTGATCGGCTCGCCGAGCCAGGTGGCCGCCACGATCAACGCGACGATCGGCGTGAGGTAGCTGTAGATCGACGTCCGCGTGCCGCCGAGCTTCTGCAGGCCCGTGTACCAGATCACGTACGAGAGGTTGAGCGCGAGGACGGCCGAAAAAAACATCAGCACCCAGCTCATGCCCGAGATCGACCGCCAGTCAATGGCCACCAGCCACGGTGCGGTGAACAGGACGTACAGGCCGGCGCCGATCGAGAACGACAACCCGGTCACGATGAGCGGCGAGTGCCGCTTCAGCAGCGGCTGGGCGGCCACCGAATACGTGGCCCAAAACAGCATGCTCGCGATCAGCATGCCGTCGCCAAGCAGCGATTCGGCCGACCAGTCCGCACGGTGGCCCACGACGAAGTAGAGACCGGCAAAGGCGAGGACGACGCCGAACCACCGCCGCGGCGGCACCCGCTCGTGGCCGGCCAGCGACGACAGCAGCGCGATCAGGATCGGGGAGGTGCCGACAATCAGCGAGCCGTTGCCGGCGCTGGTCCGCTTCAGGCCGCCGACGAAGAGGAACTGATACAGGAAGGTGCCGATGACGCCCAGGATTACCAGGCGGAGCCAATCCGCCCGCGACGGGCTCACCGGGCGCCCGCGCGAATACGCAATGACGCCGAGAAACACGATGGCGCTGGTGATCATGCGCATCGCGTTGAACGCCACCTCGGGGAAATCCCGAAGGGCCAGTTTGACGACGGTGAAGTTGCTGCCCCAGATGAGCACCATCAGGAGCAGCGCCGCGTCGAGGAGGGTGAACGCCAACGGGTGATTGTACCTGCGGCGAGGGCCGGACATGAAGAACGGGGGCGCCGCCGAGTGGCGGGCCCCCGCATTTGTCGTGACGCGACGTGTGAGCTCTGGACCCGGCTGTTCTCTACCCGACGAAAGGATTGAGGAAGAACAGGATGAGCGAGATCAGCAGCACGTAGATGACGAGGGACTCGATCAGCACAAGGCCCAGAATGAGAGCGCCGCGAATTTCGCCGGCGGCGCCGGGATTGCGGGCGATCGCTTCGGCGGCCGAGGCCACGGCCCGGCCCTGGCCGAGCGCCGCGCCCAGGGCCGCGATGGCCAGCGCGAAACCGGCGGTGATGATCGACCACTGCGCGGCCACGCCATTAGCCGCACCAGCGGCTTCCTGCGCGTAGACCGGCGAGGCCAGACCGAGAACCACAAACCCGAACAGCAACGACAGCACCAACCGACTTGTTCTCACGGAAAACGCCTCCATGTCACACCCCTGACCGCTTCGACCGCCACCGCCGCGCCAAGCGACGAGACACCCACCAGCATGGCCACCGGGTTGACGTGCAAACGCATCATCATACCGTAGGCGGCGAGAGCCACTATACCATGCCTTGTGAAAAACTTCACTAGCTGAAACCGCGCGCGCTTTCTCCCGGTTTCGCCCCCGGATCGAACCCCGATCCACGCGTCCACGCTGCCCCGGATCGCCCAGAAGGTGAGGCCGATCAGCAGGCCGCCCCCAAGCACCCCCAGCGGCGCCGCCAGGTCACGGCGCCAGAGCGCCGCCGCCATCGCCGACAGCACGCAGATGATCGCGGTGTCGCGAACGATGCGCTCGATCATTCAGGAGGTTTCGATGGCGGCGCGGCCAGTTGCATCACCCGATACACGTTGAGCACTCCCGCCGCCAGGCCCAGGAAGAAACCCAGAAACGCCAGCCAGGGCCTGGTGCCCAGCAGGCCGTCGAGCCAATACCCTCCGCCGAAGCCCAGCACCAGGGCAAAGACAAACGACATTCCAATCGTGCTGAGCTGTCCGATGAGCTGCCAGGTGGACGGCGAGGTAGGCGGCACGCTTCAAGTGTATTGCAACGGTCCGGGCGATATACTGCGGGTACGCTGCCCGATGCGCCTCGGAGCCGGCCGCAGATTAGACGGAAGATTCTCGATCGCGGTGAGTATGAGCCGACATATCCTGATTCGCCTTGGCGCCGGCGGCGTCGCCGCCCTGTTGATCTCGGTCACGCTGGCGGCGCAGGCGGCCGAGCGCACGCTCTACGTGAGCGTATTCGACCAGAAGACGCGCGCCCCGATCACCGGCCTCACCACCAGGGACTTCGTGGTGAAGGAAGACGGCGCCGCGCGCGAAGTGCTGCGGGTCGCGCCCGCGACCTCGCCGATGCCGATCGCGGTGATCGTCGACAACAGCCAGGCCGCCGACGACACCATTCCCGACCTGCGCAAGGCGCTCGCCGCCTTCATGCGCGAGATCGACGGCGTCGGGCCCGTCGCGCTCATCACGGTGGCCGATCGGCCCACCGTCGTGCGTGACTACACGACCGACCAGAAGCAGTTGCAGGACGCGGCCGGGCGCATCTTCTCGACGCCGCAGTCCGGCGCCACGCTGCTCGACGCCATCGTCGAGGTCAGCCGCGGCCTCGAAAAGCGCGAAGGCGATCGCGCCGGCATGGTCCTGGTGACGACCGAGAACGTCGAGCACAGCACGCGCTACCACCGCGACGTCCTCGACGCGCTGCAGAAGAGCGGGGCGATGCTGTACGCGCTGGTCCTGACGAGCCCAGGCGGCACCAGCCTGAACGAAGAGGCGCGCAACCGGGCGGCGGTGCTGGATCAGGGTCCGAAGACGACCGGCGGCATGCGCGTCGACGTGGTGACGAGCCTGGGCTACGAAGGCCGCCTGCAGGAGATCGCGAAGATCCTGAAGTCGCAGCACCAGGTGATCTACGCCCGGCCGCAACGCCTGCTTCCGCCGGAGACGATCGAGGTGACGGCCGCGAAGGCGGGGCTCGTCGCCGCCGGGGCGCCCGCCAGGGGCCAGGCGATCCGGTAGCCCCATGCGCACATCCCTCGTCACCGCGGTCGTGTTGGTGGTGTCGCTGGCGGTGGCCGCATCGGGCCACGGAGCCGCAGCACAGACGGTTGCGCCCGTTGCACCCGCTGCACCCGCCGGTCAAGACAAGAGCCAGGTGTTCCGCGCCGGCGTCGAGGTCGTCTCGTTGAACGTGACGGTGACCGACAGCCAGGGCCGCTATGTCACCGACCTCGAGCAGAACGACTTCTCGGTCTTCGAAGACGGCGCCAAGCAGGAGTTGAACTTCTTCAACAAGACCAACCTGCCGATTGCGCTGTCGCTGCTGATCGATTCGAGCGCGAGCATGGAGCAGCGCATGGAGACGGCGCAGGAGGCGGCGATCGGGTTCGCGCGGACGATCCGGGCGCAGGACCTGGCGCAGGTCGTCGACTTCGACAGCCGGGTCGAGATCCGCCAGAGCTTCACCAACCGGATCGACGATCTGGAGACCGCGATTCACAACACCTCGTCCGGCGGATCGACGGCGCTGCACAACGCCGTCTACATTTCGCTGAAGGAGCTCGCCAAGATCAAGGCGAAGAACCCGGACGAGATCCGGCGCCAGGCGATCGTCGTGCTGTCGGACGGCGAGGACACGTCGAGCCTCGTGAGCTTCGAGGAGGTGCTGGAGCTGGCGAAGCGGTCCGAAACGGCGATCTATACGATCGGCCTGCAGCCGCGCGAGACGAGCGCGCTCCGGGGGTTCCGCGAGGCCGAGTTCGTGCTGCGGCAGCTGGCGCAGGAAACCGGCGGCCGCGCGTTCTTCGCGCAGCGGGCCGAGGAATTGAAGGACGTCTACGGCCAGATCGCCGCGGAGCTGTCGAGCCAGTACACCATGGGCTACGCGCCGAGAAACCCGCGCCGCGACGGCGCCTTCCGCCGCGTCGTCGTGCAAGTGGCCCGTGCGAACGTCACGGCACGCACCAAGCGCGGATATTACGGCCCCGTCTCGAACTAGGGCGGCGTCAAGTCCTCAAGCCCTCAAGTCCCCAAGCCCTCAAGCCCCCAAGCCCCCAAGCCCCCAAGCCTGTTAGTATCTGCCCGTGCGGTCTACCGTTTACCTGATCGGCGCCGGCCCCGGCGCTCCCGACCTCATCACCCTTCGCGGCTTCCGGTGCCTGCAGAAGGCGGACGTTGTGATCTTCGATCACATGGTGCATCCGCGCCTGCTCGCCGCGGCGCCCGCGGCGGCCGAGCGGATCGACGTCGGCAGCGCCGCGCCGCAGCCGACCGATCAGGAAGCGATCTGTTACCTGCTGCTGGAGAAGGCGCGCGAGGGCAAGACGGTGGCGCGGCTCAAGTGGGGCGATCCGTTCCTGTTCGATCATGGGGGCGAGGAAGCGCTGTTCCTGCACGAGCAGGGCGTCCCGTTCGAAGTCGTGCCCGGCGTGCCGACCGCGATCGGGGCGAGCGCGTACGCGGGCATTCCGATCACGTATCCCGGCGGCGGTGACACCGTGACGTTCGTGCGCGGCCATGAAGACGAGGGCCGCGAGAAAGCGAAGGTCGACTGGGACAGCCTAGCGCAACTCGAGGGGACGATCGTGTGCTACGCGGGCCCCAGGCAGCTGCCACGGATGCTCGACGCGCTGGTGTCGCACGGGCGCTCGCCCGACGAGCCGGCGGCGGTAATCGTCAACGGCACGCTCTTCTCACAGCGCACGACCACCGGCACGCTCGGCGAGCTGGCGCACGCCGTCAAGGAGCATCCGGTGGGCGGCGCGGCCCTGTTGATCGTCGGCAAGGTCGTCAACTTCCGCGATCACCTGCGGTGGTTCGATTCACGCCCGCTCTACGGACGGCGCGTGCTGGTCATGCATTCGAAGGAGCAGCCGGACGACCTGGCCGAGCTGCTCGAGGACCAGGGCGCCGAGGCGATCGTCGACACCAACACGAAGCTGGACATCTACCGCCAGCTGCTCGATTGCAAGATCGACGCCGTGACGTTCACCACCGCGTCCGCGGTTCTCGGCTTCGCCGCCAACTACGGCGTCGAGCAGGCGTCGGACCTGCTCGCGCACACGGTGGTCGCCACGCTCGGCCCTGCCGCGGCGGATGCCGCCGGCCGCGCCGGCATCACGCCGGCGATTCAGCTGCAGGCCGGCACGCATGCCGCCTTCGCCGACGCCGTCGTCGCTCACTTCAGGAACCACTGATCAGGGCAGCGTGCGCGCGGCGGCGGTCACGTCTCGCTAAGCCCGAACCGGCACGACAAGAAGCGCGAGCACAATGGCACCGGGCACCAGCACTCCAGGCACCGCAGGCACCTTAGGCACCCCAGGCACCCTGGTCTTTAGCGCCAGGGCATGAGATTCTCGATCCACGCAATCCTCGTCAGATCGTTGTAGATGACGGTGACCATCAGCGTCATCAGCAGCAGGAAGCCGACAAACAGCATCTTCTCCTTCACCTGCAGGCTGAAGTCGCGGCGCGAAATCGTCTCGATGGCCATGATGAAGATGTGGCCGCCGTCGAGCACGGGAATCGGCATCAGGTTGAGGAGCCCGAGGTTGAGGCTGATCGACGCCATCAGCGCCAGCAGCGCGATCCAGCCCGCCTGCGCCGACTCGCCGGAGAGCTGGGCGATGCCGACGGGGCCCATCAGCTGCTTGGGCGACGCTTCACCCGTGACCAGGTCGCGGAGCGTCAGGAGGATCAGGCCGGCCATCTCGATGTTGCGCTCGACGCTCAGGCCGATGGCCTCGATTGGACTCGGCGTGAACGATCGCATCGCATCGCCGAGGCTGATGCCGATGCGGACCAGGTCGCCCTGCTGTTCGGGCGTCACCGTGAACGTGTGATCGACCGCCTCGCGCCGGACCGTCAGCACGATCGGCTCGTTGACGTGCTTGCCGATCTCCTCCGACACCTGCGACGAGAACACCATCCGCTTGCCGTTGATCGACACGATCGAGTCGCCGGCCTTCACGCCGACCTTGTCGGCCGGCCCGCCGGCCACCACCGCGG
This sequence comes from Acidobacteria bacterium RIFCSPLOWO2_12_FULL_67_14b, assembly GCA_001768615.1. GTDB lineage: Bacteria > Acidobacteriota > Vicinamibacteria > Vicinamibacterales > UBA2999 > 12-FULL-67-14b. The sequence goes on along the minus strand of MELE01000247.1, from coordinate 9,462 downwards.
GAATGGTCGGATAGACATCGGGCAGCACGCCGATCGTCCCGACCTCGAAGCGCGCGTCATTGCGCGTGCGCAGCTCGGTGAGGTCGGGCCGGACCACCAGGCGTTCCTCGCGCCCGTTGCGCACCACGACGACGGGGACCTCGCGCTCGGGCCGCGCCGCCACCGCCATATCGAGGTGTTCCCACGTCCGGATGTCGGCGGTGCCGACCTTGAGGATCACGTCGCCGGGTTGAATGCCGGCCCGCTCTGCCGGCGATCCCGGCTGCACCATGCCGACCGCGGCCGGGCGATCGAGGTAGGCCAGCACTCTGGCGCCCTGCATCAGCACCACGGCGAGCAGGACCACGGCCAGCACCAGGTTCATCACCGGCCCGGCCAGCAGGATCTGGAACCGCTGCCACTTGCTCTTCGCCAGAAACTCGTCGCTGCCGCCGGTGTGGGGATCCTCGGGGTTCTCGCCGGCCATCTTCACGTATCCGCCAAGCGGGATGATGCTCACGCAGTACTCGGTGTCGCCGCGCTGCATCTTCAGGAGCTTCGGCCCGAAGCCGAGCGAGAACGTGATCACGCGGACGCCGTGCCAGCGCGCCAGCAGAAAATGGCCGAGCTCGTGGATGAACACCAGCACGCCGAGAACGAACAGAAACGCGAACAGCGTAGTCACAGCAAACCTCGTGGGGACAAACCCACTCGTGGGGACAGACCTTCCTGGCCCGCCGTAGCCTTGGCGAAGGCGGCTAGGTTTGTCCTCTCATATTCGATTCTAACTCCCGGGCCAGGTCCGAGGCCTGGGATCGGGCCCAGGCGTCGACGCGCCGGACGTCGGCCAGCGACACCGCCGGCTCGGGCGTGTGCGCATCCATGGTCCGGGCGATCACCTCCGGAATGCCGGTAAAGCCAAGCCGGCCCTCTAGAAAGGACGTTACGGCCACTTCGTTGGCCGCGTTCAATACGATCGGCAGGCTGCGTTCGGCCTCGAGGGCCCGGTAGGCCAGCCGCAGGCAGGGGAAGTCGTCCCAGGCCGGGGCGTGGAACTCGAGCGGGCCGACCCGGGTCAGGTCCAAGAACGGCACCGGCGCATCCCAGCGGTCGGGATAGGCGAAGGCGTACTGGATCGGCAGCCGCATGTCGGTGATCCCGAGCTGGGCGATAATCGATCCGTCCTTCAGCTCGACCATCGAGTGCACGATCGACTGCGGATGCACCACGACCTCGATCTGCGACGGGGGCACGCCGAACAGCCAGTGCGCCTCGATCACCTCGAGACCCTTGTTCATCAGCGTCGCCGAGTCGATCGTGATCTTCGGCCCCATCTGCCAGGTCGGATGCTTCAGCGCTTCGGCGGCGGTCACCTCGGCCAGCGCCGCGAGCGAGCGGCCGCGGAAGGGGCCGCCGGAGGCCGTGAGGATCAGTCGCCGCCACTCGGTTGACGGCCGGCCATGCAGGCACTGGTGGATCGCGTTGTGCTCGCTGTCGACCGGCAGCACGGCGACGCCCTTGCGCCGCGCGGCGTCCATCACGAGGCCGCCGGCCATGACGAGCACCTCCTTGTTGGCCAGCGCGATGGTCTTCCCCGCTTCGATGGCGGCGAGCACGGCGTCGAGCGCGGCGGTACCGGACGAGGCGCACAGGACGAGGTCGACGTCGGGATGCGTCGCGATTTCGACGAGGCCGTCGTTGCCGACAC
>MELE01000247.1:0-7751 GCA_001768615.1 Acidobacteria bacterium RIFCSPLOWO2_12_FULL_67_14b | reverse complement strand
CCGAGACTTCGGCTGGCGACCCGCCAAGCGCGGCCACGAGCTTGTCCATCGCGTCGCCGGTGGCCATCGCCACCGCGCGCGGCCGGAACTCGAGCACCTGTTTCGCCATCGCCGCCACATTGGTCCCGGCGGCCAGCGCGACGACCTCGACCCGATCGGCATGCGTCCGCGCCACGTCGAGCGCGCTCGTGCCGATGGAGCCGGTCGATCCGAGAATGGCGATGCGCGTCATGTCTTAGAAGGCAGCCGCAGATTTCGCAGATTCCGCAGATACACGCCCGACTCGCGCCGCCGGGCTACGCCCGGCGTTGGAGCGGAGGCCGGCGCGAGTCTGGCTGAAGCCAAAATGCGGGCGACGCGCATCGCGGGTCATCTGCGTCATCTGCGTCATCTGCGGCTCTGATGAATTTTAGACGGCGCGCAAGAAGAAATAGAACACCGGGGCGGCGAACAGCAGCGCGTCGATGCGGTCCAGCACGCCGCCGTGGCCGGGAATCAGGCCGCCGCTGTCCTTCACATTCGCCGCCCGCTTCAGCATCGACTCGAACAGGTCCCCGATGATGCCCGCGATCACGATGCCGACGCCCAGGACGCCGAGCCAGACCGGCGGATACTGCGGCAGCCAGTAGTAACCGGCGCCCGCGAGAAACACCGGCGCGATCACGAGCCCGCCGTAGGCGCCCTCGCGCGTCTTCTTGGGGCTCCTGAGCGGCGAGAGCGGCGTGCGGCCGAACGCGCGGCCCGTGTAGAACTGCGCCGAGTCGCTCACCACCACCGTCGCGATCAGCAGCAGCACCGCCTCCCGGCCGGCGATGGCATGCACGCCGACCAGCGAGCCGAGCGGCAGGCCGATGTACACCGGCGCGAGCACCGCCGCGGCCGTGTCGGCGAGTAGCGGCGTGCCCGTGCGTTCCGACACGATCACGTTGAGCGCAATCAGCAGCAGCGCCGCCGCCAGCACCGATTCGATGTCGACCCACTGGAACGGCACCATCGCGCCCGCCAGCATCGTCGTCACCAGCGTCGTCCAGAAGGGCACCTTCGCGCCGATGGCGTCCACCAGCTTCTCGTACTCGGTAAAGGCCAGCGCGGCGACGACGAGCGCAACGCCGAGCAGGGCGATCGAGTTGAGGAACCAGATCAGGGCAAGGGCGGCGCCGCCGAGGACCACGCCGCTGAGGACACGCGTCATGGGGCTTGAGGCCTGGGGCTTGGGGCTTGAGGCTCGGGCGATTCTGCCTTGTGCCTTCTGCCTTCTGCCTTCACTTGACTCCCGCGGCGACCGGCGCGGCGATGCCGCCGAAGCGGCGATCGCGCTTCTGGTAGGCGAGCACGCCTTCCAGCAGGTGCCGGCACCGGAAGTCGGGCCACAGCGTGTCGGTGACCCAGATCTCGGCGTAGGCAATCTGCCACAACAGGAAGTTGCTCACGCGCATCTCGCCGCTCGTGCGGATCAACAGGTCCGGATCGGGCTGCCCGGCGGTGTAGAGGAAGCCGGCGAACTGCTGCTCGTCGAGCGCTTGTGGGTCGAGGCCCGACGCCATGGCGCGGCGCGCAGCGTCGACGATCTCGGTACGCCCGCCGTAGTTGAGCGCGATGTTGAAGAGCATGCCGGTGTTGGTCGCGGTCTTGCGCTCCGCGTCCCTCAGCTCGTCGAGCACGTCGGTCGACAGCGCTTCGGTGCGGCCAATCACGTGGAAGCGGATGTTGTTGCGGAGCAACGTCGACAGCTCCGAGCGCAGGTAGCGCTTGAGCAGCATCATCAGCGTGCTGACCTCGGCCTGCGGGCGCTTCCAGTTCTCGACCGAGAACGCGTACAGGGTCAGCACCTCGAGGCCCATCCGGGCCGAGGCCTCGACCACGTCGCGCACGGCGTCGATGCCGGCGCGATGGCCCTCGACGCGCGGCAGGTGGCGCTGGCCCGCCCAGCGGCCGTTGCCGTCCATGATGATGGCGACGTGACGAGGCAGGCGATCCTGCATCACCTGCCGGGCGAGCGCCTCTTCGGGGCCGCCCGCGGGAATCCACTCCAGCAATTGATCGAGGCCCATGGAGTCGGTCTGCTGATGTTACAGCCGCAGAAGGCAGAAGGCAAAAGGCAGAAGGCAGAAAAAAGGCCGGTCCAGGTAGCTCCCGGACCGGCCCGTACTTCTGAAATCTGAAATCTACGATCTGAGATTCTTACATCCCCGGCCAGGGCACGCCGCCCTTGCCGATCGGGCCGAGACCCTTGTTCACGAACTTCTGGAGGCGCTTGCCAGTGTAGATCTCCGTGGTGTAGATATTGCCCTTCGAGTCGGTGGCGATGCTGTGCACGCCCAGGAACATGCCGGGCTGGCGGCCGCCATAGCCGAAGTGCGTCAGTTCTTCCATCGTCGACCGTTCGAAGATGCGCACGTGCTCGTTGACGCCGTCAGCCATGTAAAGGAAGCGCTGGGCCGGGTCCTTCGAGAACGCGATGTCCCACACCGAGCCGTCGGCCAGCGTCGTGGGGTGGATGATGTGCTCGCGGACGAACTTGCCTTCCCGCGTGAAGATCTGCACCCGGTCGTTCGAACGGTCGCACGCATAGACGAGCCCGTCGACCGACATCTCGGCGCAGTGCAGCGGGTTGCGGAACTGCTTGGCGGGGGTCTCACCCGGCACATAGCGGGGCAGCTGCAGATCGGTCGGGGGCTCGCCGTAGGCGCCCCAGAAGCGCTTGATCTTGCCGCTGTCGAGGTCCATCACGGCCACGCGGTGGTTGAGGTACCCGTCCGACACGTACGCTTCGTTGGCCTTGGGGTCGATGAACATCTTCGCCACCCGGCCGAAGTTGTCCATGTCCATGCTGTTCGCGCGGTACACCGGCTTGTCGGCGGGCGACGCCGGATCCTTCCGCGCGCGGGCCTTGCCGTACTGCGCCACGAACTTGCCGTCGCGCGTGAACTTCAGAATGTGCGAGTCGCCGCCGCCGTTGCCGCCGATCCACACGAAGCCCTTGTGGTCGATGACGACGCCGTGGTTCGACTCGGGCCACTCGTAGCCACCGGCCGGGTTGGGGCCGCCCCAGCTGCCGACGACGTTGCCGGCCTGGTCGAACTCCATGACGGGCGGCGCCGCGATGCAGCACTCGCCGACGCGCGGGCCGCCGGGCGTGACGATGGCCAGTTCGGTGCGGTCGAGGCCCGCGGTGCCGGGGTCGTTGCCGCGATGGATCAGCCAGATGTGATCGCGGTCGTCAACGGTGAGGCCAATCGTCTGGCCGAGCACCCAGTTGTTGGGCATCGGCTTCGGCCAGAACGGATCGACTTCGAACTTCGGCGCCTGCTTGGCCTGCGCCGAGACGTTGTCCATCACCATCTGACCCACGCCCAATGCCAGCAGGATCGCGACAAACGCCGCGCCCACATAGATCTTGCGAGTCTTCTTCAACCGCTCCATCGTTGTTCCCCCCACTGGCCGCTGGATTCAGTCGGCCGCAAGTGCTTTTGCGGGCGCCAGTATACTTGGGGCGCATCATCGTGTCGAGCGCCGTACACACCCCCAAACCCCTGATTCTGCTGGCCGTCGCGGCCGCCGTCCTCCTGTTGACGGGTCCCGGCCTGCGGGCCCACGAGGTGCTCGACGAGGTCACGGTGCTGGGGTTCGTGCGCCCCGAAGGCCGCGCCCTGACCCTGCTCATCCGCGCCCCGCTCAAGTCCATGCAGGACATAGACATACCGAGGCTACCCAACGGCTTCCTGGACTTCTCCCGCGTCGACCAGTCGCTGCACGATGCCGCCACGCTCTGGATCGGTGATTTCGTCGAGGTCTACGAGAACGGCGAACGCCTGGGCCCCTCCAAGGTCGTCGCGACGCGCGTGTCGCTGCCCGGCGACCGATCCTTCGAGTCCTACGACGCGGCCCTGGCCAACCTGCTGACGGGGCCGCGCCTCGGGCAAGAGACGCAGATCTACTGGGAGCAGGGCATGCTCGACGTGGCGTTCGAGTTTCCGATTACGTCGGACCAGTCGGACTTCGCGATCCGGCCCGGCTTCACGCGCCTCGGGCTCAGGGTCAACGTGGCATTGCGGTTCCTGCAACCTGGCAAGCCCGAGCGCGTGTTCGACGTCCACGCCGACACCGGCATCGTGCACCTGGATCCGCGGTGGCATCAGGCGTTCTACCTGTTTGCGAAGGAAGGCTTCTTTCACATTCTCGACGGAATCGACCACCTGCTGTTCCTGCTGTGCCTGGTGATCCCGTTCCGGCGCCTGCGTCCGCTCGCCATCGTTGTCACCGCCTTCACGGTGGCGCATTCGGTGACGCTCATCGCCTCCGCGTACGGGATGGCGCCGGACGGGCTGTGGTTCCCGGCGCTGATCGAAACGCTGATCGCCGTCTCGATCGTCTACATGGCGTTCGAGAACATCGTCGGTGCGAACCTGCAGCGGCGCTGGATCGTGACATTTGGTTTCGGGTTGGTCCACGGGTTCGGCTTTTCGTTCCTGCTGCGCGAGCGGCTGCAGTTTGCGGGCGAGCACCTCGTCACGTCGCTGCTGGCGTTCAACGTCGGCGTGGAGATCGGCCAGTTGCTCGTGCTGGTAATCGGCATTCCCGTGCTGGCGTTCACGTTCCGTTTCGTCGTGGCGGAGCGCATCGGCACGATCCTGATGTCGGCGCTGGTCGCGCACACGGCGTGGCACTGGGCGACCGAACGCGGCGGCCGCCTGCTGGGCTATCGCTGGACGGCGATCGGCCTGTCGGACGTCGCCGCCTTCATGCGGCTGGCGATGGTGATCGTCGCCGCGGCGTTCCTGATGTGGCTGATCTCGCTCTGGATCGGGACTCCGAAAAACGACACAGCGCCTAGTAAGTCACCGTCCACAACATGAGTCCGTGAGGCGGCGCCGTCTGCCCCGCCCGCGCCCGATCGCGCGACGCGACGATCGCCGCCATGTCGCCCACCTGCATCTGCCCGCGGCCGATGTCGACGAGCGTGCCGGCGATCGTGCGCACCATGTGGCGCAGGAAGCCCGTGCCGGTGACCTCTAGCCGCAACAACCGGCCGCTCGCGCGCGACGGATCGGTGGGAAGCGGCGGCAGCGCCACCGGTTGATCCGTGTTGATGTCCACCTCGCGCAGCTCCACCGAGATCAGCCGCCGCACCGTCGTCTTCACGTCGCTGCCGCGCCCCTGGAAGGCGGCGAAGTCGTGTTCGCCGACCAGCGCCTTCGCCGCGGCCGCCATGCCATCCAGATCGAGCGCCGCCGGTACGTGCCACATCACGTGGCGCAGGAACGGACTGGGCGCCGGCCCGTTCCAGATCGCGTAGCGGTAGGTCTTGGTCTTCGCGTAGATGCGGGCATCGAAGCGATCGAAGGTGTCTTCGATCGATCGAATGCGGATGTCGCCGGCCTTCAGCCGCGCGTTGAGCGCGCGCAGCAGCTCGTCGCACGGAATCGGATGGTCGATCGTGATGCTGGCCACCTGCGCCGCCGCGTGCACGCCCGAGTCGGTGCGGCCCGCGGCCACGAGCGGATTGTGGGCGCCGACGATCACGGCAATCTCGTCTTCGATCACCGCCTGGATGCTCTGCGCGTTGGCCTGCCGCTGCCATCCCGCATAGGCGGAGCCATCGTAGGCGATGGTGACTTTCAGAGTACGGGGGGGCATGGTCGATTTACTGATTTAGTGATTGCCGACTGTTTGGTGATTGGCGATGTCAGATTTCGTGAATCCATTTTCGATTGACGATCTCGTGATTGAATCACCGTGACCCGATTGGGGCAGCCAATCGCCGATTCGCCGGATCACCAAATCGAATGCCCACAATCACGCATTTGTCAATCACCAAACAGTCACTCAATCAGTCAATTGACGATCGGCAATGTGTTGGAACGCGAGCCATTTATTTGTTTCGCGAGCCAGGCTTGACGACGGGCACCCCTTGCCGGCAGAGCGGGCACGCGTCGGCTTGATACGTCGGCACGACCATCGACAGCAGCGCGTGGAACGGCACGCCGAGATCCTGCTTGCCGCCGCTGCGATCGACGATCCCGCAGGCGCCGACCACAACCGCGCCGGCCGCGCGCGCGACGTCCATGGTTTCGCGCGTCGAGCCGCCAGTTGTGACGACATCTTCGACGACGAGGACTTTTTCGCCCGGGTCGAGCGCGAAGCCGCGCCGCAACGTCAGCGTGCCGTCCTGCCGCTCCGCGAAAATGGCGCGCACGCCGAGCGCGCGGCCCACCTCCTGGCCAATCACGATGCCGCCCATCGCGGGCGAGAGCACGGTGGCGGCGCCCAGCGGGCGGACCGCATCCCCGAGGGCGGCGCCGAGCGCCTCCGCATCCCGAGGGTGCTGCAGGACCAACGCGCACTGGAGATAGCCGGGGCTGTGCAATCCTGACGAGAGGCGGAAATGGCCGTCGAGTAACGCGCCCGAGCGCCGAAACAAGGCCAAAAGGTCGGATTCGGTCATCGAAGGCTAGTATACCGACCGACAAAAGCCCGACTCGCCGTAGCGCCGTGAGAATCACCCGGCGCGAAGGCGGGCGAAGGCGGGCGGCATGAACCGAACCCTGGGCGGGCCCACCACGTCTATGATGAAAGACTGAACATCCGGCTTGCGGCACCGCTTTTGCTGTTGTCCCGGTTCCAGACCAGCAATTTCCCTTGATTGGAGCAGTAGTGTGATGGGTTTTGACAAGCGTTTTTGCGCCCGGGTGGCCGTGGCGACCGGCCTCGTGGCGTCCGTGGTGTCCGTTTTTGGGTTGAGCCCTGTCCACGCCCAGACAGCGCCGGCGATGGCGGCCGGGGCGCAGGGGCCGGTGCGGCGGATGAGCATCGACGATGCGGTGGCGACGGCGCTGGAGCAGAACCTCGATCTGCAGGTGCAGCGCATCAATCCCCAGTTGCGGGACCTCGACACGGGCGTGTTCAAGACCAACTACACGCCGAACTTCACGTCGACGATCAACCTGGTGGACAACACGCAGCCGCCCAACAGCCTGCTGTCGGGCTCGACCACGGGCTTGACGACCAATCGATCGACGTTTGACTTCGGCGTCTCCGCGCTCACGTCGTGGTGGGGCGGCAGCTACCAGGTGAACTGGAACAACGGCCGGTCGACCAGCAACAACATCTTCACCAGCTTCGACCCGCAGATGACCTCGTCGATCCAGGCGACCTACTCGCAGCCGATCCTGCGCAACTTCAGGATCGACGGCACGCGCCAGCAGCTGCTCGTCAGCCAGAAGAACAAGGAGATCTCAGACGTTCAGCTGCAGCAGTCGATCGCCATTACGGTGCGCAACGTCAAGAACGCGTACTACGACCTGATGTACGCGCTCGGCAATCTCGCCGTGCAGCGGCAGTCGCTGGACCTGGCGCGGCAGTCGCTCAAGGACAACCGCGCGCGCGTCGAGATCGGCACCATGGCGCCGCTCGACATCGTGCAGGCGGAAGCCGAGGTCGCGACGCGCGAAGAATCGGTGATCCTGGCGGAGGCGGCGATCGACCGCGCGCAAGACACCGTGCGCACGCTGGTCTACAACCCCGCGGCGCCCGACTTCTGGAGCGCGCGCATCGAGCCCACCGAGTCGGTGACCTTCGTGCCGACGACCGTGGACACCGAAGGGGCGGTGAAGAACGCCCTCACGCAGCGCACCGACGTCGTCGTCGCGCGCAAGGGCCTCGAGAACAACGACGTCAACATCCGCTACTTCCGCAACCAGTCGCTGCCCGACCTGAACGCGTCGTTGACCTACGGCGCGCAGGCCATCGGC
>MELE01000246.1:11321-25112 GCA_001768615.1 Acidobacteria bacterium RIFCSPLOWO2_12_FULL_67_14b | reverse complement strand
GCGGCCAGCAGCTCGCGCAGCCGGGATTGTTCGGCGGGGCTCGCCAGCACGGTCGAGATCTTCTCGACAGCGTCATCGTCCGTGTCGTACATGAGCGCGGGCTCTTCGCCGACGATCTCCATCTGCCCGCCGCCGCGCGGCACCCACACGATTTGCCCGGCCCGCATCAGCTCGGCCGGCGCCATGCCGAAGTGCTCCTCGCGCATGCCGTGGATGCCGTAGCGGTGCGCGGCCATCAGGCCGCGCACCGCGTCACGGCTCAGGTCCTGCCGGATCGTGATCCACGAGCCAAGCGAGGTGGCGAGCGCGGCCAGTTCGCCGAAGTAGGCCCGCGTATGGCGGTCCCACGTGCCGATGATGGTCAGCGTGATGTCGGGGTGGTGCGCCCGCACGCGGGCCAGGATGCGCATCAGCCGCTCGTATTCCTTCTCCGGCGAAATGCGCCCGATCGCGAGGAAGCCGTTCCGCCGTTCAGACCACGGCGGCGGCGGTGCCGGATCGACGACCGGCGGATACAGCGTCCGTGTGTCGACGCCAAGAAAGCGCCGCACGTGGGCGCCGGTCCAGTTCGAGTTCACCAGCGTGAGGTTCGCCCTCAGCCGATCCATCGAGAAGCCCGCAATCCTGTCCGCGAGGCGGTAGTACAGCTCGAGCCCCGCGGCGGGCCAGTGATACCAGCGCAGGTCGACCGCCGGCCGCGGGCGCAGGTAGGTCGGGAAGTGGATGTACTGAATCCCGCGCCGCCCGTAGTCGGTCTCGTTGTAGACGCCGAAGATCACGTCGAAGTTGTCGCTCACGCGTCTGGTGTAGCGCATGACCAGCGCGAGCTTCAGCAGCGTGGCCGGCACCGGCAGGCGATCGGGAATGTAGGTCCAGGGGCGCGGCACCAGCAACGTGTTGAAGTCGCCCGGCCGCAGGTGCGTGCCGAAGAACCGGTTGATCGGTTCGATCTCGACCGGCCGCCACGACAGCACCGTGACCTGGTGATCGGGGACCAGCGCCTGCAGCACCCACGCGGCGACGCCGTTGCCGCCGCCGGGCGGCTGCAGCGACGGCTGCACCAGCAGCACGCGCTTCATGGCGTGTTGAGGCGCGCCGTGGCCAGCGCGAGCAGCGAGAGCACGCTCGTCACGCCGTACAGGATCAGCACCGTTCGCCGTGTCGACCACCCCAGCCCCAGCAGCCGGTGGTGGATGTGCTGGCGATCGGGCTGGACGATCTGGCGCAGCGTCGAGCCCAGCGACGCCCGGCCCCCGTCGGGACGCGCCCAGATGCGGCGAACGAGCGTGCTCGCCGCGTCGGCGATGGGCAGGGCGAAGATCATCAAGGGCACGCCCGTGGCGAGCGCCGTCGCGCCTTTCTGCCAGCCCGCGATGGCGGTGGCGGCGAGGATGAAGCCGATGAGCAGGCTCCCGCAATCGCCGAGAAAGATCGAGGCGGGCGAGAAGTTGTAGACGAGGAACCCGAGCGCCGCGCCGACCAGCGACGCCAGCAGCATGGCTTCGGCGGGGTGGCCGCGCGCAATCAGGATGGCGCCGCACGCCGCGCCGGCCACCGCGGCCACGCCCGCGGCCAGCCCGTCGAGGCCGTCGACCAGATTGAAGGCGTTGGTCAGGCCCACCAGCCACGCCGCCGTCACCGGCCAGGCGAGCCAGCCCAGATCCCACGACACGCCGAGCAGGGTCACGCGCTCGATCAGCAGGCCCGACAGCATGACCACGAGCGCGGCGGCCACCTCGAGCGCGAGCTTGGGAACGGGCCCGAGCCCATGGACGTCGTCCGCCAGCCCGACGAGGAAGATCAGGCCGCCGGCCAACAGGAGGGGCCGGAGGGTCGTCCAAGTATCTGGGGCCAAACGCTCGGGCACGAAGGTGGCCGCAAGTATCATCGCGAGGGCCGAGGCGGCCACCACGGCGACGCCGCCGAGGCGGGGGACCGATTCCGCATGAACCTTCCGGCCGCCGGGGGCGTCTACCAGTCCGAGCACCAACGATCCCCGGGCGACCAGCGGCGTGAGAACCAGGGCCAGAGCGGTAGCACCGATGCCTAGCAGCAGATAGACAGCCAACATGCGAACCGCCGTTATCGTACTCGGAGATCTGGGCCGCAGCCCGCGCATGCAGTATCACGCGGCTTCGCTCGCCGGCGAGGGGGGCGAGGTCGACCTGATCGGCCTCGAAGGCGCCGCGCCCATTCCGGCGGTGTCGGGCTCGCCGCGCATCCGCGTGCACCGGCTGCACGACCGCGCCGTGTCGGCCCGGGCGCGCGGCGGCACGGGGCGCTTCGTGATCGCCGCCGCGGCCCGCGCCGCGCGCCAGGCTTCCCGCCTCTTTTTCCTGCTGATGCGCCTGCCGAAGCCGGACGCGATTCTCGTGCAGAACCCGCCGGCGGTGCCGGCGCTTGCGGTGTCATGGCTGGCCGCGAGGCTGCGCGGCGCACGGCTCGTGATCGACTGGCACAACCTGTCGCATTCGGTGGCCGCCGTCGGCCTCGGCGAGCGACACCGCGCCGTGCGCGCGATCAGACGAAGCGAAAAGCGGTGGGCGCGCCGCGCCGATGCGCATCTGGCGGTGTCGCAGGCGATGGCGGCGTGGCTGCAGCGCGAGTTCGGCGTCCGCGCCACGGTGCTCTACGATCGCCCGCCCGCGGCGCTTGCGATCGCCTCGTCCGTGGACCGCGCCGCCCTCTGGGCCAAGGTGGCTTCGGCCCTGTCGCTCGGGCTCGAACGGATCCCGCTCGTCGTGTGCCCGACCAGTTGGACGCCCGACGAGGATTTCGACCTGCTGCTCGAGGCGCTCGAGCGCGCCGAACGCAGCCTGGGTGGCGACAAACCTCCAGGTGGCGACAAACCTTCAGGTTTGTCGATGCTGGCCGTCATCCTCACCGGCAAGGGCGCGCTCCGCGAATCGTTCGAAGCCCGCGCGGCCCGACGATCGTTCAGGAACATCGCCGTGCGAACATTGTGGCTCGAGCCCGCCGACTACCCCGTGATGATCGGTCTCGCCGATCTCGGCTTGTGCCTCCACCAGTCGTCGTCCGGCCTCGATCTGCCGATGAAGCTCGCGGACTTTCGCGGCGCCGGCGTGCCGGCCGCGACCTTCGACTACTCGCCCGTACTGGGTGAAGTGCTGACGAACGGCCAGGAAGGCGTGACGTTCCGAGATCCTGGCGATCTCGCCCTCCTGTTGTCGGCCGTTGCCCGGCGCGACGTCGCACCCCATGGCCCGCTCGCGCGGTCGAAAGCATGGCTCTCGCAGAACCCGCCCGAACGCTGGGAAGACCACTGGCGCGCCAACGCACTCCCGTGCTTCATGCGGTCGTAGGGGCTTGAGACTTGTGACTTGAGACTTGTGACTTGAGGCTTGGGACCAGTCGACTCGGGTAGACCGTTCCCAGGACGAGAACTAGCTACCCAGGGAACTGCGAAGCGCAGATAGCTCACCTGCTGTTTGATCACCGAGCTTCGACAATTCGGTTGCCGCCTTCATTTGGAGAAGCTCCAAGCGTGCCGAAAGGTCGATCAAGTACAAGAGTTCTCGCGCCGATCCAAACGCAATATCAAGAAACCTCAGATAGTCGCCCTCTCCGGCGCGGGCACAACCTTCGACGATGTTCATGGGGATTGACACGGCGGCGCGCCTGATCTGCGATTGCAGTCCAAAGCGCTCGTCGGAAGGGAACTTCGACGTTGCCCGATAGACTCGAACCACGAGATCGTCAGCGAGGTGAAACACGTCGAGTTTGCGATGGTCTCGGCTCATGAAGCCAGACGCACTGCACGAGCCTTGCCAACTTTGATTGCCGCAGCCAGCTTCAGCGCGAGGGCGACGCGGGCGTCAGGGGCGAGCGAGGGATGGCAGGTCAGGAAGATCAGCCCGAGCTGATCGCGGTGGGGCGGCTTCAGCATCGGCGAGATTGCGCGCGCCTTTCTGGCGCAGGAGAGCACCATCGCGCAGCACCTGGTGCGGGCGAAGCGCATGTTGCGCGATTCCGGCATCGGCTTCGGCATGCCCGCGCCCGGCGACCTGCCGGCCCGGCTCGATTCGGTACTCGAGTCGCTTTACCTGATGTTCAACGAAGGGTACGCTGCCACCTCCGGCGACGCGCTGATAAGAGACGATGTGGCGGTGGAGGCGATCAGGCTGACGCGTGTGCTGGCCGAACACCCGGCGACGGCGGCGCCGCGCGTGTGGGCGCTCGTCGCGCTGATGCTCTTGCATGCGGCCCGCTTTCCCGCGCGCGTCGACTCGGATGGCACGCTGTTCCTGCTGCGCGATCAGGATCGTTCCCGCTGGGACCGGCGCTTGATCGCCGAGGGCATGCGGGCGCTCGATCGCGCCTCCGCGGGTGACGCGGTCAGCGCCGACCATCTCGAAGCCGGCATAGCCGCCTGCCACGCGGTCGCGCCGTCCTGCGACGCGACCGACTGGCCGCAGATCGCGGGGCTCTACGACGAGCTGCTCGCGCTCACGCGATCGCCGGTGGTGGCCGTCAATCGCGCGATTGCGGTCTCGCGCGTCGAAGGCGCGGTGTCGGGCCTGGCGGCGCTCGAAGCGATCGCGGATCGCGACGCCTGGGCCCGCTATCCCCTGCTGCCCGCCGTGCAGGCCGAGCTGTGGCGCGAAGCCGGCGACCTCGAGCGCGCCGCGGAGTGCTACCGCAAGGCGCTCGGCCTGGCGCGCTCGGTCCCCGAACGCAACCGGCTCGCCTCACGGCTCGCCGAATAAGGTGCGTACAGTGCGTACGGTGCCTCACGTGCGTACTGTGCTCTTTCGCCTGTCACCTTTACCACCCGAAGCACTCGAAGCACCGTATGCACTGGCAGCACCTTAGGCACCCGAGCACCGTACGCACGTTAGGCACTGTACGCACCGTACGCACCGTATAATCTGGGCCAGTGGAATACCTGATCAAGCAGTACGCACTGGAGCCGGGTGCGCTCGAGATCCAGTACATCGAAGAGCACTTCGGGGAGTTTCCGCGGCGGAAGACCGCGGCCGAAATCATCGACCGCCTACGCGATCGCGAGTCGCTGATCCTGATGGCCGAGGCGTCGCTGCAAGACGATCCCGGCGCGCTGGTTCCAGTGTCGTACAAGATCGTGCACGAGATCCGCGTCGACGAATCGATTCCCAAGCTGCGCGACCTGGTCGGGCGGTTGAGCGGCGCGGTCCGCTTCGACGGCCGCCGCATTCTCTATTCCTGGATCGGCGGGACGCGCCGCGACTGGCGCGGCCAGGGACACTTCCGCGCGTTGACCGAAGAGTCCGAGGTGTGGGCGCTCGCCGCCGGTTTCGAGGAGGTCGTCGTCAAGACCAAGAACCGCTACTACGACATGCGGGCCGTGCTGGCGCAGCTGCACTTCAACGTCGTGAAGCACGAGCCGCACGCCACCGACACGGCCGAGTCGAAGGTCTACCTGAGCAAGCTCCTGCCGGCCGAACTGGCCCGCCGCCATCGCAGCGTGCGGACCGTCGTCTACTCGGAATAGATCGCGGGATGACGCGCGGACCACGGCGCCTGCGCCTCGAATGCGGCCGCCACCTGGATGGCGCGATCTTCCTGCCACAACGGGGCCGTGACCATCAGCCCGATCGGCAGGCCGTCGGGTAGTCCTGCCGGCACGACGATCGCGGGGTGGCCGGTGAGGTTGCAGATCGTCACGCTGTCGCTCGACGCGGGCGCCAGGAACGCGTCGACCTTCTCGAACAGCGCGTTCATCTGCTGCAGCAACAGCGTGCGCACGCGCTGCGCCCGGATGTACTCGACCGCCGGGATGAACCGCGACGCGCGCAACTGGTTGGCGCGTCCGTTCGGGCCCTTGTCGGCCAGGTCGTTGATGGCGCCGCTGCGGACCAGCTCGTCGAACATCGCGCCGGCCTCGGCGTTCAGGATCGCGTAGACCGCGGCCGCGGGCAGGTCGGGCATCGCCACCGGAACCAGCGTCGCACCTGCCTTGCGATACACGTCGAGCGCCGCCTCGAACAGCGGCTGGCGCGCCAGCCACTGCGTGCGCTCGTCGGCCGACGCCGACTCGGCGGGCCCGGCGAACTCGCGCTCGATGTAGCCGAGGCGCAGGCCCTTGACCTCGCGCGATCCGCCCCACTGGAACGCGACGTCGGGCACCGTGTCGTCGTGGCCGTCCGGCCCGTGAATCGCCGACAGCACGAGCGCCGTGTCGGCCGTGGTTCGCGCGATGGGTCCCACCTTGTCGAGCGTCCAGCGCAGCGTCATGCAGCCATGGCGGCTCACCCGCCCGTAAGTCGGGCGCAGGCCCACGACCCCGCAGGTCGACGCCGGCGAGATGATCGATCCGCCGGTTTCGGTGCCGATCGCAAAGCCGACGAGCCCTGCTGCGGTGGCCGACGCCGGCCCGGCCGAGGATCCACTCGCGCCGCGCTCCGGATTCCACGGGTTCCGCGTGCGCGCGCGAAACCACAAGTCGCCAACGGCCAGCTCGCCCGTCGCAAGCTTGGCCAGCAGCACCGCGCCCGCCTCGCGCAGCCGCGTGACCACGGTGGCGTCGTAGTCGAACACCTGGGTCGAGTACGGCCTGGCGCCCCACGTGGTGAGCACCCCCTTGGCGGAGAAGAGGTCCTTGATGCCGTACGGCACGCCATGCAGCGGCCCCCGGTAGCGGCCGGCGCGAATCTCCCGGTCGGCGTCTTCCGCCTGCTGCAACGCGAGATCCTCTGTGAGCGTGACCACGCAAAAGAGCGTCGCGTCGTGGGCCTTGAGCCGCGAGAGGTACATCTTCGTCAGCTCCGCCGATGTGATCTGCCGCGATTTGAGCAGCGCGGCCAGCGTGGTCACGGGCGCAAACGCGAGGTCGGCGATCCGCGCGGGCCGCTTGAGGCTGGCGGGAACGGGTGCCACCTTGCCACTCCTGCCGGAGGTGAGGGCCGCGGATGGGCGGGGAGGACGAAACGAAAACGCCGGTTCGGTTTCCGACGGCAACTGGACGCGTCGAAGCGAGTCGATGTGCTCGCGGTTGCGGGCCACCAGCGACCGGGCCGACTCGCGCTCGGAGGCCGGGAGGCTCACGCCCGAAATCTGTTGAGCGGTGGCGAGCGTGTCGGTCGTGATCGCATCCGGCGCGGGCGCCTGCGCGCCGGCCGCCCTCGGGGCGGCCAGGCCGGCGGCAATCACGGTGGGGAGTTGTTTGAGAAAGGAGCGGCGCGCGCCTCGGCGCGAACGGGTCGAGGTCATGCGCTAGAACTTAACCCTACTCGGCCTTCAGCGTCACCACCGGATCGATGCTCGTCCCACGGCGGGCGGGGAGGTAGGACGCGACCACGGCCACGGCCGTGAGCGCCGCGCCGATCATCACGAAGGTCGCCGGATCGTTCGGTCCGACCTGGAACAGCAGCCCGCGCAGCAGCCGCGTCGCCGGAAGGGCGCACATCAGCCCGAGGACCAGGCCGAGGAACACCGTCCGCAGGTTCTGCAGCACGACCATCCCCACCAGTTGCGGCGCCCTCGCGCCAAGCGCCATGCGGATGCCAAACTCGCGCGTGCGCTGCGACACCGAATACGCGACGATGCCGTAGACGCCGAGCGCGGCGAGCAGCAGCGCGGCGCCGGCAAACACGCTCATCGCCGCCGCCGTCAGCCGCGGCCGCGCCATCGACTCGGCAAACACCTCGTCGAGCGGGCGCACCGCCGACACCGGCAGGAGCGGATCGATCTCGCGAACGACGCGGACTGCCGCGGGCCCCAGCCGGCCGGGATCGCCGCTCGTGCGGATCACGTAGGTCATGATGCCGAACGCGTACTGCCGCGACGACAGGTACGCAGTGGGCCGGATCTCGCCGTCGACGCTCGCGAGCTTCACGTCGCCGACGACGCCGATGATCTCGTGGGGCTTCTCGTTGCCCAGGTTCAGGATGAACCTGCGGCCGAGGGGGTTGTCGCCCGGGTAGATCTGGCGCGCGAAGGTCTCGTTGATCACCGCGACCGGATCGCGGTCCTGCGTGTCCGAATCGGCCACGTCGCGGCCGGCCAGGATCGGGATGCCCATCGCCGTGAAGTAGCCGACGGTCACCGGGCGCGCGTCGGCGACCGGCCGGTCGGTCGGCGCCGGCTGCGGTTGATCGGCCCTCCAGAACGACGTCGCGGGGCCGACGCCGGCCAGCGGGAGGAACGACGTCCCCCCGACCTCGCGCGTTTCGGGCAAGGCCTTGAGGCCGGCGATCACGCGGGTGTGAAACGTGTGTTGCGCGTTCGAGTCGGGATACGACCGCGGCGGCAGCGTGACGCGCATCGACAACGCCGACGCCGGCGTGAACCCGGGATGCACGCCCTGCAGCGCCATCAGGCTGCGGCCGAGCAGGCCGGCGCCGCACAGGACCGTGAGGGCGAGCGCGATTTCGGCCATCACGAACCCCTGCCGGATCGCCCGGCCGCGCGCGCTGCCCGACCGGCTCGGCGCGCCATCACGCAGCGCCGTGACGAGCGAGCCGCCGGTGGCGCCGATCGCCGGGGCCAGGCCGCACACGATCGTGGTCAGCACCGTGATCGCGCCGGCGAACGCCAGCACGCTCGGATCGATCGAGACCTGACCGAGCAGCGGCAGCGGCAGCCGCGTGGCCAGCCACGTGCTCAAGCCGCTCAGAATCCAGCCGGCCAGCAGCACGCCGAGCACGCCCCCGGCCGCCGACAGCATCAGCGCCTCGCACACCAGCTGCGTCATCAGGCGCCCGGGGCCCGCGCCGAGCGCCGAACGGATGGCCAGCTCGCGCCGGCGTCCCGACGCGCGCGTGAGCATCAGGCTGCCGATGTTGCCGCACGCGATCAGCAGCACCGTCGCGACCGCGCCGAACAGCACCAGCAGCGCCAGCCGCACGTCGCCCACCAGCTGCTCGCGCAGCGGCACCGTGTTGACCGTCCAGCCGGTATTGAAGTCCGGGCGCTCCTGCCGCAACCCGTCCATCACGCCTTCGAGTTCGCCCTGCGCCTGGTCGCGCGTCACCTCCGGCTTGAGCCGGCCGATCGCGATCAGGCTGCGGCCGCCCGTGCCCGTTCGCGGGCTGAACCGGAACGGCGTGAAGGCGTCCACCGGCGAGCCGAGCATCTCGAAGCCGCGCGGCATCACGCCGATCACCGTCACCGGTTCCCCGTTGATCGTCAGCTGGCGGCCGAGCACGCTGGTGTCGGCGCCGAACTGGCGCAGCCAGAGCGCGTGCGAGAGCACCAGCGTGCGCGACGCGGTGTCCTGATCCTCGCCCGTCGCAAACGTGCGGCCCAGCATCGGCGCCACGCCGAGCACATCGAACAGGTTCGCGGTGACGATGAGCGTCGACAGCTCGGCGGGCTCGCCGCTCCCGGTCAGCGTCACGCGGTTTTGCGTGAACGCGCCCATCGCCTCGAACAGCCGGCTGCGGTCGCGGAACCCCATGAAGTTCTGCGGGTTCACCACGTTGCGCGGGCGGTTGCGCGGCAGGTTGTGCTCCCAGACCACCAGCAGCCGATCCGCGTGCGGGTACGGCAGCGGCTTGACCAGCATCGCGTGCACGACGCTGAACAGCGCCGTCGTCGATCCGATGCCGACGGCCAGCGCGGCGATCGTGCAGATGGTGAACAGCGGCGTCCGCAGCAACACGCGCAGGCCGTGACGCAAGTCCGACAGGACCGTGGTCATTTGGCTGATCCGGAAAGCAGGAATGGGGGAGCGGGATTGGCGGCGGCGCAGGACCGATCGAGCCCGTCCGCCGTGCCGCGTTCGAGAAACGCGCCGATCATCCCGCCGATGCAGCGCTCGGCATTGCCGATCGGATGCCCGTTGTTGCGAATCACGACGTGGGCGCCGCGCGTCAGCCCGCGCGCGACTTCATCGCCGCCCGGCGGTGGCGTGACCGGATCGAGCTCGCCCGACAGCAGCAGCGTGGGCACCGACGACCGTGTCGGCTGCCGATGCGTGGGCGAGACCTGCCCGCGCGGCCACTCCGCGCAGGCGGCCGTCTGCTCCCGAAGCCGGTAATCGCCGCCGAACGTGCCGGCCGCGAGCGCGCCGGCGTTCCGGGGCAGGAACGGGACATCCTCGGTGCACGACACCGACAGGAAGAAACCCGCGGCCAGCCGGTCGCCGCCGAGCACCGTGCGGCCCGCCAGCGCCGTCTCCGCCAGGCCGCGATCGTCGCCGCCCAGCAACCGGGTCACCAGCTTGGGCGCCTGCGCCGAGGCTTCCGGCGTGTAAAGCACATTGCGAAACGCTTCGGCGAAGAGGCCGCGCGTGACCGTGATCGACACCGCGGGCCTGCCCTGAGCGAAGTCGAAGGGTCGGCTCGATCCCGCGGGGATGGTCAACACCGGTGAGGTGCGATCGAGGCGCGCGAGCAGCTCGCGAAAATCCGCGTCGATCGTCGGGAACGTTCGCGCGCAGTTGGCGTCCTTCATGCACCGCGCCACCAGGTCCTTCCACGCCGCGTCGCCGGCGCGGGCGTGCCATTCGGGCGACGCCATCGACGGCGGGACGATGCCCTTCATCGTGACCGCGCGCAGGCTCGACGGGTGGCGGCGCATGTAGATCTGCGCCACCCGCGATCCGTACGACGTGCCGTACAGATTGATCTGCCGGTAACCGAGCGCCGCGCGGACCTCGTCCAGATCGTCCACCGCGATGTCGGTGGTGTAGAGCCGCAGATCGGCGGTCTTCTCCAGCCGCGCGCGGCACGCGCGCACGGCGGCGGCACTCAGCAGGTGTGAATCGAACACGCCCGACCCATCGGGCGTCGCCAGCTCGGGACACGTGAGTGGGCCCGACTTGCCCGTGCCCCGCAGATCGACGAGCACGAGATCGCGGGACCGGCGAACCTCGTCGAACGCCCGGCTGAAGAAGCGCGCGTTGAACGACGGCGCATCGCCGGGACCGCCCGACAGCGTGAACAGCGGATCCGGCCTGCGCACGGGTCCGGTCGCGGCCATTACGATGATGGACAAATCGATCTGCCGGCCCTGCCTGGTCTCGCGGTTCTCCCAGACCTTGTAGGTCCCGCAGCGCGCCTCGCCGGGTACACCCTCGATCGCGCAGGGCGCCAGGGCGACCTGGCCGGCGAGGACGAGCGCCGCCAGCATCATTGCCGCAGTCCGAACAGGAGCAGGCCGGCCACGGCCTTCTCGCGCACTTGGGAATCCGGGTCGGTTGCCGCCTTGCGAAGCGCGTCGAGCGCGCGCGCATCGCCGCTGGCGCCGAGGGCGATCGCGGCCTTTTCGCGCACCTGCGCGTCCTCGTCGGCGATGGCGGCGAGCAGCGGTTCGACGATGCGGGGATCGCGGCGGAAAGCGAGCCCGATCGCGGCCTTCTCGCGGACCTGGGCGTCGGGATCCTTCAGCGCGGTGAGCAGCGGATCGATCACATCGTCGCCGGGCGTGAGCGCGAGGCCGAGCGCGGCTTTCTCGCGGACCTGCCGGCTTGTGTCGCCGAGCGCCTTCACGAAGGCGCCGGTGACCGACGGCAACATGGCGTCCCGATCGGCGTCCATCAGGTCCGGCATTTTCGGCGTGCCTTCGGCCCTGGGAGGCGCCGCCGGCTGGGCGCCGAGGATTGCCGTGGCGATGGCGGCGATGCCGGCCGTGACCAGCCATCGCGACGATCGGCGCGGGGTCCTCACGACGTGGCCGAGGATGAGCAGGAGCCGGCCTTCGATTGCCGATCGGCGGGCCATGGCGAGCGCCGTGGCCGGCAGCCACGGGCCGGGCCGGCGCGCGAGGTCGAGCAGCAGCGCCGCGTAGTCCGACGGCTTGGCGCCCATCCGCAATACCTCGTCGTCGCAGGCCCGCTCGCGTTCGCGCGCGAGCGAGCCGGCCGCGTGCCACACCAGGGGGTTGAACCAGTAGACGGCACAGGCGAGCTGCGCGATCGCCTGGGTCCGGCGGTCGCGGCGGCGGATGTGGGTGAGCTCGTGCACGAGCGTCGCGTATCGCGCGTCGGCGGTCCACGCCGCGGCCTGCGCCGGGATCATGACGATCGATCGGAACAGCCCGGCGACGTGCGGGCTGCCCTCGCGCAGCGACTGGCGGATCTCGATCTCGGGCAGCCCGATGCGAGCGCAGACTTGCCTGGCGTCGTAGATCCACGCCGTGGGTGCCGGTTTCGATCTGCGTACCGATAGTCCGCTACAGAGCCAGCCGAACGCGAACCACACGCCCACGGCCAAGGCAGCCAAGGTGCCTGTCGTGCGTACGGTGCCTAGGGTGCCTAGGGGCGTTGTGCCAGGAGTGCTCGTGCCTGAAGTGCCCGGAGCACTAGCACCCGGCACTATTGTCACCATTGGCACCAAGCCCCTAGGCACCCGAGGCACGGTACGCACCATAGGCACATTGAATTTCGGTGCGAGCGGTGCGAGGGCGGGCGCGAGCAAGACCATCACCATCGCGGCATGCCAGAGCAGGTGACGCGTGGACGGCGCGGCGCGGCGCAGGAGCCGCGCCGCCACGCACGCGGCCGCCAGCAGGAGCGAGGTCCGGAGCACCACGTTGAGATCCATCAGCGGCCTTCCTTCCGAGCGCGATCGATGAGCGACGACAGCTTGCTCAGCTCCTCGTCCGACAGCGATCCGGAATCCACGAGCGCGGCGGCGGCCTGCGCGGCCGAACCGTCGAAAAACGTTTGGACGATCCGCGTCAGGGCAGAGTTGCGCGCGCGCTCGCGCGGCACCATCGGCAGGTAGACGTAACGCGGGCCGCGGGCCTCGTGGCGGGCGTGGCCCTTCTCTTCGAGGATGCGCAGCAGGGCGCGCACGGCCGAGTAGCTCGGCGGGTCGGCGAGCGACCCCTGGACGTCGGCGACGCTCGCCGCGCCCTTCGCGTAGAGGATGTCGAGGATCTGCCGTTCGCGCCGCGAGAGCGGATCGCTGGTCATGCTAAAAATTCTGCACATGCTGAATATTTAGCACTTCGCGTTACCCGCGCGCAAGTTCTTGCCCCCGACCACTCTGGTCGTATATGCTCCGAAACAGGAATTGAGATCGAATCTCATTTAGGGTCGTTTACGGATGCTACAAGCTTTCGTCATCACGCTTCGGGAAGGCCTCGAAGCGTTCCTGATCATCGCCATCAGCCTGGCGTATCTCCGGAAGAGCGGGCGTCGTGAGCTCGTCCCGGCCGTGCATTGGGGCATCGGTCTTTCGGTGCTGCTGAGCGTGGCCGCCGCCTACCTCTTTCAGCAGGCGTCGAACCAGGCGTTGTGGGAGGCCATTCTCGCCCTCGTCGCCGCGGTTTCGGTGGCCTCGCTGACCATCCACATGTGGCGCACCGCGAAGCGGATCAGGAGCGAGATCGAAGGGCGGCTGCGCGCGTCCACGGAGAAGGCGGGCACGGCGGCCTGGCTCGGCGTGTTCCTGTTCACGCTGCTGATGATTTCGCGCGAGGGCATGGAGACCGCCCTCCTCATGGGCACGCTGCTGACACAGGTGCAAACGCCGTCGATCGTCGGCGGCGCCGCGGCCGGCACGCTCTCGGCGGCGGTCGTGGCGGCCTTGTGGTCCCGCTACGGCCACCGCGTGAACCTGGCGCTCTTCTTCCAGGTCACCGCGATCTTCCTGCTCGTGTTCGTGGCGCAACTCCTCATCTACGGCTTCCACGAACTGACCGAAGCCAACCTCTTCCCGGGCAGCGAGGCGTTGCACTGGGCCACCGAGCCCTACGGCCCTGACGGGGTGTACGGGCAATACCTGACGTACATGCTGGTTGCCGTTCCGCTCGGCTGGCTGTTGTTCGCCATGCTGACCGGCGCGGGCCGCCCGCCCGTCCGCGCGGCGTAGGGATGATTGGGGACAGGCCCCCAAAATCACA
>MELE01000246.1:0-11305 GCA_001768615.1 Acidobacteria bacterium RIFCSPLOWO2_12_FULL_67_14b | reverse complement strand
TTTTGGGGGCCTGTCCCCAATCATCCCTATAATTCACGCGTGAAGCCTCCACTCACCGCCTTGCTCGTGTGGCAGGGCGACCTCCGCTTCTCCGCGCGGACCCCGCGCACTGAAATCACCCTCGACGGCAACGGCGCCGCCGGTCCGTCTCCGCCGGAGGCCGTCGCCATGGCCCTTGCCGGCTGCATGGCCATCGACATCGCCGACATCGTGATCAAGGGCCGGCACACGATGACCGCACTCGAGGCCTCCATCGCGGGCGCGCGCGCCGACGATCCGCCTCGCCGTTTCGTCAGCTTCACGCTTCACTTCGCGATCACGGGCAGCGTGCCGCCGGCGGCGGTCGAGCGGGCCATCCAGCTGTCGCGCGACAAGTACTGCTCGGTGTGGCATTCCCTGCGGCACGACATCCAGCTCGAGACGACGTTCGAGATCCACGCGTGAGGAAGCGTTACCTCGACTGGCTGCGCGGCGTCGCCGTGATCGCGATGGTGATGGCGCACGTCACCGACGCGTGGACGCTCAATGCGGACAAGACGCGCCAGCTCTACGTGTACGTCGTGTTTGTCGCCGGCCTCGCCGCGCCGCTCTTCCTCTTCCTCGCCGGACTCACGCTCGCAATGGCCGCCTCCGCCCGGGCGTCGTCGCTCGGCCACGCCGCGGCCGCGGCGATGGCGCGCCTTCGAGGCTGGCAGATCTTCGCCCTCGCATTCATCTTCCGCCTGCAGTCCCAGCTCCTGGGCTGGGGCGCGCTCAGCAACTTCCTGAAAGTCGACATCCTCAACGTGATGGGCCTGACCATGCTCGCGGCCGGGACCTTCTGGAGCATTTCCGCCTCGCGCGCCATCCGGCTCGCCGCGTTCGCCGGGGCGACGGCGGCCCTCACCATGCTGACGCCGCTCGTGCGCGAGGTTCCGTGGCTGTCGCCGCTGCCGGATCCGATCGAGGCGTACATCCGGCCGATCGCCGGTCGCACCACGTTCACGATTTTCCCGTGGTCGGGGTTTCTCTTTGCCGGCGCGATCGCCGGCGAGCTCATCTCGGCCGCGCGGTCGGTCGCCGCCGAGCGCCGGTTGCAGGCCGGGCTGGTGCTCGCGGGCGCGGCGGGCATCGGGCTCGGCTACTGGGCCTCGTTCCAATCCTCGATCTATCCGGTGGCCAACTTCTGGACCAGCTCGCCGACGTTCTTCTTCATCCGCCTCGGCATCTGCACGGCGATGGTGCCGGCGGCCTGGGTCATCGACCGTTTTCACGAGGTCGTGCACGCGCGGTTCGGCCGGCTCCCGGGCGGCGTCCTCGCGACGCTCGGACGCTCGTCGTTCTTCGTCTACTGGATTCACGTCGAGATGGTCTACGGCGTGGTGGGGCGGCCCCTGCGGCGCCTGCTGCCGCTCGAGGCCTCGCTGACGGCGACCCTCGTGCTTTGTGGGATCCTGTACGCGATCGTGCGGTGGAAGGACCGCGTCATGGACGGCCGCGAGCTGCCGCGCCAACTTCGGATCCTGGCGCCGGTCCTCCGCTAGCCGGAGAGGGCCCGCTCGTCGACCGCGAGGCGCGCCCACTCCGGCGGCACCACGTCGCGGCCGTCGCAGGCGCGATCGGCAAACCACCGATCCGGCGCCACGACGGTCTTGTCCGTCGCGCCCGACAGCCACGCGGCCCACCACGAGAAGGCGCTGTTGGCGATGACGTGGTGCCGGCAGCGCGTCATCAGCCACAGATCCTCGTGGTCCGGCCGGTGGCCGGGGTCGCTCACGAACTTCGCCGGTTCCAGGAAGGTGAGCTGCGCCCGCGCCCATGCCGGATCGTCGGAGAACACCAGGAACCAGGGTTCCGGCACGCGCTCGCGGATCAGCCTCCAGGCGCGGCGGTAGTAACTCACCGGGCACGCGCCCAGCCTCCCCGCCAGCCGCGGATCCGACACGCGATCCCCGCGACGCACGTGCACGCTCACGGCCGCCTGCGCGTCGACCCGCGCCACCAGCTCCGCGGACCACGACGCCGGCGCGACCTTCCACGCCAGGTCCTTCCGGATCGTGTCTTCGGCGCCGGCGAAGTACCGCGCCGACCGCCAGTAGCCGTCCAGGTAGACGCGGCCGCCGGCCTCGAGCACGCGCGGATCGAATCGTGGCGACGGCTCCGTCACGAGGCGCCGCCGTTGCGCGCGACGCGCCATCCGCTGCAGCACCGTCCGTGACTCGAAATCCGCGCGGGCGTCCGGTGCCGAGAACGCTTCGGCGATCGAAAACGGATCGAGCGCGTAGGGACGGGCGCCGGTGTCGAGGGCCGCCGATCGATCGAGCAGCAGCGGCACGCCGCGCGCGAGCGACAGCCGGCGCCCGGCGGCGTACTGGAACAGCTGGCTGCCGAGCCCGCCCTGCAGACGAGTGATGACGAAGGACGCGTGTGGGGACAAACCTTTAGGTTTGTCCACCTTACTAGAAGGCGAGCAGGTAGGTCATCTTCGCGATCACCGCGCGGCTGAGCAGCGCCCCGCTTCGCGAGTCGCGGCGTTCGTTGTAGACGAGATAGATGTCGCTCAGCGGCCGGTGGATGATGTCGAGCCGGACGTTCGAGCTCCACTGGTTGGTGTCGGTGTTGTACTGCACGAGCGCGTTGACGAACACCTTCGTGCTGAAGTAGTAGTTCACGCGCCCGGTCACCAGGTGCGTCACGAACGAGCCCGACGACAGGTCGATGTCGTTGATCGAATCGCTCAGCGACAGGTTGAGGTGCTGGTTGAGCCTGAACGTGCCGCCGACCGTGTAGTTGCGGCGGTAGCCGTCGTAGAAGTCGCCGGTGCCGTAGCGCAGGTTCATCGAGAACGGCGCCGCGCTGTTGGTGTTGGCAAGGATGAAGTGCTCCTTGAACTCGTAGCGGCCGGGCTCGACGAAGATCCGCCGCCGGCTGTTGATCGTGAACCGGTCGTCGATCACCTCGACGTTCGGATTGGTGCCGACCTCGATGAACGTGCTGTTCTGCAGCGTGATCGGCCAATGCCAGTCCATGTAGCGCGACTCGAGGCCGCCGCCGTTGCGCCTGGTGAAGTTCTCGATCTGGACGTGCGGGAACGTCTCGCGCAGCCAGCGCTGGAAGCGCTTCGGCCGGAGGTGCGCGCCCAGGTAGCCCTCGGCGTTGTCGACGCCGACGCGCGGCACGAACCCCATTTCGTCGTTGAACCGCGCGCCGATGGTCTGGAACATGCCGCGCGTCTCCCAGACGTTGCCGCGGTAGCCGAAGCTGCTCTTCGAGTACCAGTCGTCGCCCTTGCCGGCAATCCGCGCCACCGGCGTGTCGCTCCTGGCCGCCGCAAAATTCAGCGTCAGGTCGCGGAAGAAGCGGAAGTTGGCGTCGGCGCCAAACGCCCGGTTGTGATCGCTCCCCTGCGGATCCTTGTTGAGCATCATCACGCCGACATCGGAGTTGGCGAGGATGTCGCGCCGCAGCCGCAGCGCCGTGAAGTTGGTCGACGGGCTGACGTCCTTTTCTCGCTGCTGGATGTTCAGCGCCCCCACGGACCACCCGCCGACTCGCCCGGTGATCCGCGAGCCCGCCAGCAGCGGAATCGAATCGCCCGCGGCCGACAGGCCGATCTGGCGGCTGAAGAAGAAGATCATGTCCTGGGAGGCGTTCTGGCGCCCGCCGTTGGCGCCCCCGCCGCCGCCGGTGTTACCCGCGCCGAACTGGAACACCCCGGAGTTCTCGAGAAAGAAGTCGCGCTTTTCGGGAAAGAAGAGGCTGAAGCGCGTCAGGTTGACCTGCTGCTGGTCGGCCTCGACCTGCGAGAAATCGGTGTTCACCGTGAAGTCCCACGTCAGCCCCGAGGTGACGCCGTACTTCACGTCGAAGCCGGCGTCGTAGTCTTTGTCGATCGCCGTGCCGCCCAGCTTGTTGAAGTTGCCGAGGGCGTACGGCTTGACGCGGACGTTCGCGCCCGGCGTCAGGCCCTGCAGCCCCTCGACGGTCCCGGCCATCGAGACCCGCGAGAGCTGGTGGATGCGGCGCAGCGGCGACCAGTAGCTGTTCTCGTTGCGGCGGCGCAGGCGCCGCTGGAAGTTGATGCCCCACGTCTGCAGCTGCTCCGGCCCGAACTTCAGCGTCTTGAACGGGATCTCGATCTCCGCATACCACCCGTCGTCCGCGATGTGCGTGCCGACGTCCCAGATGCCGTCCCAGTTCGCGTTGTTGTCGCGGCCCTCGTTGGACATTTGCGAGTCCCACTTCGCGCCCGCCGGGTTGATCGCAAACTGGTAGCCGTTGCGCTCGTCGTGGAACGTGTCGATCACGACCTGGAAGCCGTCCGCCGATCCCGTATTGAAGTCCTTGCGGAGCTCGTTGATGATGATCCCGTTTGGGTCCGGGTCTTTCGCGAACACGCCGATGTAGATCGCCCGGTCGTCGTACAGCAGCTTCACTTCCGTGTCGTACGTCGCCGGCTCGCCTTCGCGCGGATCGTTCTGCACGAACCCCTTCGCGATTGGCGCCCCGGCCCACGACGCCTCGTCCAGCTTGCCGTCGAGTTCAATCGGCCCGGCCGCGGCCTTCGCGGGCAGGCGCCGGTCGCGGCGCGCGGCTTCGTAGTCGACGACGCCGGCCGGCTGGGCGTGGGCCGCCGACGCGCCGAGCATCGCGAGCAGGAGGACACAGATGGCCGGACGTACGGATAGCGGATGCGAATTCATGAGCAGTAGTCTTCAGGGGCCGACGCAACCGGGAACAGCCGTCTAGTGTGTGCCAAAACCCCGATGCCCGTGTAACGAGATGTCACCAAAAGAGGTGCGTACGGTGCGTACAGGTGCCAAGGGTGCGTACGGTGCACGGGCACCCGAGCACCCGAGCACACGAGCACCCGAGCACCCGAGCACCCGAGCACCCGAGCACGTTGCCTGCTACTTCTCTTTGTACAAATAGCCCCCGACCGACGCGGCGACGATCATCTCGACCAGCGTCCACACAATGGTGAGCACCACGAGTCCCATCGAATTGATGCCCAGCACGCCGAACACGATCGCCGAGAACAAGTACGAACACGCCCACACGACCAGGCCCGCGATGATTGCCGTTTGCGGCCCGGCGCCCAGGCGCGGGCGGATGGCGGCATACAGCCAGACCGTCAGCAGGCCGAGCAGGAACGTGACGGTCACGAACACGGCAATCTGATTCCCCGACACCGGCGGCAGGTTCCGCGCCGCCAGCTCCGCGTTCATCTGCGCGCCCGCCACCGGGACGTTCAGCACGAACTCGCTGATGTTCATCACGAGGCCCGCCGCAAGTCCGCCCTTCACCACGCCGCCGACGTTGATCTGGCTCATGTGTTCTCCCACGACGGAGAGTATACAAATCTGGGTGCGTACGGTGCGTACAGTTCCTAATGTGCGTACAGTGCTCTGGTGCCGAGTGCCAAGGGGGTGCCATCGTGCCGATGAACACTGTGAGCACCATAGGCACCAAGCACAGTACGCACATTAGGAACTGTACGCACCGTACGCACTTTGAGTCTCTGGTAATAATGCCGGTGGGTGTTCGAAGTACTGTTGTGGTGGCTGCTGGCGGCGTTCGTCTTCGTCGTCGCCGCCAGCGTGGTTCTCTACATCGTTGCGCGCTGGGTGTTCATCCGCACGGCCGAACGGATGGCGCGCGAGGTCGACCGCCGCGTCGGCGCGGCCGCCGCTCACGCGTTCACCCGGCTTGCCGCCTACGCGAAGGCCACCGGCATTCCGCTCGACGAGGCCCACCGGTTTTTCGGGCTCCACATCGATCGGCTGGCCAAGATCATGGACAGCGCCATCCGGCTGCCGATCCTCGGCCCGATCGGGCTGGATGCAATCATCGGCCTCGTGCCGGTGGTCGGCGACTTGGCGGGAACGGCTTTTTCGCTCACGCTGATCGCGCGAACGTTGCGCTACGGGCCGCCGCCGTCGCTCGTGTCGAAGATGCTGGCGAATGTGGTCGTCGACCTGATCCTCGGCTCGATTCCCTTCGTGGGGTTCTTCGCCGACGTGTGGTTCAGATCGAACGACCGCAATGCCGCACTGATGCGGGCCTATCTGGAGTCGCGGAACTGAAGTGCCGCGCTATGGCATCGCTACGGCTGCGCGGTCGTCGTCGGCTTCGCCGCCGCTGACGGTGCCGGGATGTCATTCCAGTACAACAACCCGTTGAACACCATCCCGTGCTCGCCGAAGGTCTGCCAGCGATAGATCGGGTTGTTGGCGAACAGGATCACGCGGCCCTTGCCCGAGGGCGCGTCGACGATCATCGGCCGGTTGCGCGTCTGATCCGGGTTGCGCATCAGGCCGCTCAGCACCCCGGCCTCGCCGCCGGTGAATCGCGCGATCACCTGCGGCCGCTCCGGTGACGACCCGGCGAACTGCTCGAAGCCGGCCGGCGGTCCCGCCTGCAGCAGCGGCCCGCCCGCATAGCGCACCGGCAGGGTCTTCTGCGGGTAGCCGTACATCACCGGGTGGTTGGGCAGCAGGATCTCGCTGTTCACGTACGGCCCCGGCGCGTAGAAACCCTGCGCCGGATTCTGCGCGTCCACACCTTTCGCGATCCCGAACTCCGCCGGGAAGTAGCTGGCGACGCCGAACGTCATGAGCACGCCGCCCTCATCCACGAATTTCTGCAACTCCGCCGCGCCGGCGAGCCCCATGCCGCCGCGCACGTCGTCGGTTTCCGCGTAGAAACCCATCGACTTGAACCTGTCGTTCTTCCGGTAGGGCAGCGGCTTCGACAGCCTGGGCTGCTCGTACACGATCGACTTGCCGTTCTGCGTCTGGTGCGGCATCACGATCACGTCGTACTTCGCGCGCAGGTTCGCGCCCGCCTGCACGTGATCCTTGTGAATCAGGTCGAAGGGGATCTCCCAGCGATCGAAGGCGAGGCGGACCCAGCCGACCTTCTCGGTGTTCGCCCACGTCGTGTAGATGGCGATGCGCGGCAGGTCCACGTCCACGGTCTGCACGTCGGGCGGCGCGGATTGGAGGGCCATCGCCGACAGGCCCAGCGCTTCGATCTCCTTGCGCGCCCGGTCCGAGCCCGGAATGAGGAACGATCCGGCCGGGAACTCGGCATCGCCCACCTTGAACGCGGCCTTGGCGCCCTTGATGGCGACGTCCTTCAAGCGATACCTCAGCGTGATCAGGTTCAGCGAGCCGTTGTGCCGGACAACGTAGACCGGGTTGTTCGAGCCGATCGCGGCGCCGTGGTCGGTGAGCACGCCGAGGGTGGCCACGTCCTCTTTCAGCAGCGTGGCCGGTGCGTCGAGAATGGACTTGTCCTCGATGGTCTTGACCTCGATGTTGTTCGCCAACCCCATCGACCACGCGCTGTCGTCGTACGTCGTCAGCGCCGGATCCGGATAGGTCTGCTTCTCGAGCAACGTCTTCGCCAGCGGGCCGTACGGCTGGTTCAGCTTGACGATGTAGGAGCCGGCGGGGAAGGTGCCGTCCTTGACCTTGATCTCCGCGGTGGCGCGGTGCACCTCGATGGCCTGCCGGCGAATCAGGTTCGCCACGCGATCCACCTGCGTCTGATCGCGCTGGCCCGCGGGGATCACGAACGCGTGCGGCGGCTTGTCGGCGCCCTTCTTCATCGCGTTCGACGACTTCTTGTAGTAGTTCTCGACGACCATGGTGGGGAATTGGGAGGTGAGCTCGAGCGCGGTCAGCACGCCGGTTTGCGCGTAGTTGATCGAATTGCGGATCGACCAGTCCACCTCGCCGGCCGCCGCCGGCATGGGCCGGTACCACTGGCGCGTCGTCTGCCCGCCCGATAGCCGCGCCTTCTTCGTGTTGGCGCCGCCCTGGTTGAAGATCTCGTACATCCGCAGCATGCCGTTGTGATTGGCCGCGGCAAATCCGAGGTACCCGGGCGACCACATGTCGACGAAGCCGAAGTGCCACACGCCGGGCATGCCGTAGCCGGTCAGCTTGTTGACCTCGTAGCTCGCAAAGAACGGCAACTCCGTGTAGAGGATCGGATCCAGGTTCGCGTTCTGCGGCGGCTGGCCGCTAAAGGTGTAGAGCAGCGTTTGCGCCTCGTGCAGGTCGTGCCAGATCGGCGGCACCCAGTTGAGGTACCAGCTGAGGTGCGCGCGCAGCGAGTCGACGCCGTAGTTGATGTCGCGGTTGTTGTCGTGGAACACGTACTTGCCCCAGTACGGCGGGCCGCCGTAGTTTTCGCCGCCGTCGTAGGCCTCGTCGATCTTGTAGGCGTAATACCAGTCCACGTAGCGGTCGCGGCCGTCGACGTCGGTGGCGCCCGTGATGCTGACGATCACGTTGTCGCGGATCTGCCGGATGTACGGCTCTTCGCTCACGGCGAGGCGGTAGGCCAGCTCCATCACCGCCTCGGGCGGGTTGGTCTCGGCGCTGTGGAGGCCGGCGCTGATGTGATAGTGCGGCTTGGTGGCCGCGATCAACTGCTGGACCTGCGCGTCGGTGAGGCCCCGCGGGTCGGCGAGCTTGCGCGTGTTCTGCCGGTTGGTCTCGAGGTTCTTGATGTTCGCTTCAGACGAGACGTACACGACCATGATGTCGCGGCCCTCTTCGGTCTTGGCCACGACTTCGGTCTTGAATCGTCCCGGCAGCGCTTTCTCCAGCGCGCGGAAGTAGCGCTGCTGATCGGCGACGTAGGTCAGCTTCTTCTCGGCACCGATGTGGTAGCCGAGCACGTCCTTCGGTGTCGGGACGCCCGCCTTCCTGGGCAGATGATCGACCAGCGGCGACAGGAACTCGGGCTTGGTCGTGGCCTTTTTCACAAACGCCGCGAAATCCGCATCATCGGCCTGGGGCTTGAGGCTTGGGGCTTGGGCCGATCGGGTCTGACCCTCTACGGCCGGGCTGGCGGCCACAAAAGCCAGGGCGAAGAGGATGAGAAGGCCCGAAATGCGCCAACGAGGCAGCCGGCTAGTCATTTTTATAACCCCTTCAGATACAGCGACTTACTGGACATCGCGGGACCGTAACCGTGCAGGGATGCCCACGAAACAGGGCAAAAAGCATTGAGCGGGCGCGGGCGCAAACGATAGAATCCGACTCTTTGGTTGGACTCTTATGATCAGCGTAGCCGCTATCCGGATGCAGCAGTTCGGCGTGCAATTCTATCAGGCCTCCCTCACGGCCAGTGATATCGACAAGCTCGTGCGCTTCGAGGTCCTGAGCTATCAGGACCAGGGACAGGCCGGCGTGCGAGGCAAGAAGAAGGCGGTGCAGTCCAAGATCAACTGGGACCTGCTCGAGCGCCGAATCGCGTCAAACGAAAAGGCGTACCAGCGCCAGATCATCCGCAAGAAGATCGAGGAACTGGTCCAGTACTACGAGCAATGCCGCCAGGCCCGCGACCTGCCGTCCATTCCCGGCGCCGTGATCATCTCGTGCGACGAGAAGCTCAGCTTCGAACCCTCTGAAAGCGGCTCGTCGTTGGGCCGACTGAAGGTCCCGGAGCGCGAAGGCATTCTTCGCGCGATCGACGGGCAACACCGCTTGCTCGCGCTGCATGCCGACATCGACCGCTTCGGTGACGAGGCGTTCACGGTGCCGGCGATCATTTTCGATCGCGTGCCCGAAGACCACATCGTTCAGATGTTCGTGACGATCAACGCGAAGCACACGCGCCTCAACGCGTCGCATCTGGTGTCGCTGTCGGGCCGGCAACTCTACCGCGACGAATCGCTGGCCGCCGCCCACGACGTGGTCCGTTCGCTGAACGATCGCGAAGAGTCGCCGCTCCGCGGCGAGATCAAGCTCCTCGGTGTGGGCAAGGGCCGGGTCGGCCAGGCGCCGCTGGCGCAGGAACTGAAGAAGCTCTTCGCCAACGAAGAGGCGCTCGGCGGCGTGCGCAAGACCGCGGACTTCCACGAAGAGTCGAAGAAGTTCTTCGTCAACTACTTCAAGCAGATCTCGAGCATCTTCGAGTCGGCCTGGAACGGCCGCAAGTACAGCATCAAGTCGGCCACGGCGCTCCGCGCGTTCATCCGCGTGGCGCCCGACGTGCTGCAGAAGATCGATCAGCAGCACGCCGACCGCACCGACTTCCGCGCCATCGGCCGTGTGATCTCGCCGTGGGGCCGCCGCATCGGCGCCCTCCGTTTCGAGACCGACGGCGCCTGGAAGCGGCAGGGGACGACGGTCGACAACCTGACGAAGGAACTGCGCCTCGCCCTGCAATATCCGGAAGGGGCGGCCGGGTAGGTTTTGTGATCCCACCGACAAATCTGTGGGTGGCGTGCAAAGACGACGACGGGATCAGGCGGAATTGGGCCGGAAAACCTCCGGCACAGACTTTGGATTCAGGTCGGCTGTCGCCAGTCTGTTTACTACGGCATTAGTGCTGTAGTAGCTGGGGGGAGCCAGGTTGGCGGCAACTTTTGGGCGACGATTCCAGCAATGGGGTCGTCGCCCTTAGTCATTTCAGGGGTCGGATCCTGATGCCGGCCTGCTCGAGGCCGGCGCGGACCGCGCGCGCCAGCTCGGCGGCGCCTGGTGTGTCGCCGTGCAGGCAGATCGTATCGGCCTGGAGCGGAATCACAGAGCCGTCGAGCGCCACCACCTGCTTGTCCTTCACCATTCGGACCGCGCGCGCGACCACCGCGTCCGCGTCGTGCATCACGCTGCCCGGCTTGTGCCGGCTCGCCAGCGAACCATCCTTCTCGTAGGCGCGATCGGCGAACACTTCGGCGGCGACGGCCAGCCCCGCCGCCCGGCCCGCGCGCAGCAACTCCGAATCCGGCAGGCCAAACAGAATCAGCGTGCGATCGAGCTTCCGCACGGCGCCGGCAATCGCGTCGGCCAGCGCCCGGTCGCGGCACGCCATGTTGTAGAGCGCGCCGTGAACCTTCACGTGCTGCAGCGCCACGCCCTGCGCCGCCGCCACGCCGGCGAGCGCGGCGACCTGGTAGAGCACGAAGTCTTCGACCTCCTGGGGCGAGGCCTTGATCTCGCGGCGGCCGAAGCCTACGAGGTCGGGGAAGCCCGGGTGGGCGCCGACGGCCACGCCGCGCGCCTTGGCCAGCGCCACGGTCTCGCGCATGGCGCCCGGGTCGCCGGCGTGGAAGCCGCAGGCGACGTTGGCCGAGGAGATGCTGGCCATGAGGGCGGCGTCCTGCCCCATCGGCCAGGGGCCGAAGGACTCGCCGAGGTCGGAGTTGAGATCAATTCTCATTTTGTACTTGACCGACCATTTTAGTCGGCAATATGCTCGTTTTGGAAGTTGAGACAGAGTCTCATTTTGTGATGAGTCCGTTCCAGCCTCAGAAGGGCATTCGGTCTTCCATGTGGATTCGCTTCTCGGTTCTTGCGTTGAT
>MELE01000245.1:5484-7143 GCA_001768615.1 Acidobacteria bacterium RIFCSPLOWO2_12_FULL_67_14b | reverse complement strand
GCGTCATCGCCATGAGCGCGCTGCGACTATCCGATGACGCCGAGGCGATGCGGCGGGTTCCGTGGAAGGTGATTCTCATGGTCACCGGCGTGACCGTGCTGATCGCGGTGCTGGAAAAGAACGGCGGGCTCGATCTCTTCGTCGGCCTGCTTGCGAGCCTTGCCACGAAGGACAGCGTGGCGCCGGTGATCGCGTTCCTGACCGGCGCGGCGTCGCTCTACAGCAGTACGTCCGGCGTCGTCTTGCCGGCCCTGCTGCCGACCGTGCCGGGCCTCGCGGAGCGCCTGGGCGGAGCCGATGCGCTCGGCATCGCCTCCTCGATCAACGTCGGCGGGCACCTCGTGGACGTGTCGCCGCTCTCGACCATTGGCGCGCTGTGCCTCGCCGCCGCGCCTGCCACCGAAGACAGCCGCGCGTTGTTCAATAAGCTGCTGGTGTGGGGCATGTCGATGACCGTTGTCGGGGCCGCGCTCTGCTGGGTCATGTTCGGCTGATCCTCGCGGGCTCCTCAGCGCCTTCAACCACACGCCGGGCTCGTCTCGTCCTGCCGCGAGCTCTTCCCCCTGCGACTTGACTCTGTATCTACCGGTCGGTATATATTCAAGCCACGCCCTCAAGATGGGCTCAGCAACTCTCAGTCCAGTCAGTCCAGGGAATATGACCAAGGTAATCGACATCGCCCAACCTACCTCAGCCGAACGGATTCTCAGCACCGCGCTCGACCTGTTCGCCGTCAAAGGCTACGACGCAACGGCGGTGCGGGAGATTTGCGAAGCCGCCTGTATCACCAAGCCCACCCTCTATCACTTCTACGGAAGCAAGGATGGCGTGCTCCAGGCGCTGATGACCGCCGGGTTCGTCCGGTTCCGAAGCATGGTGGATGCGGCGCTCGCGAGCCCGGGATCGTTCCGGCATCGGGTGAAGCTTATGGCGCGTTCGGTGTTCGAGAGCGCCAGCCGTCAGCCGCGCCTCTGGCGTTTCATACACGGCATCGTCTGGGCGCCCCCCGCCACAGCTCCCAAGACGGTGAGCTGCACGGAATTCTACGAAGGTGTCGTCGGCGCGATGGCGGCGGCGGCCGACGAAGCCGTCAGGCGCGGAGAGATTTCGCCAGGCTCGACCCATATCCGGATGCTCATCGTGATGGGCGCGATTGGAGAGGCGGCAACCGGCTACGTGATTTCGGGACGGCCGCAACTGACGCCGGAATTAGCGGATGGTTTGATCGACGCGATCTTTGACGGGTGGACGGTCACAGGCAGTCGAGAGTCGCAAGTCGAGAGTCGATAGGCGTATGAAAACTCAAACAGCGTTCGTCCTCGCAATCGTTTTTGCAATTGGCGCGCCCGCGTTCGCACAGCAGTTGTCGCGTTCGGAGGCGGTGGCTCAGGCACTGGCGGCGAATCCGGAAGTGAAGCTCAGTCTGGAGCAGGTGGCGTATCTCGAAGGACGCATCACCGAAGCCAAAGCAGATGCGCTGCCTGACATTTCGTGGAACACCCTCGCGATGCGGTCGCGCGATCCGGGCCTGTTGAACAGCCCGAACTTCGACTCGTTTCCGCCGGAGTTTCGGACTGCGCTGAGCCCAATTCCGGGGAACGCGTTCTCGACCTCAGCCGACCTCAAGCAGACGGTGTTCAGCTTCAAGATCGGCAAAGC
>MELE01000245.1:2287-5473 GCA_001768615.1 Acidobacteria bacterium RIFCSPLOWO2_12_FULL_67_14b | reverse complement strand
CGCGTCTTGCTCGAACCGCCGGACAGCAGGACGTCCAGCGCGCCAGGCAGGCAACCGCGCTCGAGGCGGTGCGGGCCTACAACCAGCTGCTGTTCGCCATCGAGCAGCTGCGGGTGATTCGCACGAACGTGGATTCGAAGCAGAGCCACCTCGAGTTTGCGCGCAATCGGCGTGCGGCAGGCGTCGCGACCGAGCTCGAGGTCCTTCGCACCGAGGTGGATGTCGAGAATCAGCGGGCCGATGCTCTGCGGGCCGAGAACGAAGTGTCCGCGGCGCGCGCGACGCTCAACACGGTCATGCTCCGGCCGACGGACGCAGCCATTCAGCCGACCGACACGCTTGACGTGGTGCCGTTTGTCACGCCGTTCGACGATGCGGTGAAGGAAGCACTTTCGGCGCGCCCCGAGCTTCAGACCTTGAGGCTTCAGGAGGAGATTCAGACCAAGCTCATGGAGGTCGCCGGGGCCGATTCGAAACCGCGGATGGATCTCACTGCGTCCTACGGCTTTGCTGTCAGGAGGCCGAAGAACTTCTTCCACCCGGACTATTCGCGGTGGTCGACGGCCGTCACGGTGCGGGTCCCGCTCTTCGACGGCAGGCGCGTGGCGGGCGTTGTGGCGCAGGCGCGTGCGCAGCGCAACAGCGTGACGCAGCGGATCGCGGCGCTCGAGAATCAGGTGCGGCTCGACGTGCAGTCCGCCTGGGACGCCCTGACGCTGGCCGAGCGCACGATCCGGGTGGCCGAGCTCAACGTGGTGCAGGCGCGCCGCGCCTCGGAGATGACCGAAGCGAACTACCGCCTGGGCGCGTCGACGCCGCTCGACGTCATCGATGCGCAGCAGGCGCTGCGCCAGGCGGAGAACATCCGGATTCAAGCGTTGTATTCCCACGCAAATGCGCGGGCGACGCTGCGGTACGTGATCGGACGGGAGCCTCTGGAGGATCGCGCTGCGACAACGGCTCCTCCGCAGGGCTGAAGGCAGAGGGCTGACTGAGAGAGAACAAACATGCAGACGAAGCATCGCAATCATTCATTTTCATTACTAAGTCTTAGCCTGGCGGCTGTCGTGGCGGCCACCTCATGCGGCGGGAACGGCGCAGAGGCCGAGTCGAGCGCCACGCCAGTCGTTCGCACGGTTCCCGTGCGAACGGCGACAGTGCAGATCCGCGATCTGACCGAAACACTGATACTCACCGGCACGCTCGATCCACGCGCGCAGGTGACCGTTGTTCCCGAAGTGTCGGCGAGGCTCCAACGCATGCTGAAGGATGAAGGCGATCGCGTCTCGCGCGGGGAGCTCCTGGCCCTGCTGGACGATGCCGACTTCAAGCTCGCGCGCGATCGCGCAAAGGCGATGGTCGACGTGGCCGAGGCGAACCGGGCGCATGCGGGAGTGGAAAAGGAGCGCGCCGACAGCCTGCTGAAGACCGGTGGCATTACTGACAAGGATCGCCTCTCGGCTCAGGTGGCCGTGCAGGTTGCCGAAGCATCGAGCGCGCAGGCCCGGAGCGAACTGGCCATCTCCGAACGTCAGGTCCAGCGCACGCGC
This sequence comes from Acidobacteria bacterium RIFCSPLOWO2_12_FULL_67_14b, assembly GCA_001768615.1. Classification (GTDB taxonomy): domain Bacteria; phylum Acidobacteriota; class Vicinamibacteria; order Vicinamibacterales; family UBA2999; genus 12-FULL-67-14b. The sequence goes on along the minus strand of MELE01000245.1, from coordinate 3,923 downwards.
ATCACGGCGCCGCTTTCCGGCCGAATCGCGAAGCGAATGGCCGACGCGGGAGCGATGCTGCAGGCAGGCACGGCGATTTACTCGATCGTGGACGACTCGGTGTTCGAGCTTCGCGCGTCGGTGGCGTCGGGCGACTTCGGCAAGCTCGGTATCGGCCAGACAGTGACGGTGACGGTGGACGCCCTGCCGGGCTTTGTTGCACAGGGACAGGTGAATCGCATCGCGCCGCAGGTGGACGCGCGCAGCCGCTCGTTCGAGATCGTCATCCGCGTGCCCGGACGGCCCGAGCTGGTGTCGGGGTTGTTCGCGCGGGCGGAGGTGAAGGTGCGTGATGTCCCTGGCGGTCTGGTGGTGCCCCCGGCGGCCCTCGTTCGCGACGGCGCCGATCCGGCGCACGCGCAGACGTTCGTCGTGGCGGACGGCAAAGCGGAGCGCCGCGACGTCACGGTGGGTCTCGAGGTGCCGGACGCCGTTCAGGTGACGGCCGGTCTGAAGGCAGGAGAAGTCGTTGTTGTCGATCCGCCGAGCGCGCTTGGTCCGGGCACACAGGTCCAGGTGGAGGCTCCCGCCAGCAACGTGCAGCCCGGCGCCAAAGCGGGGTCATAAGCCATGTTCCTGAGCGATCTCTCCATCAAGCAGCCGGTCTTCGCCACCATGATGATGGCGGCGCTGGCCGTGCTCGGCCTTACGTCGTATCGATCGTTGAAGGTCGACCTGTTCCCCGACGTGGAGTTCCCCGTCGTCACGGTGACGACGCGGTATGAAGGTGCGTCGCCCGAGACGGTCGAGCGCGACGTCACCAAGAAGATCGAAGAAACCGTCAACACAGTCGAAGGCGTTCGCCACATCGAGTCAAGCTCGCAGGAAGGGCTGTCGAGCATCGTCGTCAACTTCAACATCGGCGTGCCGACGCTCAACGCGTCGCAGGACATCCGGGGCAAGGTCGCGGCAATCCGCGGCGAGCTGCCGCGGGAAATCGACGAGCCGATCATTTTGCGCATCGACCCGGCCGCGATGCCGATCGTGTCGGTGGCGATCGACGCCCCGACGCTCACGCCGCGCGCCATTTCGGACATCGCGGACAAGCTCGTCAAGCGGCGCCTCGAGAACGTGGAAGGCGTCGGCGCGGTGAACCTCGTCGGCGAGGCGAAACGCGAAATACAGGTAGTGGTCGATCACACGCGCCTCGAGGCCTACGGGCTCTCGCTGGCGCAGGTTGTGGACGCGCTCGGAACGCAGAACGTTGACGCACCCGTCGGCAGCGCCGATCGCGGCACGACGGAAGCCATGGTGCGGGTCGCGGCTCGCGGCACGTCGGCGGCACAGATCGCCGAGATTCCCGTCAAACACGTCGGCGAACGAACGCTGCTGGTCCGCGATGTGGCGCAGGTCATCGATGGCGTCGAAGAAGCGCGCAGCGTCGCGTTTGTGGACGACAAACCGGCCATTGCTCTCGACGTCCAGAAACAGGCTGGCGCGAACACGGTCGCGGTGGCCGATGGCGTGCGCGAGGCGGTCTCGAGGATGGCGCCCGAGCTTCCGCCCGGCGTGTCGCTGCAGCTGGTCCGGGACGATTCGACCTTCATCCGCGATTCGATCGAAGACGTGCAGGTGACGCTGGTTCTCGGCGGCCTGC
>MELE01000245.1:2110-2252 GCA_001768615.1 Acidobacteria bacterium RIFCSPLOWO2_12_FULL_67_14b | reverse complement strand
TGGCGTTCGACGGTGATCACCGGGCTGACGCTGCCGATCTCGGTCATTGCGGCGTTCATCGCCATGCGGTTCTTCGGCTTTACGCTGAACGTGCTCACGCTCATGGGCCTGTCCCTGGCCATCGGCATGCTGATCGACGATG
>MELE01000245.1:0-2029 GCA_001768615.1 Acidobacteria bacterium RIFCSPLOWO2_12_FULL_67_14b | reverse complement strand
TCGCCGTGTTCATTCCGGTCGCGTTCATGGGCGGCATGGTGGGCCAGTTCTTCTATCAGTTCGGCATCACCGTGGCGGCCGCCGTGCTCGTCTCGCTGTTCGTCAGCTTCACCCTCGACCCGATGCTGTCGTCGCGCTGGTACGACCCCGATGTGGAAGAGGGCCGGCGGCGCGGGTTCATCGGCCGCATCCTGCAGGCGTTCAACCGGCAGTTCGACAGGCTGCACGGGTCGTACGAGCGGACGCTCGACTGGTCGCTAGGTCACCGATGGATTGTGGTCGCGGTGGCTGTCGCGGCATTCCTCGGCGCGTTTCCGATCCTCGGCATCCTTGGCGGCGACTTCATGCCGGACTTCAACCGCGGCGAGTATCAGGTGACGTTCAAGGCAACGCCCGGCGCAACGCTGCGCGAGACCGCCGATCGCGCGCAGCAGATGGTGGCCAGGCTGCACGAGATGCCGGATGTTGATTACACGTATACGACGATTGGCGAAGCCGGATCGCAGTATCGGCCGGTCACCGAAGGCAGCACGTACGTGAAGCTGAAGGGGCACACGGGTGGCACATTCAGCGCGGTGTTGCGCGCCGCCCGGAGCAAGGTCGAGCAGGTGCCGGGACTGACGTTCGGCCTGACCGAAGCCGGCGCCTTCGGTCAGAAGCCTATTCAGATCAGCGTGCGCGGGCCCGAGATCGAGGAGCTCGACCGAATCTCTCGGGCGCTGGTCGACTCGATGCGCCAGATTCCCGGGGTTGCCGACGTCGAGAACAGCCTGGAACGGTCGAAGCCCGAGCTGCGCATCGAGGTGAACCGCCAGCGCGCCAGCGACCTTGGCATCCCGGTGTCCGCTATCGCGACAACGATGCAGACGGGCGTCGTCGGCCGGATCGCCACGACGATTCAGGATTCACTCGGCGACAACTACGACGTGCGGGTACGGCTGCGGGCCGACCAGCGCCGGTTCTCCGAGGATCTGCTGAAGCTCTCGGTGGCGACCGACAAGGATGACGACAACGGCGACAAGATTCTCCGGCCGCTCAGCGAGGTCGCGAGCGTGCTTCCGGGAACCGGTCCTTCGTCCATCCGGCGGCGCGATCTGGCCAGGGAGGTGCGCATTTCGGCCAACACCGACGGGCGCCCCCTGCAGGAAGTATCGAACGACATCGAAGCGGCCGGCCGGGCGCTCGCCCTGCCCCCCGGTTACGATATCGTGGCCGGCGGCGACACCGAGGAGCTGGTCAAGATGTTCAGCGACATGTTCCAGGCGCTGTTCCTGGCGGTCGTCTTCATCTACTTGATTCTCGCGTCGCAGTTCGGATCGTTCACGCATCCGCTGGCGATCATGCTGTCGCTGCCGCTCTCGCTCGTCGGCGTGGCGGTCATCCTGTTCTTCACGCACGACACGCTCAACATCATGAGCATGATCGGCCTGATCATGCTCATGGGGCTCGTCACGAAGAACGCGATCCTGCTGGTGGACTTCACCAATCAGGCGCGCAGGGAAGGTCTGTCGCGCCACAAGGCGCTGCTGCAAGCCGGGACGACGCGGCTTCGGCCGATCGTGATGACGACGCTCGCGATGATTTTCGGGATGCTGCCGCTCGCGTTTGCGATTGGCGCGGGCGCCGAGATGCGGGCGCCGATGGCCCGCGCGGTGATCGGCGGCCTGATCACGTCGACGCTGCTGTCGCTGCTGGTGGTGCCGGTCGTTTACACGTTCCTCGACGACTTCAGACCATTAGCGGTGCTTGGGTGGCTGACGCGGCGGAAGCCGGCACCGGAGCGCACGGGTGGCGGTGTTCCGGCGGCGTCGCCGGCTGCGAACCGCGTGTCGGCGTCGTAGTCCCGACGAGTGCGCTTCAGATCCTCGGTGTTCCCGACGGGAATACAATGGCAACCGAGGATCACGCGATTCTGGCCGGATGCTCGACGCGGAGGGATGGCCGAGTGGTCGATGGCGGTGGTCTTGAAAACCACTGTACCGGAAACGGTACCGGGGGTTCGAATCCCTCTCCCTCCGCCAAATCATTA
>MELE01000244.1:2404-5258 GCA_001768615.1 Acidobacteria bacterium RIFCSPLOWO2_12_FULL_67_14b | reverse complement strand
CCGGCGGAGGCCGCGCCGTGACGCCCATCAAAGGAGGTGCGAAGCCATGGCCAAGTACATCTACGTCGCCCAGATGGACATCCCGCCCGAGCTGGAGGGCGAGTTCAACCGTATCTACGACACCCAGCATGTCCCCGACATCCTGAAGGTGAAAGGTGTTCGCAGTTGCAACCGCTACGTGCTCGAGAGCGCGACCGTCGAGGGCTTTCCGAAGTACGCCGCCGTCTATGACATCGACTCGCCCGAGGTGGTCAAGTCACCGGAATGGCGGGCCGCCGCCGACAAGGGGGACTGGAAGCCCAAGATCCGGCCCCACACTTTCAATCGCAAGCACGCCATCTACCGCAAGCTGGGCTAGCGTGTTCCGATCGAGTCTGTTCGTGGGGTCGGCCCCAGCGCAGGCGGGAACCCGGGCATTCTCCAAACCATCGGACGCCGGCCCGTCCCTCGCCCACTTCCGGCCGGCGATGCTTTTTCCCTTGGCTTGCCGCAGGTGGGCGGACATGATGGGAAGTGGGCGAGCAGGAGATTCGCTCCCCGGACCGCGAGGAACCCGAGGCGGAAAGAAGATCACGACGTCGTTTCTGGGAGTGGGAGACGGGAAGCGTGGATAGCGCGGCGCCCGAGGGCTTGGGCGACGAGATAGCCAATGCTGTAATTCAGGCGGCGGGCACGGTCCTCAGCGTCATCGGCCTCGTGATCCTGATCCGACTGGCGTTGCTGAGCGGCGGCGCCCTCGAAGTTTCGACGGTCGCGGTCTACGGCGGCACGCTGGTGTTGGCGTTCCTGGCCTCCGCGCTCTATCACGCGATCTGGCACTCGCAGGCCAAGCGCATCCTTCACACGGTCGACCACTGCACCATCTATCTGTTGATTGCAGGAACCTACACCCCGGTCGCCCTGCTCGCTCTTCCGCCGGACCTGGGATGGGTCCTGGTGGCGGTCGTGTGGACCGTTGCGTTGGTGGGGGTGCTGCTTCGGATCGTGTGGCCGCGCCGCCTGCATGGGCTGCGCATCGGCCTCTACGTGGCGCTGGGGTGGCTAGTCGTCGCCTGGGGCAAGCCCGTGTTCGACGGCCTCGGCCCACCCGGCGCCGGCCTTCTGGTTGCCGGCGGGCTCGCCTATATGGTCGGAATCGTGTTCTATCGCTGGCAGCGGCTGCCGTTCCATCGCCCGGTCTGGCATCTGTTCGTGATTGCCGGCAGCGCCTGTCATTTCGCGGCGATCGCGTTCTACGCCATCCCTGCCCATGCCGGCTGAGGGCGCTCGCCCCAGGGGCTCGCCTCGCCGCATCCAGAATCGCTTGGACGTCCTCGGTGCGGCTCGCCACCGGGCCTCCCTATTCCGATCCGGCTTCCTTGCGATCGTGCTTCTGAAGCAGGGCCATGGCCAAGCAGATCACCAACGCAGCCGCAAAAGGGCCCGAATGATGCCGCCGCCGTCCTGGCCCTCGTTTCACGGCTTGGCGCCCCGGCATATGGCGTGTATCACGTCCAACGAAACTTGAACTGAGAAGTGCAGGCTCGCGGCTGCTGGAACATGCTCGCCGCTATTGTGCGCCACAGGGGTGGCGGTTGGTTCAGGAGTTCGGCGCTGCGCCGCGGAACGCCGGGAAAGCGAGGCGCTTCGTGGTCGAGGAAGGTCGTTGATGAAGAGGCATGCTCGAGTGGTGGTCATCGGTGGTGGCATCGTTGGATGCGCTCTTGCGTACCGGCTCACCCGCATGGGCTGGCGCGACGTCATGCTGGTGGAGAAGACCGAGCTCACGGCCGGGACCACTTGGCACTCGACCGGTCTGACGCAGCTCATCGCCGACACGGTCGCGGTGACCAGGATGAACATCCTGAGCCTCGGTCTGCTCGGCTCGCTCGAAGCGGAAACCGGACAGCCCGTCGGGCTGCACAAGTGCGGCGGCATCCGTCTCGGCAAGAGCCGGCGCAAGATGGCCCAATACCAACTGGACAAAGCCCGGGCGCGCCGCTTCGGCGTCGACTTCGAGGTGATCGGGCCCGACGAGGTGCGCAGGCTGTTCCCGTTGATCGTCACCGATGGCCTCGAGGGTGCGTCCTACACGCCCGAGGAAGGCTACGTCGATGCTAGCATGGCAACCCAGGCGATGGCCAAGGGGGCGCGCGACGGCGGCACCGAGATCGTTCGCGGCACCCGTGTGACGGCGCTCAGGCAGACGCCCGCCGGCGACTGGGAGGTCGTCACCAGCGCCGGTACCGTCCAGGCCGAAATCGTCGTCAACGCCACCGGCTTCTGGGCCCCCGAGATCGGGGCCATGGTCGGGATTTCGGTTCCGATCGTTCCCATGGAGCGCCAGTACATCATCACCGATACTGTTCCCGAGGTCCAGGCATTGAGCCGGGAGCTGCCGGCGCTGCGCGACAACGACGTTCCGTTCTACTTCCGCCAAGAGGGGAACGGGCTTCTGTTCGGAGTCCACGAGGCGGGAACGCCGTTCTGCTTCGAGAACGGCATTCCCCCGGATTTCGGCATGGAGCTGCTGCCCCCCGATCTCGAACGCGGCGCCGACCACATCGAGAAGGGAATGGAGCGGGTGCCGGCTTTCAGCCGGGTGGGGATCAAGCGCGTCGTCTGCGGGCCGACCAGCCGCACCGTCGATTTCAACGTGCTGATGGGGCCGGTCACGGGAATCCGAAACTTCTACATGCTGGCGGGCTTCGCGTCGGGCGTTGCCCAGGGCGCCGGCGCGGCGCAATTGCTGGCGGAATGGATCATCGAGGGCGAACCCAGCTTCGATATCGCCGAACTCGACGTCAATCGCTTCGGCCCGTTCGCCACCCGGCGATACGTGCGCTCGATGCTGGTCGAGCGGCATTCCGTCGGC
>MELE01000244.1:0-2318 GCA_001768615.1 Acidobacteria bacterium RIFCSPLOWO2_12_FULL_67_14b | reverse complement strand
CGGGGCCCGGTTCGGCTGGGAATGCCCGCTGTGGTTCGCGCCGGCCTCGGGCAACGGCGGTGCCGGCCGGGATGACGGCGCCCCGTGGCACCCGGCGGTGGCGGCGGAATGCCGCGGCGTGCGCGAGGGCGTCGGCCTCATCGACCTTACCAGCGTTGCCAAGTACCAAGTCTCGGGCCCCGGCGCCGAGACCTTTCTCGATCGACTGTTCGCCGGCACGCTGCCACCCCAGACCGGAGGCGTTGCCGTCGGCCCAATGCTGAACGAGAAGGGCGGCATCAAGTGCCAGCTGATGATCGTGCGCACGGCGTCGCATCGGTTCTACCTGACGGCGGCGGCGGCGGCGGAGCTCCATCACCTGGCGTGGCTCCGGCGCCACCAGCCGGCCGACGGCACGGTGGCCATCGAGAACCTGAGCGGCCATTACGGGACGCTCCTGATCGCCGGCCCGCGGTCGGGCGACGTGCTGGCCAAGATCGCGGACGCGGATCTCTCGCCGCGGGCGTTTCCCTGGGCAACGGCCCGGAACATCACGGTCGGGTTGGCGCCGCTTACGGCGGTGCGCTTCAACATCGTCGGCGAACAGGGCTGGGAGCTCCATCACCCGATCGAGTACCAGGCGCCGCTGTTCGACGCCCTGATGGGCGCCGGCGAGGAATTCGGGCTGGTCAACTTCGGGCTCAAGGCCCTGGATGCGCTGAGATTGGAAAAGGCCTGGCCGCTGTGGGGAACCGAGCTCACCGCCGAGGTCAGCCCTCTGGAGGCCGGCCTCGAGAAGATGGTGGCCCCGACCAAGGGCGACTTCGTGGGGCGTCGGGCGCTGATCGAGCTTGGCAGGAAGGGCATCGAACGCGAACTGGCGTGCCTGGTGGTCGAGGGCGGCGAGTTCGAGGCCCAGGACGGCTCTCCCGTCTACGCCAGTGACGACGTGGTCGGCACGATCACCTCGGCCGGCTACGGTCACGCGGTGAGGAAGGGCCTCGCGCTCGCCTATCTGCCGACGCGGCTGATGGCCGCCGCGGGCGCGCTCGAGATCGAGGCGAACGGCCGGCGCCGTGCCGCGACCATCCGGAAGGGCTGTGTCTTCGATCCCGAGAGCGCCCGCATCTCGGGCGCCAGGAAGCCCACGCCGACCGCGGCCGGGCCGGCCGGGGCGGCGGGCGCTGCCGCGGGCGGTGGGTAATGCTGAGCCCGGGTCCCGGCCCCGGCGTAAGTGCTTGCGATCGCCTTTGACCTTCCCGTCGGTGGAGGGATGAGAATCGCCATGTCGACGCCGGTTCGAGGGGACTCGCGGCCGCCGGCTTTCGTGAGGAGAGAAGCGCGATGATGACGTTCCAGCTCGACCGCATCCATTGCGAAGGGTGCGCCAAGAAGATCACCAAGGCGATTCAGGAGGCGCAGCCGAATGCCCGGGTGGAGATCAATATTCCGGCCCGGACGGTGAAGGTAGGCGGGACGAGCGACCGGTCGAAGGTGGCCATGGCCATCAAAGGTGCCGGTTACACCATCGAGGCCGCCGCTTAAGCGCGGCCGGCATCCCTCCGGACGTCGCCCACCACGGGGTCGCGCCCGGCAAGGCCGGGCCGACCGGCCTCCGGGCCTAAGGCTAGCGCGCCACGACGGTTGCCACCGCGAGGGTGGGAGGGATCGTCACGCGTCGGCGCAGCCGCCGCGCTCGATCTGGATGGTGGTGTGGTCGATGCCGAAGTGCCGCGCGAGGAAGCCCTTGATCCCGTGCATCACCTCGGCGTCGTCGGCGTCGTCGTCGACGCGGGCGTGGAGCGTGAGCAGCGGCCGCTCCGGCGTGAGCGACCAGACGTGCACGTGGTGGATGTCGCGCAGACCCGGTACGCCGACGGTGAGCGCCGAGCGAAGCTGCCCCACGTCCAGACCCACCGGCGTCCCTTCCATCAGGATATGGGCGGACTCGCGCACCAGCAGCCAAGCGCTGCGGACGATGAGCGCCGCCGCCAGCAGCGACAGCAGCGGGTCGATCGGCGTCCAGGCGGTGACCACGATGACTGCGGCGGCGACGATCGCCGCCACCGAGCCCAACAGATCTCCGACGACGTGAAAGATGGCGCCGCGGATGTTGAGGTTGGTCCGCTGGCCGCCATGGAGGATGAGGAAGGCAGCCAGGTTGACGGCCAGGCCGAGACCGGCGATGACCATCATGGTCCCGCCGAGGACCTCAACCGGGGCGAGGAGGCGGTGAATAGCCTCGACCACGATCAGGGCGACGACGCCGATCAGCGTCACCCCGTTGACGAATGCGGCCAGGATCTGGAAGCGATGGTGACCATACGAGCGCCGGGAAT
>MELE01000243.1:11378-16566 GCA_001768615.1 Acidobacteria bacterium RIFCSPLOWO2_12_FULL_67_14b | reverse complement strand
GCCACGGTGATCTACTAAGGATACAAGGCAAAAGGCTGAAGGCAAAAGGCAGAACACAAGGCGGTACTTCTGCTTTGTGCCTTCTGCCTTCTGCCTTCTGCCTTGCTTACCGACAGACGGCAATCACCGCATCCAGGCATTCCGACAGCGCCCGCAGGTCGTAGCCGCCCTCGGTGACGAGCACGACCTTGCCGTCGCACACGTGGTCGGCCATCGCCACCAATGCGCCGGTCAGGCGGCCGAAACCCGCGGTGGTCATGCGCAGCTGGCCCAGCGGGTCCTGTTGGTGCGCATCGAAGCCGGCGGAGATCATCAGCAGGTCGGGCTTGAATGCCTTGACGCGGGGGATCGCGACCTCGGCGTAGAGCCGTTCGATCTCCTCGTCTCGCGTCCCCGCGGCCAGTGGAATGTTGAGGGTGAACCCGGCGCCCGCGCCCCGGCCGGTCTCGCCGGCGGCGCCCGTTCCGGGGTAGTACGGATACTGGTGCGACGACACGAACAGCACCGTCGGATCCGCGTAGAAGATCCACTGCGTGCCGTTGCCGTGGTGCACGTCGTAGTCGACGATCGCGACGCGCGCGCAGCCGCGCGAACGCGCATAGGCGGCGCCGATCGCGATGTTGTTGTAGAGGCAGAAGCCCATCGCCCGGTCGGCCTCCGCATGATGGCCTGGCGGACGGACCATGACGAGCGCCCTCGACCTCGGCCCGCCGTCCAGCACGCGATCGACCGCCGTCAGCACCGCACCGGCCGCCAGCCTCGCGATCTCGTCGGACTCGGGCGACGTAAACGTGTCGGCGTCGATCATCGTCGCCCTGCCGCGGGCGGCGACAATGGCGGCGATGTGCTCGGGCGTGTGCACACGGGCCAGATCGTCGTCGGTCGCCAGGCGGGGCTCGACCACTTCGCCGCCCTGCCCGGCAAAGCGGGCGGCCACGGCCTCCATGACCTCGGCGCGTTCGGGCCGCTCGGGATGGCCCACGGGGGTCACGTGGTCGACAAACCGCGGGGACGACACCACAACTACGGGCATAACAGCTCCGTGCAACGGGTTTTGCAGGCGGCCAGGGACTCTTCGAGCCGCAGGCGCCACGACTCGAGCGCCCGGTCGTCGGCCTGGCGCGGCACGTAGAGCGGTTCGCCGATGGCCATGGCCACGGTCGTGAACGGCTTCGGCACGAGCGTCCGATCCCAACTGTGCATCGTCCAGCTCGACGCCGCCTCGCTGTGAAACGGCAGCAACGGATTGCCCGTGGCTTTCGACAGCCAGACCGCGCCCGGCTGCGCCACTTCCGCCGGGCCGCGCGGTCCGTCCAGCGTGAAGGCCACGCCGTTCTGTTTCACGTCGCGGACCAGTTGCCGCAGCGCCATTGGCCCCCCGCGCGACGTCGATCCTCGAGCGGCGCCGTAACCGAAGCGCTGGAGAATCCTGGCGATCCACTCGCCGTCGTAGTTCTCGCTCGCCATGGCCACGATACCGCGGCGCCGGAAGTAGATCGTGGCCGGAAGAATGCGCCCGTGCCACAGCGCCAGGATGGGCCGATCGCCGGCCTTGGCAATCGCCTCGTCGTGTTCGGCGCCGCTGACCTTCCAGCGCCAGGTCGACCCGAGAACGCGGATGGCGGGATACCCAAGCCCCGCGATCGCGGCGACCTCGGCCCGCTTGCGCCTCGACTGCCGCCAATCCGGCGTGTTAGACATGGATCAGCTTGGCTCTGTAGGCACCGTAGGCACTGTACGCACTGTACGCACCTTACATGCCGTCGTAGGACGGGCCCTCCCCGCCTTCAGGAGCGACCCACGTGATCACGCCGTACGGGTCCATGATGTCGCACGTCTTGCAGTGGACGCAGTTCGAGGCGTTGATCTGGAGCCGCAGGCCTCCGGATCCGTTATCGACCATCTCGTAGACGCTGGCGGGACAGAATCGTACGCACGGGTGGCCGAACTCGGGCCCGCAGATCGAATGGCAGACATCGGTCTGCACCAGCAGGTGCGAGGGCTGGTCTTCGTCGTGATGGGTGCCGGAGTAATGCGCGCCCGTGACCTTGTCGAACGTGATTCGCCGATCGGCCGGCACCGCGTTGGACGGGACGAGGATGTCGCGCTTGGCAGGGCCGTAGTATTGGTCGATCCGCTTCAGCGCCTTGTGGCCTTCGTGCCCCGGCACCTCCGGCAGGAACCGGCCCCCGGTGAGCATCGCGATGCCCGCATAGGCGCTCCCCGCCAGCAGGCCCGCGCCAAACGCCTGGTGCACGTTGCGCACCGGGTACAGCTCGGCCTTGATCGCGCTGTCATCGACGCGTGTCTTGTAGCGACCCAGCTGCGCCGCCGACGTATCGCCCGCGCGGAGGGCCTCGAACGCCGTCTCGGCCGCCAGCATGCCGCTGCGCATCGCGAGGTGGATCCCCTTGAGGCGCGTCGAGTTCACGAAGTTGGCGGCGTCGCCGACGATCACGCCGCCGTCGAAGAACAGCTTCGGCTGCGTGTTCCATCCACCCTCTGGGATCGCCTTGGCGCCGTAGCGAACCAGTTGCCCGCCCTCGATGATGCTGGAGATGTACGGGTGCCGCTTGAAATGCTGGAAGGCGGCGTGCGGATCGAACAGCGGGTCCTTGTACTCGAGGCCCACGACAAACCCGATCGAGATGTGGCCCTCCGGCATCGCGTACAACCAGCTGCCGCCGAACTCCTCTTCACGCAGCGGGTAGCCGAGCGTGTGGATGACGGTGCCCGGCTTCAGCCGATCGCGGGGAATGTCCCACAGCTCCTTGAGGCCGATGCCAAACGTGGCCGGCCCCGCGTTGAGCCCAAGCGCCAGATCGCGAATGAGCTGCTTGGTGAGGTGGCCACGGACGCCGTCGGCGAAGATCGTGACCTTCGCATGAATGTCGGCGCCGGGCTCGTACGCCGCCTTCGGCTTGCCGTCCTTGCCCAGGCCGCGGTCGCCCGTCCTCACGCCGATGACCCGGCTGCCGTCGTACAGCACATGCTGCGCGGGGAACCCCATGAACAGGTCGACGCCCTGGGCTTCTTCGACTTGTGACGCCAGCCACCTGGTAAACAGGTTGAGCGAGATGATGTAGTTGCCGTGATTGCGAAAGGGGGGCGGCGTCACCGGAAGACGGAACTTCGCGTTCGGCGTCAGGAAGTAGATGTTGTCTTCCAGAACTTCCGACGCCAGCGGCGCGCCCTTCGCCTGGAAATCGGGAATGAGGTCCTTGAGCGTGGAGGGGTCGAGCAGCGCGCCCGACAGCGAGTGCCCGCCTGCCTCGCGGGCTTTCTCGAGCACTGCGATCGACAGCGGCTCGCCGCCCTGCTGCTTCTGGAGTTGCGCGAGGCGCAAGGCGGCCGAGAGCCCCGCGGGACCCCCGCCGACAATCAGGACATCGACTTCAAGCGTTTCACGCTCGGCCATCAGCGTTTCTCAAGCCTCAAGCCCCAAGTCCCAAGCCTCAAGCCCCAAGTCCCAAGCCTCAAGCCCCAAGTCCCAAGCCTCAAGCCTTCGCGAGCTCCGCAATGATTGCCGGAGCGAGCTCGAACAAATCGCCCTGGAGGCCGTAGTCGGCGACCTCGAAGATCGGCGCGTCAGCGTCCTTGTTGATGGCGACGATCGTGCGCGAGCCCTTCATGCCCACCAGGTGCTGAATCGCGCCGGAGATGCCCACGGCGACGTAGAGCTTCGGCGCCACCGTCTGGCCCGAGCTGCCGATCTGCCGCTCCATCGGCAGCCAGCCGTTGTCGCAGATCGGACGGGACGCGGCAAGCTCGGCGCCAAAGGCCTTGGCGAGCTGCTCGGCCAGGGCGATGTTCTCCTGGGTCTTGATGCCGCGCCCGACCGACACGATGCGCTCGGCCTGCGACAGGTCGACGGCCTGCTTGGCTTCCTGGAACGGCGCCTCGGGCTTCTGGCGGATCTTCGACTCGTCCACGTTGACGCCGGCCACGGCGATCGGCGCGGGCGCTGCGCCCTTCTGTGCCGCGTCCGCGCGGTAGGCGCCGATCTGGATCGTCACCAGGTACGGCGCCGGCCCCTGCGGCACGACGTCGGCGATGAGCTTGCCCTGGAACATCGGCCGCGCGAACGCCGGCGCGCCGGTGCCGGTCCGGATCGCCGTGACGTCGGTGACCAGGGCGCGATCGATCCGCGCCGCCAGCGTGGGCGAGTAGTCGCGCGTCTGGTAGGTGTGCGGAAACAGCACGTAAGCCGGCGACACCTGCGCAATCACCTGCTGCAGTGCCTGCGCAAACGCGTCGGGCGTGTAGACACCGAGCGACGCATGCTCGACCGTCAGCACCTCGGCCACGGCGGCCTGCGCCAGCTCCGTGGCCACGGCCGACACCCCCTGGCCGACCACGGCGATCTTGATGGGCATCGAGCCCGAGGCCAGCTGCTGCGCGGCGGCCACCGCCTCCCAGCTCGCGCGATTCAGCTTGCCGTCTTTCTGTTCGGCGACCACGAGAATCATAGGGCCCTCGCTTCTTCGCGAAGCCGCTTGACCAGCTCCTTCGCCGCTTCCGCGGGCGACCCGCCGATCATCACCGTCTGCTTCGACTTCTGCGGGGCATACAGCGCCACGATCTTGAGCCGCGGCGCCAGGCCGGCGGGCGCGGCCACCTTGGTGATCGCTTTCTTCTTCGCCGCCATGATGCCCTTGAGCGTCGCGTAGCGCAGCTGGTTGATGCCGCTCTGAATCGTGAGCAGCGCCGGCAGCGGCATCGTGACGTACTGGAACCAGCCGCCCTCGAGCTCGCGCTTGACCTTCAACGCGCCGCCTTCAGCCGTCACTTCCATGATGATGGTGGAGTGCGGGATGCCGAGCTTTTCGGCGAGCACCGGCCCGAACTGGGCGTGGCCCTGGTCGTCGGACTGCAGGCCCGTCAGGATCAGGTCGAACTTCTGCTCCGCCATGGCCGGCGCCAGGGCCGCGGCGGCCGTCGCCGCATCCGCCGGGCCGAGCGCGTCGTCTTCCACGTGCAGCGCACGGTCGGCGCCGCGGGCGAGGGCCTCGCGGATCACCTGCTGAACGCGCGCCGGGCCGGCCGAGCAGACCACGACCTCACCGCCGTGCTTCTCGCGGAGCCGCAACGACTCCTCGAGCGCATAGGCGTCGGGCTCGTTCATCTCGTAGCTGACGTCCTGGTCGCGCACCCACGTCTTGTCGTCGTTCAGGCGCGGCTGCCACTC
>MELE01000243.1:0-11333 GCA_001768615.1 Acidobacteria bacterium RIFCSPLOWO2_12_FULL_67_14b | reverse complement strand
CCTCAAGCCACAAGCCTCAAGCCTCAAGCCGTATACCGTTTGAACAACAACGCGCCGTTGGTGCCGCCGAACCCGAACGAATTCGACAGGGCGTAGTCGATCTTCATCTCGCGCGACTTGAGCGGCACGTAGTCGAGATCGCACCCCTCATCGGGATGTTCGAGGTTGATCGTTGGCGCCACCTTCTGGTGCCGGACCGAGAGGGCGACGATGCCCGCCTCGAGGCCGCCGGCGGCGCCCAGCAGGTGGCCGGTCATCGATTTGGTCGACGAGATCGCCAGCTTCTGGGCGTGATCGCCGAACGTGCGCTTGATGGCCGTCGTCTCGATGCGGTCGTTGTGCGGCGTCGACGTGCCGTGCGCGTTGATGTAGTCGACCTGGTCGGGGCGGATGCCGGCGGATTCGATGGCCGCGCGCATCACGCGCACCGCGCCGTCGCCGTCTTCGGACGGCGCCGTCATGTGGTAGGCGTCGCCCGACATGCCGTAGCCGATCATCTCGGCGTAGATGGTGGCGCCGCGCCGCTTCGCGAACTCGAGCTCTTCGAGCACCAGGATGCCGGAGCCTTCGCCGAGCACGAACCCGTCACGATCCTTGTCGAACGGCCGGCTGGCGCCGGCCGGATCGTCGTTGCGTGTCGACAGCGCGCGCAAGGCGCCGAATCCGCCGACGCCCATGTGGCACACCGCGGCCTCCGTGCCGCCGGCGATCATCGCGTCGGCCGCGCCACGCCTGATGATCTCGTAGGAATCGCCGATGGCGTGCGCCGACGCCGTGCACGCGGTGCACGTCGCCAGATTCGGCCCCTTGGCGCCATAGCGAATCGAGACCTGCCCGGCGGCCAGGTTGATGATCGACGAGGGGATGAAGAACGGCGAGATCTTGCGCGGCCCGCCCTCGAGATAGGAAATGTGCTCGCGCTCGATGGTCGTGAACCCGCCGATGCCCGAGCCGATGAACACGCCGACGCGCGGCGCCACCGCCGGCGTGATCGTCAACCGGGCATCGTCCATCGCGTACTGCGACGCCGCGACCGCGAACTGAATGAAGATGTCCATCTTCTTCAGTTCCTTCTTCTCGATGAACTGCAGCGGGTCGAAGTGCTTCACCTCGCCCGCAAACCGTGTCGAGAAGTTCGCCGCGTCGAACCGCGTGATCGGCCCGATCCCGCTCGTGCCCGCGCACAGCGCATCCCAGTTCGCCTGAGTGCCCATCCCGACCGGCGACACCAGGCCGACACCGGTCACCACGACTCGCCTGCTCACTTGACCTCCGAAGGCACTCCATGAAGGGGTGCCCTACACATGAAGGGTGCCCGGCTACTTCTTCTTCGAGTGGGACTCGATGTAGTCGACGGCTTCCTTGACGCGCGTGATCTTCTCCGCTTCCTCGTCAGGGATCTCGATGCCGAACTCTTCCTCGAACGCCATGACGAGTTCGACGGTGTCGAGCGAGTCGGCGCCCAGGTCGTCCACGAACGACGCGTCGGGAGTCACTTCTTCCTCGTCGACGCCCAACTGCTCCACGATAATGCTCTTCACCTTGTCGGCAACGGCCACGTGTCCCTCCTACATGTACATCCCGCCGTTGACGGCGAGAACCTGACCAGTAATATACGACGCCTCATCGGACGCCAGAAACCCGACCGCCGCCGCGATGTCGGCGGGCGATCCCAATCGGCCGAGCGGAATTTGCGCCGCCCAGTCGGTCTTCGCGCTGTTGGTGATGGCCCGGGTCATGTCCGTATCGACCAGCCCCGGGGCCACCACGTTCACCGTCACTTGCCGCGACGCCACTTCGCGCGCCAGGGCCTTACAGAACCCGATCAGCCCCGCCTTCGACGCGGCGTAGTTGGCCTGCCCGGCGTTGCCCATCTGGCCCACCACGGAGCTAATCGCGACGATGCGTCCGGCGCGCTGCCGGATCATCGGCCTGAGCCCCGCCTGGCACAGCGTGAACGCCGCCGTCAGGTTCGTCGCCAGCACCTCGTCCCAGTCGGAGCGCTTCATGCGCAGCATCAACTGGTCGCGCGTGATCCCGGCATTGCTGACCAGGATGTCGAGCCGCCCGTGCCGCTCGACCGTCTCCTTGACCAGCGCCTCGACCATCGCCGTATCGGTGACGTCGGCGGCGTAGGCCGTCGCCTTGCCGCCGCCGGCCGTAATCGCCCGCGCCGTGTCGTCGGCGTTGGCGCCGCGCGCCACGCACACGACCGTGGCGCCGTGCGACGCAAGTCGCTCGGCAATCGCGCGCCCGATTCCCCGCGACGCACCCGTCACAATCGCAATCTTGCCGTCGAACTGTCCCATCGTAACGAATCAGCGGGCCGTCAAGCCGGCGTGAACAGGGCCTCGACCGTCGCCAGGTCATCGGGACCTTCGACGTTCAGAATGGTGGCGTCGCGGGCGATTTTCTTCACAAGTCCGGAGAGCACCTTGCCTGGACCTACTTCAACATATGCGGTGACGCCTTCGGACGCAAGGCGCTGCACCACGCTTTCCCATCGCACCGGCGAAGAAACCTGCCGGATCAGCGCCTCGATCGAGGCCGACGCCGTGCGCTTCGGCTCGGCATCGACGTTGGCGACCACGGGCACCCGCGGATCGGCGGCGGATGCCGCCCGCAGCTCCGGGGCCAGGCGGTCTTCGGCCGGCTTCATCAGCGCGCAGTGGAAGGGGGCGCTGACCGTCAACGGGATGGCGCGCTTCGCGCCCAGCGCCTTCGCCCGTTCGCCGGCACGGGCTACGGCGGCGGCCGAGCCGGCGATGACAATCTGGCCAGGCGCATTGAGGTTGGCCGGGCTGACGACCTCGCCCTGGGCCGCCTCCTCGCACGCCCGCCTGACGCCCGCTTCGTCCAGGCCGAGAATGGCGGCCATCGCGCCCTGACCCACGGGCACGGCCTCCTGCATGTAGCGGCCGCGATTGCGCACAAGGCGCACCGCATCGGCGAACGCCAGGGTGCCGGCGGCGACGTGTGCGGAGTACTCGCCCAGGCTGTGGCCGGCGACGAAGGAGGGCCTGAGGCCGCGTCGCTCGAGCAGGCGCCACACCGCGATGCTCATCGTGAGAATGGCGGGTTGCGTGTTTTCGGTGAGCGTCAGGCGATCGGCCGGACCATTGAAGATCAATTGGCTCAGCGGCTCGCCGAGCGCGTCATCCGCCTCGGCAAACGTGGCGGCGCAAATCGGAAAGGCATCGGCCAGGGCCTGGCCCATGCCGACCGCCTGCGAACCCTGGCCCGGGAACACGCAGGCAATCACGACTCGGTCACCGCGAAGGTCGCCATCTCGTGTCGAAGCCGCTCCACCATCTGATTGCCCGCCATGCGCGAGGCCATCGCCACCGCGTTGCGGACCGCCTTCACCGACGACCGCCCGTGTCCGACGATGCAGAGGCCGGCGACGCCGAGCAGGGGCGCGCCGCCGAACTCCGAGTAATCCACGCGCTTGCGAAACCGCCGGAACGCTCGCCGCGACAGAAGGTACCCGACCTGGCTCGAAAACGTGCTTTGCAGCTCTTCACCGAGCAGCTCCTCCACCATCTCCACCAGGCCTTCGCTCAACTTCAGCGCGACGTTGCCCGTGAAGCCGTCGCAGACCACGACGTCGGCTTCGCCCGCGAAGATGCCGCGCGCCTCGACGTTGCCGATGAAGGTCAGCGCCGACGCCTTGATCAGCTGATGCGCCTCACGCGTCAGCTCGTTGCCCTTCGTTTCTTCCTCGCCGATCGACAGCAGGCCGATCCGCGGCGTCTCGACGCCCAACCCCACCCTGGCGTAGACCGCGCCCATGCGGGCGAACTGCATGAGGTGCGCGGGCCGGCATTCGACCGTGGCCCCCGCATCCAGCAACACCGCCGATCCGTGCCGCGTCGGCACCGTGGGCGCCAGCGCGGGACGATCGGCGCCGGGCAGCATGCCGAACGCCGCGTGCGCCGCCATCACCGTGGCGCCCGTGTGGCCGGCGCTGAACAGGGCGCTCGCCTGCCCGGCAGCCACGTGCTCGGCGGCCACCCGGATCGACGCCCCGGGCTTGCGGCGCAGGGCCCGGGCCGGCGACTCGCTCATGTCCACCACGTCCGGCGCGTCGATCACGCGCACGTCCAGCGTGCCGGCGTCGGGATGGCGTTGGAGCTCGGCGTGGATCGGGTCCGCGCGGCCCACCAGGTCGACTCCAAGACCCAGGTGGCGCGCGGCCGCAAGGGCGCCGTCCACGGGACGGGCCGGTGCGTGATCGCCGCCCATCGCGTCGACCGCGATGCGCATGCTGAAGGGAGCGCTAGTCTTCGTGGACCGCTCGCACCTGGCGCGCGCGGTAGAAGCCGCAGTACCGGCACACGCGATGCGCGGCCTTCGGCTCGCTGCACTGCGGGCACAGCCCCGGCGTGGTCGCCTTGAGCGCGTCGTGGGTGCGGCGCTTGCGACCGCGGGTCTTCGAGTGTCTGCGTTTTGGATTAGGCATCGTCGTGCTTTCGATTCGTGATCAACGTCTTCAAACCAGCCAGCCGTGGATCTTCCCACTGCGGATTGCAGGTGCAGGGGGCGAGATTCCGATTGGTCCCACACTGCGGGCAAATCCCCTGGCAATCCGGCCGGCAGAGCGGCTTCATCGGCAGCGCCAGGTAGAACTGCTCACGCACCAACTCGTTCAGGTCGATCTGCTCGTCCCGATAGAACGTCATCGAGACGTCGTCGACTTCGATCTCGGCTTCTTCGTCTTCCGCCACCGGTTCCGCCGCCGTCGACGGGAGGTAGCGCAGGTCGAACTCGCGATCCACCGGGAGCGCAAACGGTTCGAGGCACCGGCTGCAGTCCAGCGCCAGCGCCGTCTTCACCGTGCCGACCAACCGGAAGCGATCCTCGTCCTTGTGGATCGTCATCCGCAGGACGACGGGCTCTGCGACGCGGTATTCCTCATCCCCGGCCAATTCCGCCGGTTGAAAGACCCGGCTGAACTCGGTCTCCGGCTGGCGGACTTGGGATAGTTCGAGGCGCATTTGCTCAACAGCCTGGCCGCCCCTAAAGGGCGCCCCTACAGCCACTTCCGCGAATTTCTTCGGCGGACAAGACTTTTCAGTATACCACGCGGGGACCGACCCAGGGCTTGGGGATGAAGAGCCGTTCGAACAGGTCCACGGCGTATCGGTCGGTCATGCCCGCCAGGAAATCCTGGGCGGCGACATCGACCCCCTCCGCGGCTATGGTCCGCGTGTCGAGGAACTCCTCCGGGCGCTGGCGGACCTTCTCCCAGAGGCCGCCGAGAATGCCGGCGGCCTTGGCAAACTCGGCCGTGGCGATCTGGTTCTCGTAGACCGCCTCGAACAGGAAGCTGCGCAACTCGAGCAGCGCGCCGAGCACCGGATCGCTCATGCGGATCTCGGTCATGCCGCCCTCGATCGTCTGATGGACGACGTCCGAGACGAGATTGCCGATGCGTTCCGACGAGGAGCGCCCGAGCCGTTCAAGGGCGGACGTGGGCAGGCTGCCCTCGTTCAGGATGCCCGCCCTCACCGCATCGTCGATGTCGTGGTTCACGTACGCCACGATGTCGGCCACGCGCGCCACCTGCCCCTCGATCGTGCTGGCGCGCTGCTCGGGCGGCGCGCCCACGGGCATGCCGTTCTTGCCCTTCGAGTGACGCGCAATGCCGTCGCGCACCTCCCACGTCAGGTTCAGGCCCTGGTGGTTGTTCTCGAGCACGTCGACAATACGGAGGCTCTGCTCGTAGTGATTGAACTCGCGGGGCGCGAGCTCGTTGAGCACGCGCTCGCCGGCGTGGCCAAACGGCGTGTGCCCGAGGTCGTGTCCCAGGGCAATCGCCTCGGTCAGCTCCTCGTGCAGGCGCAGCACCTTTGCGATGGTGCGCGCGATTTGCGCGACCTCGAGCGTGTGCGTGAGTCGCGTCCGGTAATGATCGCCGGCCGGCGAAAAGAACACCTGTGTCTTATGCTTGAGCCGGCGGAATGCCTTGGTGTGGACGATGCGATCGCGGTCACGTTGGAAAGCCGGACGGATGGGGTCTTCCTTCTCGACGCGAAGGCGGCCCCTGGTGTTGGCGCTTTTCGCCGCCTGGGGCGCGAGCAGCTCGCGCTCGCGTGCCTCGAGCTGCTCGCGGATCTTCGACGAGGCGGCATTCATGACGCCTCCATTATCGCCTGCCCTGAGCTGGCCGAAGGGCCGGAAGGAAGCTCTCGCCGTGAGCCAGGCGTCCGACCCCAAAGACCTGGGCCAGCGTTTGTCCGAGGTCGGCAAAGGTCGCGCGCGTGCCGAGGTCGACGCCGGCGCGGACGCGCTTCCCCTGCACGAGCAGCGGCACGTGTTCGCGCGAGTGATCCGTGCTCGGCGTCGTCGGGTCGTTGCCATGATCGGCGGTGATCACGAGCAGGTCGGTGTCGCGCAGGCGCGGCAACAGCCCCGCCAGCCGCGCATCGAAGCGCTCGAGATTGGCCGCGTACCCCGGCGTATCGTTCCGGTGCCCGTAGACGGTATCGAAGTCGACCAGGTTCGCGAAGATCAATCCGCCGTCCTGGGTCGCCACCAGTTCCTCGACGCGATCCACGCCGTCGGCATCGCTCTTGGTCGGGTAGCTCCGGGAGACGCCGCGCCCGGCGAACAGGTCTGCAATCTTGCCGACCGCCGCGACGTGCTGCCCGGCCGCGATCATTCGATCGAGCAGCGTCTCGGCCACGGGCGGCATCGCGTAGTCATGACGGTGCGACGTCCGCTTGAAGGCCCCCGGGCTGCCCACGAACGGCCTCGCGATCACGCGGCCGAGGCCGAGGCCCTCCACCGTCAGTTCGTAGGCGACCTTGCACCAGTCGTAGAGCTGAGGCACGGAGACAATCCCTTCGTGCGCTGCGATCTGGAACACGCTGTCGGCCGAGGTGTAGACGATCGGATAGCCGGTTTCCACGTGGCGGGGGCCGAGCTCGTCGATGATCGCCGTGCCCGATGCCACGACGTTGCCGATCGAGGGCCGTCCAATCCGCCGCTCGAACTCGGCGATCAGGGCCGCGGGAAAGCCTTCGGGAAAGGTGGGGAACGCCTGCTCCAGGACGACGCCCATCAGCTCCCAGTGACCGGTGACCGAGTCTTTGCCGGCGGAGCGTTCGGCCATGCGGCCGTAGGCGGCCGTCGGCGCCTCGAGCCGGCCGGCGCCTGCGAGTGGCGTCAGGCGTGAGAGGCCCATCGCGGCCAGGGTCGGGATCCGGATCCGCACCGAGGCCGCGATGTTCCCGAGCGTGTTGCTGCCCTGGTCCCCGTACAGCGCGGCATCCGGCAATTCGCCGATGCCGACGCTGTCGAGAACGATGACGATGGCGCGGGCGAACACACTCACGACAAGGCAGAAGGCAGAAGGCAGAAGGCAAAAGGCCCGAGCTCTGAGCCCGAAACCGGCTTCGGTTTTGCCTTTCGCCTTCTGCCTTGTGCCTTGATCAAGGATGGTGAGACGAGAAGTAGTTCGGGACGCTGCGCGGCGTGCGAATCGTGGCGATCGCGTGCTTGAAAATCAGGTGATCCATGCCCGCGTGCTCCACGATCAGCGCGAAGCGGTCGAAGTTCTTGATGCGGGCTTCGAATTCACGCCCGTCGAGCAGGTGGACCGTGACGGGCAACTTCTCGCGACGTGCATAATTCAGGAACACATCCTGAATGTTTGGAGCGCCGGTCTTCGCTTCAGGTATCGGCGGCATTTTTCCCGTCCTTCAACAGGCCCCGCGCGGTCAGCATCGCAATTACGCTGTCCTGCACTTCGGCGTTAGTGCCGGGGCCGTCAAACCAGACAAGGTTAGGCTCTTTTCGGAACCAGATCAACTGCCGGCGCGCGTAGCGGCGATTCTCTTGCGCAATCAGGGCGCGCGTCGCGGCCTCGTCGCGCACGCCCTGCAGGTGCTCCATCGCCTGCCGATAGACCAGGCCGCCGAACGGCCGGGCGCCGGGCGGCACCCCCGCGGCCAGCAGCGCGCGAATCTCGTCCAGCAGGCCCGCGTCGAATTGTGCATCGACGCGGCGGGCCAGCCGATCGGCCAGCCAGTCGGCCGGCACGCGCAGGCCAATCGGGACGACCTCCACATCCGGGTCGAGCAGCGAGGCCGTGGCCTCGAAATGCGCCGTCAACGGCCGGCCGGTCTGGAAGTAGACCTCGAGCGCGCGCACGAGGCGCTTGAGGTCGCGCGGTTGAATGCGAAGGCCCGACTCGGGATCGACCCGGCTGACCAGGCGATGGAGCGCCTCGACACCACGTTTGTGCGCGACCCGCTCGAGGCGCGATCGGAGCGCGGCGTCCTTGCCGGGGCCGGGAAACAGGCCCCGGGTCAGGGCACGGTAGTAGAACCCGGTGCCGCCGACGAGAATCGGCAACTTGCCTCTCGCGTGAATGTCGCGGACGATCGCCGAGGCGTCGCCGGCGAAGTGCGCGGCCGTGTACTCGTCCGTGGGATCGGCGACATCGATCAGATGGTGCGGAATGCCACGCCGCTCGGCCACCAGCACCTTGTCGGTGCCGATGTCGAAGCCGCGATAGACGGCGGTCGAATCGCAGTTGATGATCTCGCCGCCGAAGCGTTCGGCCAGCGCCAGGCCCAGCGCGCTCTTTCCCGTGGCCGTGGGACCCAGAACTGCGATGAGAGGTTTCACGATGGTGTCCGGCGCCCCGTAAAGGGGCGCCTTCCCGGCACTACTGGCCCGGAGGATTCTCGTTATAGAAGAACGTGACCGTGAAGAACGCCCTGTCGTCCGGATACTCGGGCGGCAGCGGCGTCGTCGGATTCGAGGCGAGCAACGCGTTGACGGCGGCCGTATTGAACGACTCGATCTCCGAGGGGCGCACCACGGTGACGTCGGTCAGCGTGCCGTTGCGATGCACGTTGAACGTGATCACCACACGGCCGCGCATGGTCATCGCCGCGTAGGGCACGAACCAGTTGCGGCGCACCTGCGACACGAAGCGCCGGATCCAGGGCCCGAACTCGACACCCTTGGTATCGAACTGCAGCGGCCCGAATTCCTGCGTCTGGCCCTTCTGGTTGTCGAACGATTCTTTCTGGACGTACTTCTGCAGGTTCTTCAGCGCCTCCCCAAGGGATCCGCCGGCGGGCGGCTGCAGCGGCGGTCGCTGCATCATCGCCATCTGCGGATCGTTGCGGGGATCCAGCGGCTGGGGCACTTCCACCGCCGGCGACTCGGGCGCGGGCTGCGGCGCGGGACCCTGCCCCTTCATGCGTTCATCGGGCGACTGTTCGGTGCGCTCCGACGAGTTGCCGCGCGCGAACGGCAGTGGGTTCTGCAGCGTCGGGGCGCGCTCGGTCGCGCGGGCGCTGCGATCGAGATCCGACAGCTCCACGCGATCCGGCTGGCGCGTCGGCGGCAGTTCGAGCTTGGGCGCCACGAAGACGAATCGGGGCTGATCCTGCCGCTGCTGCTCTTCGGGCGGCGGCATGAGCTGCGCCACACGGCGCTCGGGCAGCCAGTCGGGCAGGAACAGGAGCAACGCGAGCAGCGCCGCGTGAACCATGATCGACACGGCGACGCCGTCGCGCCGGTTGATCGCGGATCCGACCGGCTCGATATCGCGATAGCGATCGTCGAAGTCGAAGTACATCAGTAACTTACGCGATTATAACGCGGCTTGGGACCTGAGGCTTGGGGCTTGGGCAAAAAAGGCACATGCCTCAAGCCACAAGCCACAAGCCTCAAGCCGACGGCTTCTTTGCACTGTAAAGATAGACGATGCCCAGCGCCAGTGGCCTGCTGCGAACTTGTGAGAATCCTGCGTCGGTGAGGATTCGCGCGAACTGGTCGCCGAACTGAAACGTCCCGACCGACTCGGGCAGGTAGGAATAGGCGGCGTCGTGACGCGAGACGGCACGGCCGATGCGCGGCAGCACGTGGTTGAAGTACCAGAGGTACAGCGGCCGTACCGCCGGAATCACCGGCAGGCCAAACTCCAGGATCGCAAGGCGGCCGCCGGCGCGCAGCACCCTCCACAGTTCCCGGCATGCCTCGTCCGGGCGTTCAATATTGCGGATGCCGAACGCGATCGTCGCGGCATCCACCGACGAGGCGGCGATCGGGAGCCGCATGGCGTCGCCTCGCACGAGTTGTACCCTCCTGTCGAGACCGCCACGGCGCACCTTCGCGGATCCGTGCTGCAGCATGGCGCCGGAGAAATCCACCCCGACGACGCGGGCGGCGCCGGCCGGGCGCCGCGCCGCGCCGATGGCCACGTCCGCGGTTCCGGTGCAGACGTCGAGCAATCGCTCCCGGCCGGTCAGCTGCAGCGTGGCAATGGCGCGCCGCCGCCAGTACCGATCGAGGCCGGCCGACAGGACCGTGTTGAGCAGGTCGTAGCGCCCGGCGATCGCATCGAACATGCCCGCGATCTTCGCGGGCGTCTTATCAGGTGGTAGAGGCGGGTCTTTAGACCCGCCTGCGCCTTTAGACCCGCCTGCGCTAGCGGACATACAACGCGATTCCCGTCGTCACGAAATACAAGATGCCCACCCATCCGTTCAGGTCGAACGCCCGCTTCACCTGCGACAGGTCGTCGACGCTGACGAGCGACTGTTCGTAGATCAGCAGGCCGGCCACGAGCGCGACCCCGCCGAGATAGATCGGGCCGAGGGGCACGAGCCACGCCAGGGCGGCCATGCCGGCGACGGCGGCCACATGCATCGCGCGCGAGATCCACAACGATCGAACGATGCCGAAGCGGACGGGAATCGAATTGAGTCCATGCGCGC
The DNA here is from genome assembly GCA_001768615.1 of Acidobacteria bacterium RIFCSPLOWO2_12_FULL_67_14b. GTDB lineage: Bacteria > Acidobacteriota > Vicinamibacteria > Vicinamibacterales > UBA2999 > 12-FULL-67-14b. The sequence goes on along the minus strand of MELE01000243.1, from coordinate 591 downwards.
GGTCGAACTCGACGTCCTGGCACGCGTACAGGACGTCGAACCCGCCCACCCACAGGCCGATCGCCAGGCCGAGCAGCCAGGGCTCCCATCCTCCGCGGCCGCCCGCCCCGAGCCATCCGCCGACCGGGGCCACAGCCATGGCCAGCCCGAGGAACGCCTGCGTATACGACGTATAGCGCTTCGCCAGCGAGTACCAGAACACGATTGCCAGGGCCACGGGCGAGAGCGCCGCGCACAGCGGGCCCAGCCGCCACGACGCGAACATGAAGACAACCGACGAGACCATCACGAAGACGGCCGCCTCGGCGCGGCCCATGGTCCCGCGCGGGATCTCTCGCGACGCCGTCCTCGGATTGAGCGCGTCCATCCGCGCGTCCACCAGGCGGTTGAACCCCATGGCGGCGCTGCGCGCGGCCACCATGGCCACGATCACCCATGCGACCTGAGTCCAGTGGAACGGACGCTCGCGCCAGGCCAACAGCCCACCCGTCAGCGCGAACGGCAGCGCGAACACGGAGTGGCTGAAGCGGATGAACGACAGGTACGTAGCGAGTCGGTTCATGGGTTCACGGTTCAGGGTTCACGGTTCAT
>MELE01000242.1:3496-19796 GCA_001768615.1 Acidobacteria bacterium RIFCSPLOWO2_12_FULL_67_14b | reverse complement strand
TCGGGACCTTGAGCCGTCCCTTGTCATCAATTTTCGCCGGCGAGTTGCCCCGGAGCACGTCTGTTACTCCACTTCACTCCATAAAAATCCACTCGGATGGTAGAGCGGGCAGCCTGGCTTGTCAACGTCCAAGTGCGGCAAACGACTATCTGTCTATCGTTTACGCCTTTGTTTCGCCAACAACGCGAAGGTGTGTCAATTTTTTGACTACCACATGCTGACGAGGGGCGAAAGCGTGTGAAGCGCGTGCTACGATTACCGTTTTGGATAGTAGGGCACCCCTTCAAGGGGTGCCGTGCACAAACTCCCCATGCTGCATGCGGCCCTCATCGGTTTTCCCTCGACCGGCAAGTCCACGCTGTTCCAGTTGATGACGAGCGCGAAGGACGCGCCCCGCGGGAAGGCGGAAACCGTGGTCGGGATCTCGAAGGTGCCCGATGCGCGGCTCGATCGGCTCACGGCGATGTTCAATCCGAAGAAGCGCGTGCCGGCGACCATCGAGTTCACCGACATGGTGGCGCCCGGCCGCACGGGCGCGGCGGCGCTGGTCGATGTGGCCGGCTACAAGAACGCCGACGCGCTGGTGCACGTCGTCCGCGCGTTCCGCGACCCGGCCGTGGCCCATCCGTCCGGGTCCGTCGATCCCGCGCGTGATGCCCAGGCCATGGAGGACGAACTGATCCTCGCCGACCTTGGCGTCGTCGAACGGCGGCTCGAGCGCATGGAGAAGGACCTCAAGAAGAACAAGTCGCCGGAACTCGACAAGGAGAAGGAGCTGCTCGCCCGGTGCCGGACCGCGCTCGAGAGCGGGCAGCCGCTGCGCGCGCTCGGCCTGGCCGGCGACGACCTGCGGCGCCTGCGCGGCTTCCAGCTGCTGTCGGCGAAGCCGTTGCTCGTGGTCCTCAACATGGACGAAGCGGATGTCGGGTCGGCGGCGAGCGTCGAGCGCGCGGCCGCGCAGACCGGGATGACGGCGTTTCTCTCGCGCGAAGGCACGCGCGCGGTGCCCGTGTGCTCGAAGATCGAGCTCGAAATCGCCGCCCTCGAGCCCGCCGATGCCGGGGCTTTCCTGAAGGACCTGGGGCTGGCCGAATCCGGGCTCGACCGCGTGATCCGCGCCAGCTACGACCTGCTGGGATACATGTCGTTTTTCACCGTCGGCGAAGACGAGTGCCGGGCCTGGTCGATCCGCCGCGGCACCATCGCGCTCGATGCGGCCGGCGAGATCCACAGCGACATCTCGCGCGGCTTCATCCGCGCGGAAGTGGTGGGCTACGACGCGTTCCTCGCGCGCGGGTCGATGCCGGCCTGCCGCGACCATGGCGAGCTGCGGCTCGAGGGCAAGGAATACGTGGTCCAGGACGGCGACATCATCAACTTCCGGCACGCGACGTAACGATGGCGGCACCGCAGTCTGTCACCATCGTCGTGCCGGCGTTCAACGAGGCGGCGGCCATCGCCTCGGTGGTGGCGGCGCTGCGATCGGCGGCGCCCTGGCACGAGGTCCTGGTGGTTGACGATGGCTCGACCGACGGCACGGGCGAGGCGGCCGGCGCCGCCGGCGCCCGCGTCATCGCCCATCCCTACAACAAGGGCAACGGCGCGGCGGTGAAAACCGCGATCCGCCACGCCACCGGCGAGTGGGTGGTGGTGTTCGACGCCGACGGGCAGCACCAGCCAGAAGATGCCGCGCGGCTGGCGGCGCGTCTCGGCGACTACGACCTCGTGGTCGGCGCGCGATCGTCGGACACGCAGGCCACGCCGGGCCGGCGCATCGGCAACGCGATCCTGAACTGGCTGGCCAGCTATCTCACGGAGCGCCCGATTCCCGACCTCACCTCCGGCTTCCGCGGCGCCCGTCGCGAGTACCTGCTCGAGTTCATCCACCTGCTGCCGAACGGCTTCTCGACCCCGACGACGACGACGCTGGCCTTCATCAAGGCCGGTTACAATGTGACGTTCGAGCCGATCGGTGCGCGGCCGCGGGTCGGCACGTCGAAGATCCGTTTCGCCAGCGACGGCGCGAAGTTCCTGCTGATCTTGCTGAAGGTCGTCACCATTTTCAGCCCGCTCAGGGTCTTCGCGCCGATCAGCGCCGCCGCGTTCGTGGTCGGCGCGGCGTACGGCGCGTGGAACCTCCTCTATCACGACCGCATTCCCAATGGCGCGGTGCTGCTGCTGATGTTCTCGGTGATCGTCATCCTGGTGGGCCTGGTGTCGGAGCAGATTTCGTCGTTGCGGTTCGAGGGCCGCCGGTAACCCGGCATGAAGACGCTCGTCCTCGTCCCCACCTATAACGAGCGGGAGAACCTGCCCGTGCTCGTCGCGGACATCCTGACCGTGCCCGGGACCCTGGTCCTGGTGCTCGACGATCAATCGCCCGACGGCACCGGCGCGGTGGCCGATGCGCTCGCCACGGCGCATCCGGGGCGCGTCGACGTGCTGCACCGCACCGGGCCGCGCGGCCTGGGCGTCTCGTATCTCGAGGGCTTTCGCCGCGCCATCCAGACCGATGCCGACTTCGTGGTCCAGATGGACGCCGACCTGTCGCACGATCCGAAGTACCTGCCGGAACTGATCCGGGTGGCCGCCGCGGGCGCCGACCTGGTGATCGGCTCGCGATACCTCAACGGCATCAGCGTGGTGAACTGGCCCTTGCGCCGGATCATCCTGAGCACGTTTGCCAACTTCTACATCCGGACCGTGACGGGCCTCGGGCTGCGCGACATCACCACCGGTTATCGCTGCTGGCGGCGGACGGCGCTCGCGCGGCTGCCGCTCGACCAGATCGTGTCGGACGGCTACGCCTTTCTCCTCGACGTCACCTTCATCGCCGCCGTCGCCGGCCTGCGGATCGTCGAGTCGCCGATCATCTTCGTCGAACGCCGGCAGGGGGCGTCGAAGCTGTCGAGCGGCGTGCTGGTGGAGTCGCTCGTCACGCCGTGGAAGCTGATCCTGCGGCATGGCAGGATCCGGGCCCGAAGCGACGGGGGTTCGGAGTAAAGTGGCCCCCATGCCCGGGCTGAGCGTGTTTTTTCCCGCCTACAACGACGCCGGCACGATCGCCAGCCTCGTCATCACCGCCGTGCGGGTGGCCGGCACGCTCACGCCCGACTTCGAAGTGATCGTGATCAACGACGGCAGCCAGGACGACACGCCGCGCATTCTCGACGAGCTGGCGCGCGTGTATCCGGACCGCGTCCGCATCGTGCATCATGCGAAGAACCGCGGCTACGGCGGCGCGCTGCGCTCGGGATTCGCCACCGCGTCCAAGGACTTCGTGTTCTACACCGACGGCGATGCGCAGTACGACCCCGCGGAGATGACGGTTCTCTGGGAGACGATGACCGACGATGTGGATTGGGTGAACGGCTGGAAGATCAGCCGGTCCGACCCGATCCACCGCATCATCATCGGCCGCATCTACCACCACATGGTCAAGCTGCTCTTCGGCCTGAAGGTCCGCGACGTCGATTGCGACTTCCGGTTGATGCGCCGGCGGATCTTCGACGTCGTCCACCTCGAGAAGAACAGCGGCGTGATTTGCCTGGAGATGATGAAGAAGTTCCAGGATGCCGGCTTCCGTGTCGCCGAAACGCCCGTGCACCATTTCCACCGCGCCTACGGCAAGTCGCAGTTCTTCAACTTCCCGCGGATCGTGCGGACGGCCGTCGACGTGATGAAGCTCTGGTGGGTGCTGGTCGTGAAACGCCAGCACCTGAAGGCCAAGCCGGCGGCCGAACCCGTCCCGACGCGAGGCGGTCCCCGATGACGCCGGATTTCTACCGCGGGCGGCGCGTGATGATCACGGGCGGGCTCGGCTTCATCGGCAGCAACCTCGCCCACCGCCTCGCCGCCCTCGGCGCCGACGTCCTGCTCGTCGATTCGCTGATTCCCGACTACGGCGGCAACCTGTTCAACATCGCCGGCATCGAAGACCGCGTCCGCGTGAACGTGGCCGACGTGCGGCAGGCGAGCACCATGAACTACCTGGTGCGGGACCGCGACGTGATCTTCAACCTCGCCGGCCAGGTGAGCCACATCGACAGCATGCGCGACCCGCACACCGACCTCGAGATCAACTGCCGCAGCCAGCTGACGCTGCTCGAAGCGTGCCGCCATCACAACCTGCACGCCAAGGTCGTCTATGCCAGCACGCGGCAGATTTACGGCCGGCCGGATCACCTGCCCGTGACCGAGCGGCAGCTCGTGCGGCCGACCGACGTCAACGGCATCAACAAGGCCGCGGGCGAGTACTACCATCTCGTCTACAACAACGTCTTTGGCGTGCGCGCGTGCGCGCTTCGCCTCACCAACGTCTACGGGCCGCGGCAGCTGCTCCGCCACAATCGCCAGGGCTTCATCGGCTGGTTCATCCGCCTCGCACTCGAAGACCAGGAGATCCAGGTCTTCGGCGACGGATCGCAGATCCGCGACTTCGTCTACGTCGACGATGCGGTGGAGGCCTTCCTGGCGGCGGGCGCGACCGACGCGGTCAACGGCGAGGCGTTCAACCTGGGCGGCGACGAGCACATCGCGCATCGCGACCTCGTCAGGCTGCTCGTCGAGCTGGCCGGCAGCGGGCGGTTCCGCTTCGTCGAGTGGCCGCCGGACCAGAAGGCGATCGACATCGGCAGCTTCTACGCCGACTCGTCGCTGTTCAAGTCGCGCACCGGCTGGGCGCCCACCGTGCCGCTTCGCGACGGCTTCGCGCGCACGCTGGCGTATTACCGCCAGCACCTGCCCCACTATGTCGGCACGAGTTCCGTTTAACGCGCTCACGCCGGGCGACGACGCCGCGGCCGTGAGGGCGGCGATCGACCGCGTGATCGCCAGCGGCTGGTTCGTGCTCGGTCCCGAGGTCGAGGGGTTCGAGGCCGAATTCGCCGCGGCGAGCGGCGTGCCGCACGCCGTCGGCGTCGGCACGGGCACCGACGCCATCACGCTGATCCTCCGCGCGCTCGACATCGGCGACGGCGACGAGGTGATTACGCCGCCGCTGTCGGCCGCCTATTCGGCCCTGGCCGTGATCATGGCGGGCGCGCGGCCGGTGTTCGCCGACATCGATCCGGATCGGTTGACGCTGGATCCGACGAAGATCGAAGCCGCGATCACGCCGCGCACGAAGGCGATCCTGCCGGTGCACCTCTACGGGCAGGCCGCCGACATGCGAGCCATCGAGGCGATCGCCGCGCGCCATCACCTGGCGCTGGTCGAAGACGCCGCGCAGGCGCACATCGCGACATCGGACGGACGGGCGGTCGGCACCATCGGCGTCGCCGGCGCCATCAGCTTCTACCCGACGAAGAACCTTGGCGCGTTGGGGGATGGCGGCGCCGTGATCACGCGGGACACCCAGCTGGCGGCGCGCATCAAGCGCCTCCGCAACGGCGGGCAGACGTCGCGCTATCACCACGAGGAGGCCGGCGCGAACAGCCGGCTGGATGAAATGCAGGCGGCGATTCTCCGCGCGCGGCTGCCCTACCTCGGAGGCTGGACGGCGCGGCGGCGCGCCATCGCCGCCGCATACCGATTCGGGCTCGAGGGCGCCGCGCTCACGGTGCCGCGCGAATTCGACGCCGGGCACGTGTATCACCTGTTTCCGGTACGGACGCCCCACCGCGACGCGTTCATGGCTCACCTGGCCAACTTCGGCGTCGAGACGCTGATCCACTATCCGGTGCCGATTCCACGGCAGCCGGCCCTGAAGGCGTTCGACCCGGCCGACTGTCCGGTCGCCAACCGGGTGTGCTCGGAAGTCGTGTCGTTGCCGATGTATCCAGCTCTGCCGGACGCCGCCATCTCCGCCGTCGCCGCGGCGGCCCGGACCTTCCGGCCAGCAGGCCAGTAAGGACGTCTGAAGGGCGTATACTTACAGAGGCGTTGTTTTCAATGCGTCGAATCCTTCTCATCCTTGCACTGATCGTCTTTGTGGCAGCGCCTGCCGGCGCCCAGGGGCTGACGCTGTCCTTCAATAGCCAGGGCCTCGTCAGCATCGACGCAACCTCGGTCCCAGTGCGAACGATCCTCAACGAGTGGGGGAAGCTGGGGGGGACCACGGTCGTCGGCGCCGAGCGCATCTCGGGCGCGCCGTTGACGCTCAAGCTCGTGGACGTCCCGGAAGCCCAGGCCCTCGACATCATCCTTCGCAGCGTCGCCGGCTACATGGCGGCGCCGCGCGGCGCCGTGGCGGGCGCCTCGATTTTCGATCGCATCCTCGTGCTGGCCACCAGCTCCGCGCCGGCCCCGGCGGCGGCGAGGCCGAGCGGTCCTGCCAACAACCCGGGCTCCACCGCCGGAACGCAGCGGTTCATTCCGCCGCGCCCCGCAGTGCAGCGGCCCACGGAAGAAGACGACGAGGAAGCGGAAGAAGACCCGAATCCGCCGAACGCGCCGGTGTTCACCTTCCCGCAGCCGGGACAGGCCGGCTTCCAGCCGGGGGTCTTCAATCCGCCCCAGGGCATGCAGGGCAACCCGGTCACGCTGAATCCGTTGACGGGCTCGCCGCAATCGATCACGATCAATCCCGCCTCGCCGCCCGCCGCGCCGACAGGCTACCCGACAACGCCGTTCGGCGGCACGGGCGCGGCGCAGCCCGGCATGATCCAGCAGCCCCTTCCGCAACCGACCCAGCCGGGCCCGGCGGTGCGGCCGCCCGGCTGACGCGCGCACACTCGGCGTACAATTGAGCCACTCCCCAATCGATTGCGTGGTCTGGCCGGCTCAGTTCGTACATGGCGGATATCGAACGCTACACTCCTGACGATCGACGCGGCACCGAGCAACTGTACCGGCGTACATTCGGTATCGAAGCGGCCGATCGCGTCCGCCTGCGCTGGGATTGGGAGCGCCGGAACCCGGCCAACGGCGTGGAGCCGCCCTACTGGGTCGTGCGCGAAGGTCCGACGCTCATCGCCGCAGTTCCACTGACGCCCGTTCGCGTGACGATTGCGGGCGCGGACGCCGCGGGCACGTGGAGCGCCGACCCGCTCGTGGTCGCCGAACGCCAGCGCCAGGGCCTCGGGGGCGCGCTGCTCCGCGCGTGGGACCGCGGCACCGGCGTCGCGCTTGGCGCCGGCCTCTCCCACGCCACACGGATGCGGCTGGACGAAATGCGGTGGCCGAAGGCGCAGCCGCTGCCCTGTCTCGTCAAGCCGATCAGCCGGCGCGCGTTTCGCATTCCGACCTGGCCGGTCGCGATCAACCGCCTCGTGTCGGCCCTCGCCCTTCCCGTCGTTCGCGTGGTGTCGCGCACGCAGCCGCTCAAGGAGGAAGTGGAAGTGGTCCGGCGGTTCGATGCGGGCGTGGATCGCCTGTGGGAGCGGCTGGCCAACCGGTTCGCGATCTCGGTCCGCCGCGACGCCCGGTATCTGAACTGGAAGTTCATCGAACCGCCGCACGTGCGCTACACGGCCGCGCTCCTGCGCCGCGGCGAAGAGGTCGACGGCTACGTCGTCTACCGGCACTTGCGGGAACCGCAGGGCCGGGTGACCCAGATCGTGGATCTGCTGGCGGATCCCTCCGACGAGCGGGGGCTCAAGACCCTCGCGCGATGGGTCGACCGCGAGGCGCGGATGGCCGACTCGGACAAGATCCGGTGTTACGCGACCCACGCCGCGATTCGCCGTGTCCTCCGGCGGTCGGGGTACTTCGTGGTGAAATCGGCGGTCGAGATCACGGTGAAGATCAACGCCGTCGCCGTTCCGAAGGCCTTCTATTCATCCGCCGACGAGTGGCACTTCACTCTCGGCGACGGCGATCTCGATCACTGAAGGATGCCCATGTCATTAGAACAAACGCTCGGCGCCGACCTCGTCGCCGCGATGAAGGCGAAGGACCAAACGCGGCTCACGGCCCTGCGCATGCTCAAAACGGCGCTCACCAACAAGAGCATCGAGAAGCGGCGCGCGCTCGAGGGCGCCGAAGAGCTGCAGGTCGTGTCGATGCTCGTGAAGCAGCGGCGCGATTCGATCGATCAGTTCACCAGGGGCGGGCGCCAGGACCTCGCCGAGAAGGAGCAGGCCGAAATCGTCGTGCTCGACAAGTACCTGCCGGCGGCGGCCTCGGACGAGGAAGTTGGCGCGGCCGTCACCGCCGCCATCGCCGATACCGGGGCGAGCAGCCAGAAGGACATGGGGAAGGTCATGAAAGCCGTGATGGCCGCCCTCGCCGGCAAGACGGTCGACGGCAAGAAGGTCAACGAGGCCGTCCGGGCACGGCTGGGATAAGGCCCGTTCGTCACGGCAACGTGCAGAATCTGCGGCGAGGCGGCAAACATTTCTCCCGGGTCGCCCGTCTATATATTTGAAAGGCCTAGTCAGCCTCTCACCATCCTCCTTAGGGCTCCGGCCGAACGGCTGGAGCCCTGTTTTTTTCACGCTATCTGGTCGTTTGCGGGACGGAATCCCACGGCTGGACGGTGTCCGCCCGGGGACATGTGGCCCCCGTGCTACGCTGTCGGTCGACTGATGCCGGACTCCCACCCACGCCTGGCCCGGTCTGCCGGGGTCTTCGGGCTGGCGACAATCACGAGCCGCATCCTCGGGCTCGTGCGGGATCAGGTGCTGGCCTTCTACTTCGGGGCCGGCGACGCCAACGACGCATTCCGCGTCGCGTTCCGCGTACCCAACCTCGTCCGTGACCTCTTCGCCGAAGGCGCCATGAGCGCGGCATTCGTGCCCACGTTCACGCGCCAGCTGACGCTGCAGGGCCGGGAGCGCGCCTGGCACCTCGCCAGCTCGGTGATCAACGCCCTGCTGATCGTCACGAGCCTCGTCGTGATCGCCGGAGTGGTGTTCGCCGAGCCGCTGGTGCGCCTGTTTGCCTCCGAGTTCGCCCAGGTGCCGGGCAAGTTCGAGCTCACCGTGCAGCTCACGCGCATCATGTTTCCATTCCTCACCATGGTGGCGCTGGCCGCGGCGCTCATGGGCATGCTCAATTCGCTCGGCCACTTCTTCGTGCCGGCGCTGTCGCCCGCGATGTTCAACGTGGGCAGCATCGTGATTGCCCTCGTGTTCATTCCGCTCGCGCCCGACCTGGGCCTCGCGCCGATCACGGTGGTCGCCATCGGCACGCTCGTCGGCGGCCTCGGCCAGCTCGTCATCCAGTGGCCGCCGCTTCGCCGCGAAGGCTTTCGCTACCGGGCCGTGCTCGACTTCCGGGACGAGGGCCTCCGCCACGTATTGCTGCTGATGGGCCCGGGGACGATCGGGATGGCGGCAACGCAGATCAACGTGTTCGTGAACACGGTGCTCGCCACCGGCGAAGGCACGGGCGCCGTGTCGTGGCTCGACTTCGCATTCCGGTTGATGTACCTGCCCATCGGCCTCTTCGGGGTCTCGATCGCCACGGCGGCGACGCCGGCGGTGTCGCGCATGGTGGCGGAGGCCGACTTCGGTCGGATTCGCTCGACGATGGCCGGCGCCATCGGGCTGATGCTGCTGCTGAATGTGCCCGCGTCGCTGGGGCTGATCGTGCTGGCGCGGCCGATCGTGTCGGTGATCTTCGAGCACGGCAGCTTCACCGCCGCCGACACCGCGGCGACGGCGGCGGCCCTCCAGCTCTACGCGATCGGCCTGGTCGGCTACTCGATCGTCCGCATTGTCTCGCCCACGTTCTACGCGCTGCGGCGCAGCCGCATACCGGTGATGGCGAGCGCGGCCTCCGTGGTGATCAACGTGGCGCTCAACCTCGCACTGGTGCGGGTGATGGGCTACCGGGGGCTCGCGCTGGGCACGTCGATTACCGCGCTGGTGAACGCGTCGTTGCAGTTGTGGCTGCTGAAGCGCGAAATCCACGGGCTCGAGGGCGGGCGGATCCTCTCGACGCTGGTGCGCGTGATCGTGGCGGCCGTCGCCATGGCGGCCGCCGCCTGGGCCGCGAACGACGTGATGACGAGCGTGCTGCCCGGCCAGGGCCTGGCGATCCAGATCGTGAGGCTGGCGGCGAGCATCGGCGGCGCACTGGCCACCCTCGCCGGAATGGCGCAGCTGCTCCGCATTCCCGAATTCACTGACGCGCGGGACCTGATTCTGGGCCGCCTGCGAAGGATGGCCGGGTGAAAGAACGGAGCTGGTTCGGGTTGCACCCGTCCATCTGGAAGATCGCCTCGACGCACATCGTCGTCGACGCGTACACGAACATCTACGCGCCGCTGCTGCCGCTGCTGATTCCGCATTTGAACCTGTCGCTGAAGGCGGCGGGCACGCTGGCGATGTGCTTCCAGATGGCCAATTCGGTGTCGCAGCTCGGGTTCGGCACGCTTGCGGATCGGTGGCGGCCGCGTGCGCTCGTGATCGCGGGGCCGCTATTGACGGTGATCGCGCTGAGCTTCGTCGGGTGGGCGGGTTCGCCGCTGATGCTCGGGCTCGTGCTCGTGCTGGGAGGCCTCGGCGGGGCCGCGTTCCACCCGCCGGCGGCGGCGCTGGTCTACAAGCTCGCCGACCACCGGAAGGGCCTGGCCATGTCGGCGCACCTGTCGGGCGGGTCGCTGGGCTTCGCGGCGGCGCCGGTCCTGTTTGCGCCGTTCATCGCCTACATGGGGCTGGGGTGGTCGCCGCTCATCATGATCCCCGGCCTGCTGGCGCTGTCGTGGACGCTGCGGCAGGTGCCGCCGATGCAGCGGCCCGAGGCACACGAGCGATCGACGTGGGCGACGCTCGCGCCCGCGGCCGTGCCGTTGACGCTGCTTTATTTCACCATCGTGCTCCGCACGGCGACGACCTACGGGTTCATGACCTTCGCGCCGACGCTGCTCACGCGCCAGGGCCTGACGATTGGCGAGGCCAGCTCCGCGGTGTCGCTGTATCTGTTTGCCAGCGGCATCGGCGGCCTGATCGGCGGCCCGCTGTCGGATCGCGTGGGTCCGCGGCGGATCATCGTGTGGTCGCTCGTCGCCGCGGTGCCGTTCATGGCGATGGCCCCGAGGCTGCCGCCGGCCGGTTTCACGGCGATGCTGGCGATCGGCGGCCTGCTGCTGCAGTCGACGCTGCCCATCAGCGTCACGTTCGCGCAGACGTTCACCACGGGCGGCGCGGCGACGGTGTCGTCGTTGATGATGGGCTTTGCCTGGGGCATGGGCAGCCTGGCGGTGCCGTTGATCGGCGCCGGCGCGGATCGGTTCGGCATCGAGCGAACGCTGACTGCGCTCGCCTTTGTCCCGTTACTTGCCGCTGCGCTCGCTTGGGGATTGCCGCGGGGGACGGGGCAGGGCGCATTGCCGATTGATGATCGACCGATTTTGTGACTGTTTGGTGATTTCGCGATTGCGCGATTGCGCGACTCGGATTGATGGATTTTGCCGATTGCCGATTGGCGGCCGCCAATTCCCCGCTCACCCAATCGCGAAATTTGAACTCACCCAATCGCGACATTCGAATCACCAAATCCCCAAATCCCCAAATCACCCAACAATCGCCAATCGGTCATTCATCAATCGACAATGTAAACCGTAGTACCATTCCGGCAAGTGGCGCGCTACCCCTCCTCCTCGGTCTCCTTCGGCCCCGGCCGCATGACGCCCGCAGTGAAGTGGCTCGTCATCACGAACGTGATCGTGTTCGTGGTGAACAAGATCGTGCCGGTCATGACGCTGCGGCTCGGCCTGCAGCCGCAAGCGGTGTTCGAGAGCTTGGCCCTGTGGCAGCCGATCACCTACATGTTCCTCCACGACATCGGCGGCGTCGGGCACATCCTCATCAACATGCTGGCCCTCTGGATGTTCGGCACCGAGCTCGAGCGGACGTGGGGCACGCGCTTCTTCACGAAGTACTACTTCGTCACCGGCATCGGCGCCGCGGCCACGAGCCTGCTCTTGTCACTGTTCATCGACGACATCTACTACTCGGTCACCGTGGGCGCGTCGGGCGCCATCTACGGGCTGCTGCTCGGCTACGGCCTGTACTTCCCTAACCGGCCGATCTACCTCTATTTCATCTTCCCGATTCCGGCGAAGTACTTCGTCATGATCGTCGGCGCGATCGCGTTCCTCTCGGCGCTCGGCGGTCCCGGCGGCGGCGTGGCCCACTCGGCCCACCTGGGCGGGCTCGTCGTCGGGTACCTCTATCTGAAGGGGCTGCGGGCGCGGCCGTTCGACGAAGTCAAATACCGGTGGCTGCGCTGGAAGATGGGCCGCGCGCGGAGCCGCTTCGACGTCTACTCGGGCGGGCGCTCGTCAGAGGATGAGTGGAAGAGCGACTGGAAGAGGCACATTCACTGATAGGCCATGCCCCGCAACGCCGCGATGCGTTCGTGCATCGGCGGGTGCGTGGCCATCAGGTTCGCCCAGAACCCCGTCTTCTCGTTGATCGGCCGGCCGAGCGGATCGGCAATGCACAAGTGGGCGCTGCCGCGCTTCACGGCGAGCGTCGGCGTGGCCTGCGCCTCGATCACTTCGAGCGCGTCGGCGAGCGCGCCGGGGTTGCGGGTCAGCTCCGCCGCCGTGGCATCGGCCAGGAACTCCCGCTTTCGCGACACCATCATCGCGAGCAGGCGCGCCACGAGCGGCGCCGCGATCACGGCGACCACCCAGATCACCAGCACGACCAGGACCAGCGCGGCCGCGCCGCCCTTTTTGCCGCCGCGCGAGCGGCCGCGGCCGGCGCCCCTGCGCCATCCGCGCGCCGCCCAGTCCGACAGCAGCGCCACGGCGCCGACCAGAGCCGCCACGATCGTCATCAGCCGGATGTCGTAGTTGCGGATGTGTGACATCTCGTGCGCCACCACGCCCTGGAGCTGCTCGCGGTTGAGCGCCGTCAGGAGCCCCTCGGTGACCGCAATCGACGCGTGCGCGGGATCGCGGCCCGTGGCAAACGCGTTGGCGTCGGGGTCCGCCACCAGGTATGCCTTGGGCCGCGGCAGGCCGGATGCGATCGCCATTTCGTCGATGACGTTGCTGAACTGCCGGAGTTCCACGCGATCGGGGGCGTTGGCGATCGCATCTTCGAGATCGACGGCCCGGGTCGAAGCCAGCACCGCTCGATCGCCGTTGAAGAAGCTGTAGGCGGCGGTGCCGCCGCCGCACAGCAAGGCGGCCGTGGTGCCGATCGGGACAAACGCGCCTTCGGCGGAAAACGCCGCGGTGTCGAAGCCAAGGCCGAGAAAGAGGACGAGGCCCACAAAGACGGTCATCACCATCCACGTGCGACGGCGATTGGCGGCTTGTTGCTCGTAGAGGTTCAACGACGTCGTGGCCTTCGTGTTCTAACCCTTCATCGACAAGTCGACCTTCGGCACGGCGCGCTCGCCGGGCTCGGTGATCTCGAACAACTCGGCCGGGCGGAAGCCGGCGACGCCGGCGATGAGGTTGCCGGGGATCACCTGGGTCGCGGTGTTGTACTTCGTGGCGATGTCGTTGTAGAACTGCCGCGCGAAGCCGATCTTGTTCTCGGTGCCCGACAGCTCTTCCTGCAACGCGCGGACGTTGGTGTTCGCCGTCAGCTGCGGGTAGTTCTCCGCGAGCGCGAAGAACCGGCCCAGAGCCTGCGTGAGCTCGCCTTCCTTGCGGCCGGCGTCGGCCGGGCCCGTCGCCGCGGCCGCGCGATTGCGCGCGGTGATCACGGCTTCGAGCGTGCCCTTCTCGAACTCCATCGCCCCCTTCACCGTGCTCACCAGGTTCGGGATCAGGTCGTGCCGCCGCTTCAGCTGCACGTCGATCTGCTTCCACCCGTTGGTGACCTGGTTGCGAAGGCCGACCAGGCGGTTGTAGACGCCGATGGCCCAGAAGACCAGCACGGCCAGCAGGCCGATCGTGAAGAGGACGCTCATGGCTTCTCCCCATCCGCCCGAACGCGGGCTCTACTTCTTGTCGTGGAAGTAACTGTCGGTGCCGTCGAGCCAGTCCTGCCGGATCGGGCTGAAGATGTCCATCTCGAAGGTGTCGTCGATGGCCTCGGCCTGGTGCGGCAGCCACGAGGGGATGTGCAGGACCTCGCCCTCGCGCACGGTGATCTCCTCGCCGTTGATCAGGAAGCGGAGGCCGCCCTGCAGGACGTAGGTCATCTGCTCGCTCTCGTGCGAGTGCATCGGCACGAGGGCGCCCCGCTTCAGGTAAATCTGCGTGACCATCTCGCGCTCGCCGGTGATGATTTTCCGCGAGATCATCTCGGTGACTTTCTCGAGCGCAATTTCGTCCCACCGGTACAAGCGAACAGGTCGTGAGTTCATGCGATCGGGTTCTCGATTCCTCGCGGATTATAGCATCCGGCCGGATGGTATAATTTTGCCCACATGAAGGCTTCGACGCTGGCATCCAGACCCGACGCGCGCCCGGCCCCCGCCGACGCGCGGTGGGACGGCCTCACGCGCGACGACCTGCTGCGGGCCTACCGCATCATGGTCCTGTCGCGACGCCTCGACGACAAGGAGATCCAGCTCAAGAACCAGAGCCATATCTTCTTTCAGATCAGCGGCGCCGGCCACGAAGCCGTCCTGACCGCGGCCGGCCTGCACCTGCGCGCCGGATACGACTGGTTTTACCCGTACTACCGCGATCGCGCGCTGTGCCTCACGCTCGGCATGACGCCGCTCGAGATGCTGCTGAGCGCCGTGGGCGCCAAGGACGACCCGTGTTCCGGCGGCCGCCAGATGCCGTCGCATTGGGGTCACCGGCGGCTCAACATCCCGTCGCAGGGCAGCCCCACCGGCACGCAGTGCCTGCAGGCCGTCGGCGCCGGCGAGGCGGGGATGCTGTACGAGCGCATCACCGCCATTCCCGGCCGCGACGACAAGTTCCACGCCGACGAAGTGATCTACGTCTCGATCGGCGAGGGCGCGACCAGCGAAGGCGAGTTCTGGGAATCCCTCAACTCCGCGTGCGCCCGCAGCGTGCCCGTCGTCTATCTCGTCGAAGACAACGGCTACGCCATCTCCGTGCCGGTCGAAGTGCAGACGCCGGGCGGCGACATCTCGAAGCTGGTCGAGTCGTTCCCGAACCTGAAGCTCCTGCGCTGCGACGGCACCGACTTTCTCGACAGCTACCGCGCGCTCGGCGAGGCCGTGTCGTGGGTCCGCCGCGAACGCAAGCCCGCCTTCGTCCACGCCAAGGTCATTCGTCCGTACTCGCACTCGCTCTCCGACGATGAGCGGTTGTACAAGACGCCGGACGAGCGCAAGGCCGAGGCCCTGCGCGATCCGCTGACCAAGATGCGCGCCTTCATGGTGGCCGAGAAGATCGCCACCGACGCCGACATCGAAGCGGTGGCCGCGTCGGTCGACCGCGAAATCGCCGAGGCGACCGACGCGGCGCTCAAGGCGCCGAAGCCGGCCGACGAAACCGCCAGCTGGTATGTCTTCTCCCCGGACGTCGATCCCACGTCGGCGGCGTTCCAGACCGCCGAGCGTCCCGAAGGCAAGGCCGACACCATGGTCGCGGCCATCAACCGCACGCTGAAGGGCGAGATGGCGCGCAACCCGCGCATCGTCGTGTTCGGCGAAGACGTGGCGGATGCCAGCAAGCCGGCGGCGCTGTCGCAGGTGCCGGGCAAGGGCGGCGTCTTCAAGGTGACGCACGGCCTGCAGAAGGCGTTCGGCGCCGATCGCGTGTTCAACTCCCCGCTCGCCGAGGCCAACATCGTCGGCCGCGCGGTGGGCATGGCGACGCGCGGCATCAAGCCGGTCGTCGAGATCCAGTTCTTCGATTACATCTGGCCGGCGATGATGCAGCTCAAGGACGAGATGTCGATGCTGCGCTATCGCTCGGGCAACAACTGGTCGTGCCCGATGGTGGTGCGGGTGCCGATCGGCGGCTACCTGCGCGGCGGCGCGCCCTACCACAGCCAGTCGGGCGTCAGCATTTTCGCGCACTGCCCCGGCGTGCGGATCGTGTTCCCGAGCAACGCCGTCGATGCCGCCGGGCTGCTGCGTACGTCGATCCGGTGCGACGATCCGGTGCTGTATCTCGAGCACAAGCACCTGTACCGGCAGACCTACAACAAGGGCACGTATCCGGGCGCCGAGTTCATGGTCCCAATGGGCAGGGGCGCCCTCCGCCGCGACGGCGCGGACCTGGTGGTGCTGACCTGGGGCGCGCTCGTGCAGCGGTCGATCCTGGCGGCGCAGCAGGCGGACAAAGACGGCATCAGCGTGGCCGTGTTCGACCTGAGAACGATCATTCCCTACGACTGGGACGGCATCGCCGCGCTCGTCAAGAAGACCAACCGCGTGATCGTGGCGCACGAAGACCAGCTCACCGCCGGCTTCGGCGCCGAAATCGCGGCGCGGATCGGCGACGAGCTGTTCGAGTACCTCGACGCGCCGGTCAGGCGCGTGGCGGCGATGGACTGCCCGGTGGCGTACAGCCCGA
>MELE01000242.1:0-3484 GCA_001768615.1 Acidobacteria bacterium RIFCSPLOWO2_12_FULL_67_14b | reverse complement strand
GGACTGCCCGGTGGCGTACAGCCCGAATCTCGAGGAGGCGATCCTGCCGCAGTCGTCGGATGTGCTCGCGGCGATCAAAGACCTTGCGGCGTACTAACAAGGCAGAAGGCAGAAGGCAGAAGGCAGAACGGTTTCTTGCCTCGTGCCTTGTGCCTTCTGCCTTCTGCCTTGTGCCTTCTGCCTTGTGCCTGGTGACCGCGCCTTTGCTCGCGGTTCAACGCCCTTCACCCGGCCGCGTGGAAACGCTGAGGCCCGTCGACGCGCTGCCGGCGGAGGTCGCCGGACAGTTTCGCGAGGCCATCGGCTTCAAGCAAACGGCCAGCGGCGACTACTTCGTGTTCGATCGGCGCGGCCATGCCGTGTACAGCGTCGACGAGAACGGGAAGGCCAGCCGCAAGCTCGTGCAGATCGGCGCCGAAGACGGGCGGGTGATCGAGCCGAGCGCGTTCGACGTGGCGGCCAACGGCAGCTTTGCCGTGGCGGACGCGCCGAACAGGCGGGAGCGGATCCAGTTGTTCGACGCCACCGGCGTGCGCACCGGCGGGTTCCTGCTGCCGGGCCTCGGCACCTCGCGTGTCGTGCTGGGATCGCTGTCGCTCAACGGAGTCGGCACGCTGAGCTTCACCGGCCGGGCGCTGGTGATGAGCCATCCCGAATCCGGTTGGCTGATCACCGAGTACGGCCTGGCCGGCACACCCTTGCGATCCGTCGGGCACCTGCGCGCGACCGGACATGAATCGGATCGCGAACTGCACCTCGCGTTGAATGCAGGCATTCCGATTGTGGATCCCGACGGCGGTTTCTACTTCGTGTTCATGGCCGGCCCGCCCGGGTTCCGGAGGTACGACGCTGACGGTTCGCTGATCTACGAGCGGGCGATCCAGGGCCGCGAGATCGATCCGGTGATCGCGGCGATCCCGACGCGATGGCCGCGGCGGACGGCCGGCGGCGGCGAAGCGCCGTTCGTGGTCCCCACCATCCGGACGGCCGCTCTCGATCCCGCGGGACGGCTGTGGGTGTCGTTTGTCGTGCCCTTTACGTACGTGTATGACAGCGAAGGCGAGAAGATCCGCACGGTCCAGTTTCGCGGCGCGGGCCCGGTATCGCCATCGAGCCTGTCGTTCACTGCAGGCGGACGGCTGCTGGTCACGCCGGGTTGCTACATCTTCGCGCCATGAGCATTCCTGGAATCGGTGGTGCTGACCGTCAACCTGCCGTCAGGCAACGATCTCATGGAGATTTGGTAGGGAGCCTCACCATGCACATCGCACTTCTTGCGCTTGCGTTCATCGCCGCGTTCACACCGCCGGCGCACGCTCAAGGCGGGGCGACCGGCATCGCCAGAGATGCCGCGCGCGGATCGAAGACGGCTCGATTGTCAGTCGACGCGCTGTGCGCACGGCTCACCCTCGATGAAGTCACCGCCATCATGGGCAAGAACTTCGAGCGACGGCCGGACACGGAACAACTGTTCCAGGAATGCAAGTACGGCGATCGCACGGACACGCAGCGGGTTCGCTACTTCTCGCTCGGCAGCAGTATTGCGAACGAGGCGAGCTGGAGAACAGCGGTGGGGTCCGGCCCGAAAGGCAAGGTCACCGAGCGCGACGGCGTGCTGGTGGGCGATTACCGTGGCAACGGGTTTGGCGCCCTCGACGACATCTGGTTCAAGGACAGGCAGGGTCACGCGCTGTATCTGCGGGTCAATGCGAAGATCACCGAGGATCAGGCGGTGGCGCTGGCAAAGGCAGCCATGAACTGACGTACGCTACGCTGAACGGCGGAATGCCGGCCGCCCTGCTCGTCGCCGAACACCTCACGCGCATGTTCGACACGCGCGTCGCGGTCAGCGATCTCTCTCTCTCGGTCAACGCCGGCGAAGTGGTCACCCTGCTCGGCCCGAACGGCGCGGGCAAGACGACAACCATGCGCATGCTGGCGGGGGTGATCCTGCCGACATCGGGCCGCATCGCGATCAATCACATCGAAGTGTCCGCGGAGACGGCGAACGAGGCGCGCCGGTTGGTCGGCCTGCTGACGGAAGCGCCCGGCCTGTGGGAG
This sequence comes from Acidobacteria bacterium RIFCSPLOWO2_12_FULL_67_14b, assembly GCA_001768615.1. Classification (GTDB taxonomy): domain Bacteria; phylum Acidobacteriota; class Vicinamibacteria; order Vicinamibacterales; family UBA2999; genus 12-FULL-67-14b. The sequence goes on along the minus strand of MELE01000242.1, from coordinate 1,423 downwards.
CGGCTCACGGTGCGGCTGAACCTGCTTACCTACGCGCGACTGCACGGCCTCAGCGAACCCCAGCGTCAGGTCGACGAGGCGCTCGCGCTGGTCGAGTTGTCGGATCGCGCGGGCGAACAGGCCGGCAAGCTGTCGAAGGGGCTCAAGCAGCGGCTCGCCATCGCGCGGGCGCTGATTCATCGCCCGCCGGTGGTCCTGCTGGACGAGCCGACATCGGGCCTGGACCCCGCCAGCGCCCGGCACACGCGCGATCTGATCCACACGCTGCGCGCCGATCAGCGGGCCGTGCTCGTCTCGACGCACAACCTGGCGGAGGCCGAGGAGCTGTCGGATCGCATCGCGGTGCTCAAGACCCGCCTGCTCGCCATCGATGCGCCAGCCGCCCTTCGGCGCCGGATCGCCGGCGCCACGGTGACGATCGAGGTCGAGGGTGACGCCGCACGCTGGTCGAATTTCGTCGGTGCCATCGACGGCACGACGGCCGACGCGAGCGGTTCGCGCCTGACCGTCACCGTCTCCAGCCTGTCGGCCGTTCCGGATCTGGTCTCGGCCCTCGTCTCGGCCGGCGCGCGGATCCAGCGCGTCGTCCCGGATCAGCGAACGCTCGAGGAGGTCTATCTGGACCTCGTGGGAGCCGGGTGACATGAGCCGCGCAGCCGGATCGTCGCGGCAACGCATCGGCGCCGTAGCCCGCAAGGACGCGGCCGAGCTCGTCCGGAATCCCGGCGCCATCCTGCCCGCGATCGCGATGTCGCTCGGCTCGCTCGTGCCGGCGTTCATTGTCGTGATCGGCGCCCCGATGATTGCCGGCGAGACGCTGCAGCAGTCCGGCGAGTTCGCCGATGAGGCCCAGGCGGCAGCCGTGCTCGTGCCGGAGCTCGCCAATCTCACCGGCAACGCCCTGATTCAGGCGTTCCTCTTCCACCAGTTCCTGCTGCTGCTCCTGCTGGTGCCGGTCGTCGGCGCGATGGCGCTGGCCACGCACGCAGTGATCGGCGAGAAGCAGTCCAGGGCGCTCGAGCCTTTGCTGTCGACGCCGATTTCCACCGTGGAGCTGCTGGCGGCGAAAACGCTGACGCCGTTCGTGTTTTCGCTGGGGCTGACATGGATCACGGGCCTCCTCTACATGGCCGGGATTCTCGCCGTCGGCGAGCCGGGCGTGTGGCGATCGATTCTCGGCTTTCGCACCTTCCTGATGTTCGTGGTGCTCGGGCCGCTGGTGGAGCTGGCCGCGCTGCAGCTGTCGGTGATCGTCTCGTCCCGCGCCAGCGACCCGCGATCGGCGCAGCAGATCTCGTCGCTGATGATCCTGCCGATCACCGCCGTCTTCGTCGCCCAGCTGATGGCCTCGTCCATCGTCAGTCACGCCGAAATCATGATCGGCGCCTTCGGCTGCCTCGTGCTGAACGCCATCCTGCTCTGG
>MELE01000241.1 GCA_001768615.1 Acidobacteria bacterium RIFCSPLOWO2_12_FULL_67_14b | reverse complement strand
GCGCGGTTGGGCCAGTTCTCGCTGAACATGGTCCGCTCGCGATGGATGTTGTCGATCAGGCGCAGGCCCTGCGCCGGCACGCCGCTGTAGTGCACAGTGAACGAGGTGAGTTGCCCGGCGGTCGAGGGCGCCGGCAGCGTGACGCGCACTTTGTTGTCCTGGTGCGTGTAGGGCAGCGACACGCTCGAGACCGTCATGCCCTTGCCGGCGGCCGCGGAGGCGAGGTCGAGCACGACCTCGCGCAACCCGACCTGCGTGAATCGCACCGTGACCGTGGCCTCGCCCGCAATGGCGTTCGAGGCATCGTCCAGCGTCAGCCTGAAGATGTAGTGGATCGCATCCACACCGGCCTGCCGGGGATAGGTATCCGCCGCCATGCCGGCGGCGGCGGGGCCTGCCAGCAGCGCGGCCAGCACAAGGATTCTCATGGCGGGATTATTGCGGAACCGACCGCGCTTGACAGTAGATTAAGCCGGCACCATGGCGCAAGGGACCTGATAGGACAGGCACAGATGCCTCGCACAGGGATACTGAAACACAGAAGCACAGAGAGTTCCTTTGTCGCTGAAGTTGGCGTTCTGTTTTCCGGGCCTCCGTGGCTCGGCCTGAGTATTTGCGCGTAGTAAGCTGTTGCGCGTTGATGTCGAAGTACTTCGTCACGGGCGCGACCGGCTTCATCGGCGGCGAGATTACGAAGCAGCTGATCGGCCGCGGCCACGCGGTGGTCGCGCTGGTGCGGTCGCCCGAGAAGGCCGGCATGCTCAAGGCGCTCGGCGTCGAGATCCATGCCGGCGACATCACGGTCCGCGAGTCGTTGCGCGCGCCCATGACCGGCGTCGACGGCGTGTTTCACGTCGCCGCCTGGTACAAGGTCGGCGTCGCCGAGCCGCTGGCGGATCAGATCAACGTCGACGGCACCCGCAACGTGCTCAAGACCATGCGGACGCTGGAGATCCCCAGGGGCGTCTACACCAGCACGGTGGCCGTGTTCTCGGACACGCACGGCGTCGTGCCCGACGAGACCTTTCGCTACGACGGCACGCACCTGAGCACGTACGACCGCACCAAGTGGATCGCGCATTATCGCGTGGCGCAGCCGAAGATCGACGAAGGCCTGCCGCTGACCATCGTCATGCCCGGCCTCGTCTACGGTCCCGGCGACGCGAGCGGCATGCACACCGCGCTGGTCGATCTGCTGCGCGGCCGCCTGCCGATGACCCCGGCGCGGACGGCGTTCTGCTGGGCGCACGTCGAAGACACCGCGCGCGCGCACATCCTCGCGATGGAGAAGGGCCGGCCGGGCGAGACGTACATCATCGCGGGCCCGCGCCATACCTTCGAGGAGGCCTTCGGCCTGGCGGCGCGGCTGGCGAAGGTGCGGCCGCCGTTCTTCCATCCGGGTCCGCACACGATGCGGGCGCTGGCGTTCCTGATGAAGGGCGCCGGGCGGATTGCGAACCTGCCGCCGGCGCTGCGGCCCGAGACCCTGCGCGTGATGGCCGGGACGACGTATTTCGGATCGCCCGACAAGGCCGCCCGCGAATTGGGATTCGCGGCGCGGCCGCTCGAGGAAGGCTTCGCGCAAACGCTCGAGCACGAGCTGCGGGCGCTGGGACGCGCCTAGCAGGTTGCTGAAAAAGCCAGCAACCTGAAGGAAGAAGGCAGAATGCAAAAGGCAAAATCGCGAACGACGGCCAGATCCGGGACTGTTCCGCCTTTTGCCTTGTGCATTTTGCCTTCTGGCTGTCGTTTTTCAGCAGCCTGCTAGGGCCAGGACGCGGCCGACGGCCGCGACTGGATGCGTCCGCTCTGGAGCGCCCCGCCGGTCGATGCCACCACCGTTCCATCCGGCGCGCGGACCACGACCGTAAAGGTGTCGTGATGCTTGCCGGCGCCGCCATCGGTGGCGGTCACTTCGAACGCATAGCCGGCCTGCCCATTCCACCATCCCGTTCCCGCGAAGGTCACCGCCGTGCGTGTCGTGAACGTGACAGTGGTCACGAGCATGGCAAAGAAGCGATCCTGGTGCCCAGGCTGGCGCGCCAGCAGATACAACCACCCGCGGTCGAGGCCAGACGCCGTTTCCTTGACGTGGAACGCGAACATCGTGGCAGTGGCGCCGTGACCGACCTGGCCCGCGCCAGACATCACGCCCGCAAGGCTCGTGGCCGCGTTCACGGTCACGTTGAACGATCCGCTCGCCGAGTTGCCGGAGCCATCGCCGGCCACGCACTGGACCGCCGTCGTGCCCACCGGGAATACCGTCCCTGACGCCGGCGCACAGAGCGGCGACACCTCACCCCCCACGACGTCGGTTGCCGAGGCCGCATAGGTCACGACGGCGCCACTCGAGGAGCTTGCCTCCGCGGTGATGTCCGCGGGAAGTGTCAAAGCTGGCGGCACGGTGTCAGACACCGTCACCGAAAACTGCGTACTCGCCGTATTTCCTGCCACGTCCGAGGCGCTGCACGTGACCGTGGACCCGCCCAGCCCGAAGAACGATCCGGCCGCGGGCAGGCAGTTGACGTCCACGGCGCCATCCAGGTTGTCGGTGGCCGCCGGGACGGCGAACGCCACGTGCGCCCCACCCAGCGTGTTGCCTTCGGCCGCGACGTCGGCCACCGCGTCGATCGCGGGCGCATCCACGTCGGGCGGGAACGAGAAGAACGCCACCAGCGGATCCCGAACGGAGGTCCGGTACGGCGTGTTCGGATCGTTCCTGAGCACGTCGGCGGCGTCGGCGTTGACGTGCGCGTGCACGAGCCCGTCGAATCGCGGCACGAAGTTCGCCGTCACGAGCATGTGGTCCAGCGCCGCGGCGTTGCCGTCGAACACGACGGAGTAGCGGTCCGCTGCCGCGCCGAGCTCGCCGAGATCCACGAGATCCGGCGTTACCAGGTCGGGCGAGGCCGTCACCACCTGATCGGGCGGCACCGGAACGCCGCGGACGGTCCCGAGGCTGTCGCCGAACCCGTCGTTGAACGGCCACGCGTTGTAGTTGCCGAGCGAGACCATCGCCTCCTGCGGATCCACGGACTGCCGGCCCTGGAGGTAGCTGGCCAGGAACTCGGCTTGCGCCTGCCGCTGTGCGCGCGCCCGCACGCCATTTGCCGAATCGTCGGCGACGCCGTTCAGCGAGCGCTGGTGGTTGTTGATCACCGTGACGTTCTGCGGGAGCATCGTCGAAGGCCCCTGCACCACTGCGCGCAGCACCAGCGGCGGCCGGTCGTGGAGCAGCTCGTCACCGTCTCCAGGATCCGTGAACGTGGCCGTGAGGCCCACCTGTTCAACGGACACGACGGTCACGCGGCCGGCCGCGGTCTTCACGAGGAAGCCCACGTCGACGCCGCTCGGGTCGTTGCCTTCCTCGAGATATGCCGCGTACTCGGGGCTCGTCCCGCCCGCGTTGACCGTATCGGCGTTCACGGCAGCGGCCAGATCCTGGAGCGCGGCGAGGTTCTCGACCTCCTGCACGCCGAGGACATCCGGCGTGTTCAGGATGTTTCGAACCAGCAGTGATGCCTTGGCCAGTCGATTCGCGTACGCCGGCGCGGTCAGCTCCACGTCGCCCACGGCGGGATCGTCCACCGCGTCGAAGAAGCGATCCATGCTGAATGAGGCCACAGTGAATTGATCGGCGTCCGCAAGCGGCACCGGGGCCGGCGACGGTCCGGCGACCGGGCCGAGCGCGGCTTCGGGCAGCAGGGTATAGGCACCGGCGAGATAGCCCAGCGGACCGGTGACGTCGGTCACGACGTCGCCCGTCGATACGTCGGCGGCGGTCGCGCCCTCGAGCCCATCCGAATCCACGCGCAGCCGCTCGGGATTGCCGTCAAACGCCGGAATGGCGCACGGTAAGGGGAAGGCCGCGCATGCGGGCGCCACGGTCGGCACTTCGATGCCGGGTTCGCGGAACGGGCGCGCTGTTCCCGTGAGCACCGCGTAGAACGCGCCGTCGCTCGCCGACGTCGCGCTCGCCTCGTCGCGGTTCCCGCCGGTTCCCGAGACGGCGGTCAGCGACGCCGCCATGACGCGCATGCCCTCGAAGCGTTCGAGCTGATCGAACGATCCGCCGGCCGGCAGATCGGCCGCGCCGAGCGCCGCCGGCGCGGGGAGCGCCACGACGCCCATGTTGTTGACCGCCGAGACGAAGTGCAGCTCCGTCTGCGACGGGCTGCCCGGATTCGCCGGCTCGGCAACGGTGCCCGCGGTTCGCACCACGTGCCCGGGTTGCGCCACCGGCGGCGGCGCGCTTCCGGTGAACACGAACAGGCCTTCGGACGACGCGGGATCGGCATCCTCCGATCCGGGGGTCGTCTGCATGAAGAAGCCGCCGGACGTACGGGCGGTCACGACGCCTTCCACGATGACGAACGCCGACAGCAGCGGCGATGTTGACGCCGAGCCCTGCACGTCGTGCGGCAGGTAGACGACCGGCGGCGGCACCACCGTCAACGTCGCCGTGTCCACATCGTCCCGACCCTCGCCGTCGGTGACCGTCACCGTGATCGGATAGGTGCCCTCGACCAGACCCGGGTTGAGGAAGAACGACGCGCTGAACACGTTGTCGCCCGCGACGGCGTCAGCACCGAGACCGTCGTCCAGCAGCGCCTGCGTCGATGATCCCGAGGACGCCACGGCGCTCAAATCCGCCGACACCTGGAGGAAGGAGCTGACGGGGTTCGCGCCTGGCGCGACCGTGGCAGCCAGGGTAACCGGGTTCAGCTGCATCGCCGCCGCGGTCAGCGGCGCCGCGGTGACCGAGGGGTCGGTGGGCGCGCTGCAATTGACGAACGGCGATGCCGTGTTGCGCGGCGTGGGCGGGTTGGTCCCGAAGTCGGCGGCGTTGTAGTTGGTGTCCTGGCAGCCGCTCACGAGCCGGAACGCGGCCGTCTGCACGTCGATCGCCGGCGCGGGTCCGGCGCCCTCGAAGAAGTCCGCGTTGCCGTAGCCAACGAGGTCAACGATCAACGCCAGTTGCGCCGGACTGCAGGGGGACGTCCCACCATTGCAGCCCAGCCAGTTGACGGTCCGGGCCAGCGCCACCTTCCCCGCGTTGACGGCCATGACGGTCGAGCCCAGCGTGTCCGGCGTGGGCAGCAGGGCGCCATCCAGTCCGCCGCGGCTCATACGAATCAGATGGTATTGGCCCGGCAACAGCGTGCCGTGAAGCGTGGCGCCGACGAGGAAGTTGCCGGTGCCGGTGGCCGGCGCGTACTGCACCGTCAGGCCCTCGAGCGAGGCCGCTCCCGTGCCGCGGTTGAAGATCTCGACGTAGTCGTTGCGCCACGGCGCCCCGGCGTTGCCGCCCGCCCCGTAGACCTGGCTAATGACGATAATCCCCGTGTCCTGGGCCCGCAGCCCGGGGACAACGGAGAACAGCGCGCCAACGACCAGGACCCCGGCGACCAGACGTGCTCTCGCTCTCATAAGGCACCTTCAGACCTGCGAGATCGAAAACCGCTGGGGGAGCGACAGTCCTCGGTATAGGAAAAGTGGTGCCAAGCGTCGGAGGCCCGTCTTTGCTGGCAATTGCTGAGATTGAGAAACCGCGATCGTTCCTTTTCGGCACAGCCCGATCGACAGAATTCGCCGGTGGGCCGCTAACGGGGAAGGGAGTGTAAGAAACGTGCAAGATCGCGGAACGCGCGCGCACGGTGGGACACGGACGCCTTCTGTGCGCTGTCCAGTTGTGCGGTCGTTGCGGCGAAGGGCGGGTAGTAAAAAATCGGATCGTAACCAAATCCGTTCGTGCCCGCCGGCGCGGGTGCGATGGTCCCTTCGATGGTCGTTTCGGTTTCGAAGAGGATCTCGGTGCCGTCGGCCACGGCAAGGGCAGTTACGAAGCGCGCGGGAGACGACAAACCTTCCGCCTTCGCGCGAAGCGCTTCGGCGGACAAGCAAGGTTTGTCGCCACGCACGCTCAACCGCCGGTAGATTTCCACGAAGCGCTCGGCGTAGCTCGTGTTCGCGCCGAGGAACCTGGCGGAGTGCACGCCCGGCTCGCCGCCGAGCGCCTCGATCTCGAGGCCGGAATCTTCCGCGACCACCGTCAGCCCCGTCGCCTGTGAATAGGCCAGGGCTTTCAGCCGCGCGTTCTCCCAGAAGGTCGCGCCGCTTTCCTCGGGCTCGGGCACCGCGGCGACATCGGCGAGGCTCATCACCTCGCCGATCGCGTCGCGGACTTCCTTGAGCTTGTTGGGATTGGTCGTCGCAAACAGCAGCTTGCGCGCCGTAGCCTTGGCGAAGGCGTGCGTCATCGTCCGAGGATGGACCCGACGATGGCGCGCTGCTTGGCGATCAGGTCGGTGATGCCCTTGTCGGCCAGGGCGAGCAGGCCCGTGAGCGCGTCGGTGCCGAACGGCTCAGCCTCGGCCGTGCCCTGGATTTCGATGAAGCGGCCGTCGCTGGTCTTCACGATGTTCATGTCGACATCGGCCTTCGAATCCTCCGAGTACGCCAGATCCAGCAGTGGCATGCCGCCGACGATGCCGACGCTGGTGGCGGCGACGTAGTCCGACACGGGGATCGTGCGGATCTGATCGCCCTGTTTGAGCTTGCCGAGCGCGAGCACCAGCGCCACGAACGCGCCCGTGATCGACGCGCACCGCGTGCCGCCGTCGGCCTGGATCACATCGCAGTCGAGCCAGACGGTCCGCTCGCCGAGCAGCTCGAGTTGAATGACCGATCGCAGCGAACGGCCGATCAGCCGCTGGATCTCCATCGTCCGCCCGCCGACCTTGCCGGTGGCCGCCTCGCGGTTGGATCTGGTCGACGTGGCGCGCGGCAGCATCCCGTATTCGGCGGTGACCCAGCCCTTGCCCGCGCCGCGCAGAAACGGCGGCACCTTGTCTTCGATGCTGGCGGTGCAGATCACGCGCGTGAGGCCCACCTCGATCAATACCGATCCTTCGGCGTGGACCGAAAAGCCAGGCGTGATGATGGTGGGTCGCAGCTCGTCCGGGGCGCGGTCGTAGGAACGGGTCATGGGGTGTCTGGAGGCGGTGGTATGGGGCCGGCCGATTGAGTCAACCCCTCATTCTTTCGCAGCGGGCGGCGCAAGTCCACATGCCCCGCGAGCGTGTCGACTTCCTGGCCGCCGATCAGAATCTGGACTTCCTGCAGCGTCGGCAGGTTCGTGAGCAGCGCGTTGACGATGGCATAGACGGTCATCAGCTCCTGCAACGATCCGCCGGGATGCGCCGTGCGAATCGACGGCTCGAGGTCGACGAAGACCTCGTTGCGCTGCGACACGAACACGCCGCGCAGCGCCGAGCCCTTTGGGATCGTCGATACCAGCGGCGGCGGCGCTTCGGCGGCCAGTTGCGCCTCGAGAATGGCACGCGCCTGCGCGACGACGCCCTCGGCGAAGGCGACCTCGCGCTCGGCGGGCACGAGCCGCTGTCCGTCCTCCGAGGCGAAAAACAGCGTGGCCTTGATCCGCGGCACGGCCGGGGCGGTGGCGGCGGGGGGCGGCGGCGCGGCCGCCGCGTCGGGCGTGGCGTCGGGCGTCGGGGTGCTCAACAGGCGGCCGAGCCCGGCCATCAGCATCCACACCAGGAAGATGATGATTGCGGCGGATCCCGCCAGCAGCACCAGCTCGCGCGGTTTCAGCGACTTGAAAGACTTAGTGTTCAAGGAGCTCGCGGAACTTGATGAGGGCGTCGAGCAGCGCCTGCGCCACCTGATCCTGGTAGGACCCTGACGTCAGCTGCGTTTCCTGATCGCCGTTGGAGAGGTACCCGATTTCGACGAGCGCGGCCGGCATGTTGGCGCCGACGAGCACCCGGAAGGGCGCCTGCTGCACGGCCCGCGGGCTCATCTCGATGCGTGTGCGCAGGGCCTGCTCGATGAAGCCGGCGAGCGACGCCGACTGCTCGAGGTAGCGGGCCTGCGCGGTCTCCCAGAGAATGAGGTCGATCGCGCGCGTGCCGCCGCCGAGCGCGGGCAACGTGGTCTGGAGGTCGTCGGCACGCTTGCGCGCCTCGGCGTCGGCCCGTTCGACAGTGAGGAAATAGACCTCCGCGCCCTTGACCGCGGGGCGCACGGCGGAGTTGGCGTGGAGGCTGAGGAAGACGTCGGCCTGGTGGTTGTTGGCAAACGCGGAACGGTCGTCGAGCGACATCGTGCGATCGTCTTCGCGGGTGAGAAACACCTTCAGGCCGAGACGGCTTTCGATGAGGGTGCGCAGACGCCTGGCGACCGCGAGCGTGATCTCCTTTTCGAGCGTGCCCTTCGCGCCCTGGGTGCCCAGCTCTTCGCCGCCGTGACCCGGGTCGAGCACGACGGTCCGCAATCCAGTGGACGGGCCCTGGCTGGCGATTGACGGGCGCATGTCGGGGGGCGGCGGGCCTGGCGGCGCCGGCGCGGGCTGGTCGGTGGTCGTCGCCGGCAGCAGGTCGATGGTCACGCGCCCCGAACCCGCGTCGGCCTGGGTCGTGATCACCCGGTGGCTGGCGTAGCGCGGGCCGGTGATCAGCACCACGCCGGCGGGGGTGTCGCCGGCCGCAATGCCCGACAGGAAGGTCTGTGGCGGCAGCGTCGGAATGCTGAGCTCGAGCGCGTCGGCGTCGAACCGGACCAGGATGCGACCCTGCTGGGTCGTGATCCGCGCCTCGACGTTCGGCGTCACCTCGAAGGTGACCGCGACGTCGGTCGTGCCGGCGTCGACGCGCGCGACGACGCGGGGAACGCGGAGGTCGCCGACGATCAGCAGCCGGGTCGCCCGCCGCAGGTCGAGCCGCAGGTCGAGGGCGAGCGCGAGCGCGCGCGGCAGAAAGTCCACCGGTACGAACCAGCGGTTGTCGCGGCGCACCGGCGCCGCGGGCAGCGAGACCAGCCGCCCGCTCACCGACACGACGTTCTGGTCCGCCGTGAGGACGATCGACCGCGTGCGGGCGATGATGGTGAGCCCGCCGGCCAGCCGGTCCTCCCGGGACGTCGTGCCGAACGCCGCGTTCATGTCGTCCACGGCCACGTAGTCCTGGTTGTTGATCGGCGTGATCGGGAGGGGCTTGCGTCCGTCGCGGGCCAGCACCGTGAGGGACGGCGTCTGGGCGAGGGCCGGAACCCAGACGCCCGACCAGAGCGTCAACAACGCGAGCGCGGCCGCGCAGCAGTGGCGCATGGTCAAGGCCTCATCATGCTACATTTTCGGCCCACCCTTCTTTGGCAGCGTGCTGCCGGGACTGACGTTGAAGCCTCGCCTTTGTCCGACGAAAGTCCAACCAATGGCGGCGCGCACCGGTCTGATCAACGTGACCTTGGCCGAGCTGAGCGTTCCGATGCTGGTGGTGGCGCCGACCCGGGTCGCCGCCGACCCGGAAGTCGTTCGCCTGGTAGCACTTGCGCGGTCCGGCGACCGCGCCGCCTTCGGCCGCCTGATCGAGGATCACCTGGCCGCCGCCCGGCGCCTGGCGCTCGCCGCGGTGGGGCAACTGAGCGATGCCGACGAGGCCGTGCAGGACGCCTCCGTGGCCGCGTGGCAACGGCTCGATGGCCTGCAGGAGCCCGGCGCCTTCCGCGGCTGGTTCATGCGCATCGTCTGGCGCAAGGCGCTCGACCGCCGGCGATCGCTGCGCACGTGGTTCGAGCGGTTCGGCTCATCGCCGATCGATCAGGTGGCGCCCACGCTTCAGCCCGCCGCATCGGACCCGATGCCCGACGAGCTCGTGATGTCGCGAGAGCTGGCCACGGCGATCGCGCAGGTGGTCCGCGCGCTGCCGCGGCGGTTGCGCGATCCGTTTCTGCTGGCGGCCAGCGGCGACCATCGATATGAGGAAATCGCGACCCTGCTCGATACGCCCGTCGGCACGGTCAAGTGGCGCATTTCCGAGGCGCGCCGGTTGATTCGCCTCAAGCTGGATCACTTGGGGCACGGAGACCCGCGATGACCGATCACACTCGCGATCCGCTGGACCAGGCGATCGATCAGGTGGCCGCGCGACTGGTCAGCGTCGAGCACGACCAGGCGATGGCCGACCGCATCGTGGCGCGGTTGCCCAACCGCGCGGCGCGTAGCGCGTGGGCAGGGGCGCTCGTTCCCCAGGCGGCGCTCGCCACGGTGTTGCTCGTGGGCGTGTTCCTGTGGACGACGCGCGAACCAGAACTGGTTCGTGAGCCGGTTGTCGACGTCGTGTCGGCGGGGGCTGAAGCCCCCGCCCTCCGAACGCCGATGGCCCCCGCCCTCCGAACGACGGTAACGCCGCGATCGGACGACAGCCAGTTCGTGCTGACTCCCGATCACGAACGCGCCCTGGTGCCGGTCGCCGCGCCGATCGCCCTCGAAGTCGCCGCGCTCGACGCGTCCGCGCTGCCTGAAGAGGCGCTTGTGGTAATCGCACCTATTGTTCTGACTGAGTTGCCGTTGTCCGGCGAATCGATTTCGCCCCGCTGAGGAGATTGTCGATGCGAACCCTAATTGTTTCCGCCGTTGTTCTCGCGGTCTTGACTGGTCCTGCCGCGGCCCAGAGCACTGGATCGGGATCCGGATCGGGATCGGGATCGGGATCGGGGGCGGCGACGACCGCCACGCGGACGTCGAAGTCGGCCGGCGAAACTGACCAGGCCAAAATCCCGGTCGTCCAGCTTCCGCCCAGTCCCGCGTCGATCAAGAACCTGAGCAACGTCCAGATCGAGCTGACGATCAGCGATCAAACCGGCACCAAGCCGGTCGAGAAGAAGACCGTGTCGATGATCGCCGCCAACGGGACGTGGGGCAAGGTCCGCGCCTCCGGGGTGGCGAGGCCCAACGAGCGGACCGGCTTTGTCAACGTGGGCCTGAACGTCGATGCGCGGCCATTCGTGTTTGCCGATGGCACCGTTCAAATCGAGCTGACGATCAGCTACAACCCGCTCTCCGCGGAGGCGGCAGACGCATCGCCCGGGTTGCGTCCTACGGAGCTCAACCAGAGCATGACCGTCGCCCTGCAGTCCGGCAAGCCGCTGGTCGTGTCACAGGCGGCCGATCCTGTGAGCGATCGAAAGATCATCGTCGAAGTCAAAGCCACCATCCTAAAATGACCCCTAGTGGCCGCGTTCTCGCTCGACCTCGATGAAACGCTGAGACATGCCGCCGCGAGCCTCGCGACCACGGGGCTCGGGGCGAATCCGTTTGCGCGCCTCACCATCGTTCGCGACGGCGCGCAGTTCGACTTCCAGATCGACGCGCCCGTCCCGGGCGCCGGCCTCCAGCGGACGGCGGTCCGCCCGAACGGCGATCCCGCCCTGCACGCATGGCTGCTGCAGCTGATGATCCCCGGTGCGTCGCCGGCGGGCGGCCGCGACATCGCGACGCGCCTGCAACAGGCGGGTGTGCTCATCCCGGTGGAGCGGGTGCCCGAGCCGGTCGCGTTCGATTGGCCGCACGAGTCGTTCGAAATCTTCGCCGCCGATCCACCGGCGGTGCTTCTGGCCGAGTTGACCGCTGCTCGCGCGGCGGTGCCGGCGATCGGCTTCGCCGAAACCCGCGGGCTCGTTCCACAGCCGTGGCTTGGCGCGCTGCAGCGGTACTATGCGGCTCTCGTGGCTGGGGGCTTTCTCGCCGCCTCAGACGATCAGAGCCATCGCTACACCGCCCACGACGAGCCCATCGCGGCGGAGTGGCATCGGCTGCTGTGGCCGCTGGTGTCGCGGGCGATTCCGGAGCCCATCCGGCCGACCTATTCCTACCTGGGCCTGTATCGTCCGGGCGCGGTGCTCGAGCGTCACACGGATCGGGAGGAATGCGAATACACGCTCTCCCTGACCATTGATGCGCGGCCCTCGGCAGCCCGTGACGACGCGTGGCCGCTATGTCTGGAGCTGCCGGACGGGCGCATGGTCCGGTCGCTGCTCGCACCGGGCGATGGCCTGCTGTTCAAAGGGCGGGACCTGCCGCATTACCGTGAAGCGCTGCCGCAGGGCCGGACCTCGTGGTCGGTGTTCTTCCACTTCATCCCTTCTGCTCATCGCTAGTCTGCGCTTCAGGCATGGGTTCATAAGGGGACATTTGGTTGCAAGCGGCGCGGCCCTGTGTGAAAATTCCTCCGCGCCGTTGACCATCGAAACCCTTTTCCCGCGAATCTTCGCGGGAATCCCCAGGACGCGGCCTTGCGAAACATAGCGAAGAAGGAGACCGTCAGAATGGGTCGTGTATCCAGAGGACTGTGTGGCGTGGCCCTCGCGTGGGTTGTCGTGACCGGCGCGAGCGTGCCGGCGCAGACGCCCGCCGCCGCGCCGGCGGCCGGCCCGGCCGCGGTGCCGGCCGAGGCCAAGAAGGTGAAGGCGGCCGTCGCCTCGTCTTCCGCCGCCATCGACGCGGGCAAGCAGCTGTATGCGAAGTACTGCCGGTTCTGCCACGGCAACACCGGCGCGGGCGACAGCACGATGGCGCCCAAGACGATGCAGCCCTCGAATTTGACCGACACCACCTGGACGCGCGGCTCGACCGAAGGCGAGATCTTCTGGATCATCCAGAACGGGGCGCCCCCGAAGTACGACATGAAGGGGCTCAAGGGCAAGATCACCGACCAGGACACCTGGAACCTCGTTCATTACGTCCGCAGTCTCGGTGGCATTCCCAAGTCCTAAAGGCAGAATGCAGAAGGCACAAGGCAGAAGCGGCGCCGCTATGCGGTGGCTCAAGTTTTTGCCTTCTGCCTTCTGCCTTTTGCCTTTCGCTTGCCTTTTGCCTTTCGCTGGATTTCTGTTCGTGGCGACGGCGGCTTGCGAGTTCGCGAGCCCCGGTCAACCCTCCGGCACCGCCGCGGGCGCTCCGCGCTCGCGCTGGGGCACCTCGCCGGTGTTCACGCCCGCGCACGCGTCGGTGGGCGATGCGGTGCGCGCGTTTTTCGGCGCGCGCCCGGATGCGCGCCAGCCGTTCGAGTTCTCGCATCAGATCCACCTGTCGAAGGGCGTGCTGTGCACCGACTGCCATACGGGCGTCGAGCAAGGCCCGGTCGCGGGTCTGCCGAGCATCAACACCTGCATGATTTGCCATTCGCAGATCGCCACCGAGAAACCCCTGATCAAGACGCTGACCGACATGCAGACGACGGGCCGCGAGCTCGATTGGCAGCGCGTCTACGGATGGGTGGCTGGAGCCCACGTGCGCTTCGACCACGCGCCGCACATTCGCGCCAAGGTCGAATGCTCCACCTGTCACGGCAACCTGGCCGAGCAGACGGTGGCGCGGCGGGCGGTCGACATGAACATGTCGTTCTGTGTGAACTGCCACAAGTCGAAGCAGGCGTCGAACGACTGCCTCACCTGTCATTACTGACGCCATGGATCGCCGCCACTTCATCAGGCTCACCGCCATCACCGGGACCACCGCCGCGCTGACCGCCTGCGGCAATCCCGAGAACCAGATCATCCGCTTCA
>MELE01000240.1:2304-5130 GCA_001768615.1 Acidobacteria bacterium RIFCSPLOWO2_12_FULL_67_14b | reverse complement strand
GAACGGCTCCCGCCTCAGCGTGCCCAACAACTCCACGCCCGTGTTGGTCGTGGCCTCGGCCAGGTTGGTGAGCACGAGGCCGGTCGCCGACGTCTCGACGTCGATCGGATTGCGGATCCGCGACCTGAACAGCGTCACCGTGTACGACGCGGGCCCGTCGCTGCGGCTCACGTCGAAGGACGCGCTGCGGCCCTCTTCGGCGACGAGCGCCAACGGAATTCGCAGCCGCGACAGGCCCGACGCTTCCGTTTCTTCAGTGAGCGCGGACGGGCCGAAGAACCCGGTGCCAACCGAGAGGCGCGAGTTCCACGCGCCCGACCGGACCAGCGCCGACACCCGGGGGCTGACGAACGTGCCGTACTCGCTGTGCCGATCGAGCCGGCCGCTCGCGCTGACCGACAACCACCGGCTCACGGTCACGTCGTCCTGCAGGAACACCCCGGGCACCGTGTACGCGAAGTCGAATCGCGGCAGGTCGCGCGCGCGATACGCCTCGCGTTCGACCGCCACGCCCGCCACCCAGGTATGGCGGCCGCTCGTGCCCCGCACGGTCAGCTCGCCAAAGGCCGTGTCGTGACGGTCGCGCTCGCGCGCTTCTCCAAACTGATGATCGTGACGCTGCTGCGCCACGGCGACGCGCGCGCTGACGACGTAACGGTCGTGAACAAGCGTCTGCGCCACCACACCGGCGTCGACCTTTCGGGTTTCCAGCGCTTCCACATACGCGTCGGAGCCGCCCGTCCGGTCTTCGATCGTCACGCCCGTGGTCGCAAAGAACGTGCGGCCCCTGCCGTCGTCCCACGACACGCGGGGCCGGACCACCGCGCGCGAGTAGCCGGGCAGATCCGCCCAGGCATCGTTGTTAACGTCGGTCTGCTGCTGCCAGTGCCCGCCGCCCAAGACCGTCAGGCCCCAGCCCCGCGGCAACGGCTGGCCGAACCACGCGACGGCATCGGTGGCGCCGCGCGTCGATCGGTTGAGCAGGAACTCGCGCGCGGCCGCCTTGCCGGGCCGGCGCGAGATCAGGTTGACGACCCCGCCCATGGCGCCGGCGCCATAGAGAGAGGAGGCCACGCCCTTGATCACCTCGACCTGCGACAGATCCATCGGCGGAATCTGCAGCAACGAGAGCGCACCGACCTGCTCGCCGAAAAGCGGCAGGCCGTCGGAGAGAAACCGCGTGTAGCGCCCGCGCATGCCCTGGATGCGGACGCTGGCGGCGCCCAGCGACGGCGAGGTCGCCTGCACGCGCAGGCCGCCCATTTCGTTCAGCATCATGACGATGTCGCCGGGCGTCATCAGGAGCTTCTCTTCGATCTCCTCGCGCTCGAGCACTTCGACGCGCATCGGCTGATCCTCGAGGCGCTTGCCCGAGCGGGTGGCCGACACTTCGACGAACTCTTCGATGGTGGGCTGGGGATCGGCCGGCTTCTCTTCAGGCTTGGCAGGCACGCTCGGCTGCTGCGCGCTCACGCGCGAGACAAGGAGAAGAAACACAACGAAGGCGTGCCACACGCCCTCAGTATAGCGACCGCCAGAGAAGACCAATCCGGGTATGCTCTGGGGGCGAATGCGTGCGATCCCGAACAGCTCCGACATCCTGCAGGCCGTGATCGACGCGACGCCCGACGCGATCTTCGTGAAGGATCTCGACGGGCGCTACGTCCTCGTCAACGACGCCGCCGCGAAGTTCGTCGGCCGCACGCCCGCCGACGTGGTCGGGAAGAACGACCTCGAGCTCTATCCGGAGGAGACCGCGCGGCGGTTCATGAAAGACGACCAGGAAGTGCTCGCCCGCGGCACCGCCATGTCCTTTGAAGGCGTCGCCACCAGCACGGCGGGCACCCAGGCCTACCTGGTCACCAAGGGCGTTTTCCGCGACGACCACGGCACCATCCTCGGCATCTACGGCATCTCGCACGACATCACCGAGCTGCGCACGGCACAGGATTCGTTGGAGCAGACGCGGGCGGCGCTGTTCCGCTCGCAGAAGATGGAGGCGGTCGGCCAGCTCACCGGCGGCATCGCGCACGACTTCAACAACATCCTGATGGTGATCCTCGGCAACCTCGAGCTGCTCAAGCTGCGGATGCGGGACGACGATCCGCAGGCCATCGAGCTGATCGACGAGACGCTGCGGGCGACGCGGCACGGGCAGGACCTCACCGGCGATCTGCTCGCCTTTTCCCGGCGGCGCCAGCTGAACCCGCAGCCGGTCGGCATCAACGCGCTGGTCGAGAACATCGTCCGCCTGCTGAGCCGCACGCTCGGCGCCACGATTCGCGTCACCGCGGTGACGAGCCGTGACGCCGGCGTGGCGCTGGTCGATCCCGCGGCGCTCGAGGCCGCGATCCTCAACATCGCGCTCAACGCGCGCGATGCGATGCCCGATGGCGGCGCGCTGACCATCCGCACGTCGAGGGCCGAGATCACGACGCCGCCGCGATCCGAGGACGAGCTCGCCATCGGTTCCTACGCGATGCTGGCGCTGCACGACACGGGATCGGGCATGAGCCCCGACGTCGTGGCGCGCGTGTTCGAGCCGTTCTACACGACGAAGACCGGCGGCGGCGGGAGCGGGCTGGGGCTGAGCATGGTCTACGGCTTTGCCAGGCAGTCGGGCGGCACGGTGACGATCGCCTCGGAGCCGGGACGCGGCACCACGGTGATCATCTACCTGCCGCTGACCAGGAGCGAGCCGCGCGCCGCCGCGCCGCCGGCGTTGCCGGCGACGCCGACCATCGTTGCGCGCCGCATCCTGCTGGTCGAAGACGAAGCGGCGGTGCGCACCACCGTGCGGCGGCAGCTCGAAACGCTGGGCCACAC
>MELE01000240.1:2107-2281 GCA_001768615.1 Acidobacteria bacterium RIFCSPLOWO2_12_FULL_67_14b | reverse complement strand
GCACGGGGATGAACGGGATCGACCTGGCCGACGCCACCCGGGGACTCTATCCGGACCTGCCGGTGATCTTCATGTCGGGATTCACGGCCGTGCCCGAGGCCCAGCAACGCATCCGCGAAACCGGCGCACCGCTGCTGTCGAAGCCGTCGACGATTTCACAGTTGGAGCGCGCGC
>MELE01000240.1:0-2038 GCA_001768615.1 Acidobacteria bacterium RIFCSPLOWO2_12_FULL_67_14b | reverse complement strand
GCCGAAGGCCGAAAGTCTACGCCCCGCAGCCGCCGAGGAACCGCGACGACTTCATCCACGTTTCGTCGGGGTAGTACGCAAAGACGAGGCTGCCCTGCTTGATCCGATCGATCATTTCGTGGGCGATGTCCTTGCGGATCGCCGGGCATCCCCAGCTGCGCCCGAGCCGGCCGTTGGCCTCGACGAAGTCCTCACTGACGTACGGCGCGCCGTGCATCACGATGGCGCGCTCGCGCGCCCGATCGTTGACGCCGCGATCGAGGCCGTCCAGCCGCAGCGAGTAGCCGTTCTTGCCGACGTAGGCCGTGTCGGTGGCAAAGAGCCCGAGGCTCGTCCGGTGCGTGTCGGGCTGGTTGGAGAACGCCCGCGCGAGATTGTCGCCGCTCCCCTGCCCGTGCGCCACGAGTTCCTCGTAGAGCAGCTCCCGCGTCTGCAGGTCGAACACCCACAGCCGCTTCTGCGATGACGGACGCGAGTAGTCGATGACCGTGAGCGTGCGCGGTGGTTCGCTGACCGCGCCGGTTCGGACGGCGCAGGCGGCCGCGCCAAGGGCCAGCTTGAACACGTCGTCTTCGATGGATCCGCGCGCTGCCGCGGCGAAATCCGCCCGTGCGAAGGTGACGTTCGTGTTGGCCGAGCGCACCGCCCCGGCCACGAGGATCGCGCTCGGCGCGAGCGCGATCGCGCACGCCAGCAGTACGGGTCGAATGGAAAGCACGAGTCAGTTTACGGGATCCCCGGCAAAATGCGAACTGAGGCGCTCAGTTGGTCCGCCGCACTCTCGCGGACGGCAACGGCTGAGCTGACTGCTTGCCGTCGTACCCGTAGACGTCGGGCTGGAAGTGCAGCCCGCCCCGCTCGTCGACCCAGGCCGTGAAATACACGATGTGCACCGGGATCTTCTCGTGAAGCTTCACGTGCTTCTCCACGCCTGAATGCATCGCGGCCTGCATGGTCTCGGCCGTCCACTCCGGGTAGCCCTGGAGCACGTAGGCCGCAAGCTTCTCGGGCTCCTCGACGCGCACGCAGCCATGGCTGAACGCGCGGCCGGGGCGCGCAAACAGCGCGTCGGCCGGCGTGTCGTGCAGGTAGACGTCGAACGCGTTCGGAAACAGGAACTTCACGTGGCCGAGCGCGTTGTTCGGGCCGGGGCGCTGGCGAAAGGCGAGGCCCCGCAGCTGCTCGGGCCTGTCCCAGTCGACCGAGGACGGATCGACCGTCTCGGTGGCGCCGTCCGACACGCGGAGGATCTCGATGTTCTGTTTCGCGAGGTACGCCGGGTCGCGGGCCACGGCAGGCGCGGTTTCGTCTTCCGCAATCGTATCGGGGATGTTCCAGTACGGGCTGAAGACCACCGACTCCATTTCATCACTGAAGAGCGGCGTCTCGTGGCCGGGCTTGCCGACGACCACGCGAATGTCCATCACGGTCTTACCGTCGCGACGCGCGAGCAGGTGAAAGTACGGGACGTTCACCAGGAAGTGGTGCGCGCCGAAGTCGTCGGGCATCCATCGCCAGCGTTCGAGGTTGAGCTCGATTTGACGGATGCGCTCGTCGACCGGCACGTTCATCGCCGCCAGCGTGGTGGCATCGACGACGCCGGTGGCCTTCACCGCGTGCAGTTCCTGGAACGAGCGCACCGCGTCGGCGAGCGACGCCTCCCCCTTGAGGTGCCCGCTCGCAGCGAGCCGCGCGCGCAGGGCCGCGGCGCCGACTGTCACCTGCGGCCATCCGCCCTTCTCCACCTGGCCACGCAAGTCGGCCCGTGCCTTCTGCAGCGCCACGTACTCGGGATGCCGCGGCTGCACCTGCTCGATCCACGACCCGAGGCCGCCGTCGACAGCGGCGTTGAGCGTGGCGGCGAAGTCCGGCGCCTCGCGGCGCGGCGTCCACCGCGCGTCGATCGACTTCGGGCTCGTGCGCCCGAGCGCCACGTCGCGGCCGAGCGCCAGCAGCGCCGCCGTCAACCGCACGTCGAACTCCGCCAGCCGGGGGCGGAGGTCGGGCATATCGGGTTCGAGCTTCTGGATGTCCTGGT
>MELE01000239.1:23266-25010 GCA_001768615.1 Acidobacteria bacterium RIFCSPLOWO2_12_FULL_67_14b | reverse complement strand
GCGCATTGACGGTCGTCGATCGTCCGATTGACGATTGTTTGGTGATTGCCGATTTTGCGATTGGGTGATTCGATTTGGCGATTGTGGATCCGGCGATTCGCGATTGGGTGCCGGGTGGCGAGTCGGCACCCAATCGCCCGATTCGCAATGCCGAAGTCGAATCACCCAATCGCTCACTCACCCAATCGTCAACACTCGAACGATCGGTTGATCGGCAATCGCGGAATGTGCCGTACACTCTGCTATCGGTCGCATGATCATAGCCTTTGACCTGGACGGCACGCTGGTCGATTCGGCCCGCGACCTGACCGACGCGGTGAGCGAGCTGGTCCAGTCGTACGGGGCGCCGGCGCTGGCGGTGGCGGAGGTCGTGACCATGGTGGGCGAGGGCGCCGCGGTGCTCGTGCGCAAGGCGCTCGAGCGATCGGCGCTCGATTCGGCGATGCCCGGCGCGCTCGATCGCTTCATGCAGATCTACGATCGGCGGCTGCTCGATCACACGGTGGCGTACCCGGGCGTGCGCGAGAGCCTCGCCCTCGCCGTGCACCGCGGCCCGCTGGCCGTGCTGACCAACAAGCCGCTCGGGCCCACGATCGGAATCCTCGACGCGCTCGGCCTCAGCGGATTCTTCTCGCGCGTGATCGGCGGCGACAGCGAGCACGGACGCAAGCCCGATCCGGCCGGCCTGCGCGCGCTGATGGCGCTCGCGCCGGGGGAACCGATCGTGATGGTGGGGGACTCGCCCGCCGACGCGAAGACGGCGGAAGCGGCGAACTGCCCGTTCGTCCTTGCGCGATACGGGTTTGGCGCGGCGAAGTTCGGCCGGCAGCCGCCGATGACGCCGTATGTCATCGACCACGCCAGGGAGCTGAGCGGCGTGATCGATGTGATTCAGCGCGGCGACTAGTCTAGTGGAGCGTATCAACGAAATCGAAAGTATTCGGCATCGTCGCTCAACGAGGCTACAGGGGCCGTTCCGTAGGAACGGCCCGCTTTAGATATCGAACTTACATGCCACTAGGAAGCCTTCACCAGCAGCTTCGATGCCGCGCGCGCGCCGATCGTCATCCGCGCATCGTCGCGGCCCTTGAGGCGGACGGCGTCGGAGACTTCATCACGGGCTTCGACTTCGATGGTCTGTCCCGGCTTCAGGTGATGGCTCTCGATGAAGCGGAGGAAGGCGGCGTCCTGGTCGGTGACGCGCGCGACGGTCACCGGCGTGTGGAGCGGGCAGGTGAGCAGCGTGTCGAGCGGCCGCTCGGCGAGCTTGCCTTCGGCGGTGGGAATGGGATCGCCATGGGGATCCGCCTCGGGATGCCCGAGCATCTCGTCGATGCGCTCGACGAGGCGATCCGACACGACGTGCTCCAGTTGCTCGGCGTCGTCGTGCACCTCGTCCCAGCGCATCCCCATGACCTGCACCAGGAACAACTCCATCAGCCGATGCCGGCGCAGCACCCGCGCCGCCAGCTTCTCGCCGGCCGAGGTCAGGCGCACGCCGTTGTACGGCTCGTAGACCGCGAGGCCCGACTCGGCGAGCGCCTTCACCATGGTGGTGGCGGTGCCCGGCGCAATGCCCAGGACCGAGGCCAGCTGGCCCATCGGGACGAGCTTCTGTCCGTTGGCCAATTGGGTCTCGCCAACGTAGATCGCCTTCAGGTAGTTTTCGACGGTACTCGACGGAAGCATCGATTTTTCAGCATGTTACCAAACTTCAGGGCGCTGCCTACTTGACTTTTTGTGT
>MELE01000239.1:0-23245 GCA_001768615.1 Acidobacteria bacterium RIFCSPLOWO2_12_FULL_67_14b | reverse complement strand
TGTGTAATACCGTGATTTAATTTTGATTAATCAAAATCGGTTCTGGCTGATGCTGTCATTCCCCGTGTCCGTCTGGCTTCTGGTTCTTCTGGCCGTTGCGGTCGCCGTGCTGGCGCCGTCGTACGGCGTGGTCGCGCAGCTCAAGAAGTACCGTCAAGCGAGATCCCGTGAGCGCACCGAGAATGCGCTCAAGCATCTGCTGCGGGAAGCCACCGACGGGCGCACCGCCTCGTTCGGCTCACTGCAGGGCGCACTGCGGATGAGCGATCGCGGGTTGATGGCGCTCACCGAACGCCTCGAGCGCGACGGGCTGGTGCGGACCGAGGGCACGCAGTTCCGCCTGACGGCGGACGGCGAACGCGTCGCGCTGCACGTGCTGCGCGCGCACCGCCTGTGGGAGCTCTACCTCGCCGACGAGCTCGGCGTGCCGCTCGATCGCGTGCACGCGGAAGCCGACCGCGCCGAGCACCGGCTCAGCCGGGATCAGCTCGATCGACTGTCGGCGTCGATGGGGCATCCGGCCGTCGATCCGCACGGCGATCCGATCCCGACCGGTGACGGGCGCGTGCCTGAATCGCCCGGCACGCCGCTCGGCGACTGGCCGATGTCCACACCCGCCCGCATCGTGCACCTCGAGGACGAGCCGCCGCTGGCCTTTGCGCAGCTGTCGGCTGAAGGCTTGCGCCTGGGCCAGGTCATTCGCGTGATCGATCGCTCGTCCACGCGCGTGGTGTTGAGCGATGGCGAGCGCGAATTCCGGCTGGCGCCGATGCTGGCTGCGAACGTGCACGTGGCGCCGGTCGAGGCCGAGGTCGAGGCGGCGCGGCTGCCCGAGGGCGTGATGACGCTGACGAGCCTGCCGTCCGGGACGACGGCCGAGGTCGTGGCGCTCGACCCGTCGTTCAAGGGATTCGCGCGCCGGCGGCTGCTCGACCTGGGCTTCACGCCCGGGGCGCGCATCCGCAGCGACCTGACCACGTTTGCCGGCGACCCGCGCGCCTACCGGCTGCGCGGCACGACGATCGCGCTCAGGCGCGAGCAATCGGATCACGTGCTGGTGAAGGCCCAGGCATGAGCATCCGCCGGAGCCGACCATGAGTACAGAACACGCCTGCGAAACCTGTCCGATGCACACCGAGATGGCGCAGCTCGGTGCGGCCGTCGGCGGATTCGACCGCGTCGTGGCGCTTGCCGGCAACCCGAACACCGGCAAGTCGACGCTGTTCAATGCGCTCACGGGGTTGCGCCAGCACACCGGCAACTGGCCGGGCAAAACCGTGACCCGGGCCGAGGGCGGCTTCCAGTTCGGCGGCGTCCGCTACAAGCTCGTCGACCTTCCCGGCACCTACTCGCTGCTCTCGGCCTCGGACGATGAGGAGGTGGCAAGGAATTTTCTGTTGTTCGGGCGTCCGGATTGCACGGTCGTGGTCGTGGACGCGAGCGCGCTCGAGCGCAACCTGTACCTCGTACTGCAGGTCCTCGAGATCACCGATCGGGTCGTGGTCGCGGTGAACCTGATGGACGAAGCGAAGCGGCGTGGCATCGACGTCGACACGCGGAGCCTGGCGCGCGACCTGGGTGTTCCCGCCGTGCCGATCGTCGCCCGCACCAGTGAGAACGTGATGGTGCTGCTCGGCGAGGTGGCCGCGGTCTCGGCGGGCGAGACCGTGACCAGGCCGCTGCGGCCGAAGGGGACGCCGGAGTTCGAGCGGGCGGTCAGCCGGCTGGTGCCGCTCATCGAGACCGCGGCGCCCGGCGTGCCCAACGCGCGCTGGATCGCCATCCGCCTGCTCGACGGCGACGCCTCCGTGGAAGAGGCGCTGGCCAGCGGCCGGCTGGCCGAGCTGGTCGCGCGCCAACAGGCGCCCGACGCGCGCTTCAGCCGGAAGATCGCGCTCCAGGGGGCGCAATGAGCGCGTCGATCGCCGTGACCCCCGCCGACATCGTCCGCGAGGCGGCGGCGCTGCGCCAGTCGCTCGAGGCGGGATTCCGCGAAGAGGTGGTGACCTCGTTGTACGGCGAAGTGGAGCGCATCACCCGCCGCGCCGTTCACGATTCGGGTTCGCGGCCCCTCGAACTCGATCAACGCATCGATCACATCGTCACCTCGCGGTGGCTCGGGCTGCCGCTGATGCTGGTGATCCTGGCCGTCATCTTCTGGATCACGATCGTCGGCGCCAACGTGCCGTCGCAGATGCTGGCCGCGGCGTTCTTCTGGTTCGAGGACCTGGCCGCCGGCTGGTTCACGCAACTGGGCGTGCCGTGGTGGCTCACCGGCTTCCTCTGGCACGGCGTCTACCGCGGGCTCGCCTGGGTGATCAGCGTGATGCTGCCGCCGATGGCCATCTTCTTTCCGCTGTTCACGATTCTTGAAGACCTCGGCTACCTGCCGCGCGTGGCGTTCAACCTCGATTACCTGTTCAAGCGGGCCGGGGCGCACGGCAAGCAGGCGCTGTCGATGGCCATGGGGTTTGGCTGCAATGCCGCCGGCATCATTGCCACGCGCGTGATCGACTCGCCGCGCGAGCGGCTGGTTGCGATCCTGACGAACAACTTCGTGCCCTGCAATGGACGCTTCCCGACGCTGATCATGCTGGCGACGGTGTTCGTCGCGGCGGCGTTTCCACCGGCGGTGGCGTCGCTGGTGGCCGCCGGCTCGGTGGTGGGCATCGTGCTGGTCGGCGTGCTGTTCACGCTGGTGGTGTCGTGGGCGCTGTCGCGGACCATCCTGCGCGGCGAAGCATCGGCGTTCACCCTCGAACTGCCGCCGTACCGCCGGCCCGGTTTCGCGCGCATTCTCTACACCTCGCTGATCGATCGGACGCTGTTCGTCTTGTGGCGCGCCATTCTGACGGCGGCGCCCGCCGGCGCCGTCATCTGGCTGCTCGCCAACATCACGCCCGGCGGCGTGAGCCTGGCCACCAGGACGGCGGACTTCCTGGATCCGCTCGGCTGGGCCATCGGCCTGGACGGCGTCATCCTGCTCGCCTACATCATCGCCATCCCTGCCAACGAGATCGTGGTGCCGACGATGCTGATGGTCTACATGTCCCAGGGCATGATGACCGAGCTCGACTCGCTCGACGGGCTGCGCGTGCTGCTGGTCGACCGGCACGGCTGGACGATGCTGACCGCCGTGAACCTGATGCTGTTCTCGCTGCTGCACAACCCGTGCGCCACGACCATCATCACGATCTACAAGGAGACGCTGAGCGCGAAGTGGACGACGATCGGCGCGCTGATGCCGCTGGTCATCGCGTTTGCGGTGACATTCCTCACGGCCGCCACCGCCCGCGCGTTCTTCGGATTCTGAATGTCCCTGCGCACGGCGTTTGATTCCCCGGATCGTAAACACGCCCACGTGCGGCGGCTTTTTGCGACCATTGCCGATCGCTACGATCTGATCACGGCTGTCCTGTCGTGCGGGCAGGATGCGCGGTGGAAACGGCGGCTGGTGGCGCTCGCGCACGTGCGCACCGGCGATCGCGCGCTCGACCTGGCGTGCGGCACCGGCGACATTGCCCTTGCCGTGGCCGCGCGCGGCGCCCGCACGATCGGTCTCGACATCACGATGCGGATGCTGCAGCTGGCCCGGGCGAAGCCAGCCCCGCCGGCGGGCGCTCCGCCGGTGTTCTTCCTGGCCGGCGACATGGCCAGCCTGCCGTTCGCGACGGGCACCTTCGACCTCGTGACCACGGGCTACGGCCTGCGCAACGTCCCCGACCTGTCCGCGGCAATCGCCGAGATCGCGCGGGTGTTAAAGCCGGGCGGGCGGTTGCTGTCGCTCGATTTCAACCGGCCGCAATCCGCGCTGCTGCGGGGCGCTTACCTGGGGTACCTCACCGCCGTCGGCGCCACGCTCGGGTGGATGCTGCATCGCGATCCGGATACCTACCGCTACATTCCCGCGTCGATCCGCCGGTATCCCGGCGCCGAGGGCGTCGCCGACCGTTTCCGCGCCCAGGGCTTCGCCGACGTGCGCGTCGTGCCGGTCCTGTTCGGCCTCATGAGCTTGCACCTGGCGGAACGCGCGCGCTAACGTCGGCTTTCCGTCGGGCCGATGTAAGGAGTGAACGTGGCCACACGTGTGTGCAGCCGCGTGCAGTTGTGGCAATGGCACTGGTTGATTCCCTCCTCTCCGCGATGGTGCGCGCCAACGGCGACGCGCTGGTGATGCACGTCGGCGAGCGCCCGTACGTGGTCACCGAGGGCGGGACGCTCGACCTGTCGACGACCGCGCTCAACCTCGGCGCGATGACCGGGATGTTGCAGCAGCTGCTGCCCGCCGACGCGCAGAACTCGCTCGAAGAGTTCGGCGCCGTCGAGCACAAGCTGCCGTCGCTTGGCGACGATCGCTTCACCGTGGTCGCGGCGCGCGGGGGCGACGATATCTGGATCGAGATTCGGCGTCGACGCGGCACGCCCGCCGTGGCCGTAGCGGCCCCAGTGGTATTGGCACCAGTCGTCGCGGCGCCAGTCGAAGCAACCCCGGTCGAAGTGGAACCGGTCGAAGCAGCGCCGGTCGAAGCAGCGCCGGTCGAAGTGGCCCCGCCCGTGGTCGAGACCCCGGTCGAGGCACCTCCCCTCGAAATCCCGGTTGCCGCGGCGGCGCCTCTCGAGATCCCCAGTGAACTTCCCCCTCTCGAGATCCCCGTCGAAGCGTCCGCCCCGCCGATCGAGGCGGTCGCGGCCTCCGAGTCCGACTACGTGCTCGAGATCCCGGCCGACAGCGGTCCGCTCGAGATCCCTGTCGAAGCCCCTCTGCTCGAGCCGGTTGTGGAAGCCGCCGTGGTGGAACCGGTCGCACCCGTCGCCGAGGTTGTCCCCTCGCTCGAGGAGTTGCTGCCCGAGCCCGAGCCCGAGGTTGTTACCCACAGCGAATTCGTACAGGAGCCCGATCGGATTCCGGGATCGATCGACGATCTCCTGCCCGAGCCTGAGCTTGTGGCCCAGGCCGACTCGATCGAAGTGATCGCCAGCGAGGAGACCCCCGAGATCGCGGAGGCACCGCTTCCGGCGTTTGTGGTTCCGATGGCGGAGACGTCAGGTGCATCAGGTGCATCAGGTGCGTCAACGTGGGAGGCTTTTGTCCAGCCCATTGAGCCCGCTCAGATTGCTGCGCCGGTTGAACCCACTCAAGTCACCGAGACCTTCGCACCTGCGGCACTCGCCGTACCTGAACCCGCTGCACCGCCTGCACTTGAAGTAGCTGAAACACCCGCTGCACCTGAGGCACCTGAAGCACCCGCTTCACCCGCCGTGGTCCTGCCGATGACCCGGACGGTTCGCATCGAGGTGCCGTCGCGCCAGCTGCCTCATTCGCGCGCCAGCACCATCGAGCGTCTGCTTCGGATCGCGGCCGCGCGCGCGGCGTCGTCGTTGTATCTCACGTCGGACTCGCGCCCGTACATCCGCGTGGAAGGCGACATGCGCCTCCTCGACGGCGAGGCGCTGCTCTCGAAGGCCGAGGTCGAGGCGGCGGTGATGGAGATCGTCCCGGAAGAGGCGCAAGAGGCCGTCGGGCGCGGCGAGGCGACGGAGTGGATCGCGGAGCTGCCCGAGCTGGGCCGCATCCGGTGTACGAGCTTCCAGGATCACCGGGGGCCGGGCGTCGTCTTCCGGATGATTGCCACGCGCGCCGCCACCGCCGAACAACTGGGTTTCTCGCGGGAAGTGCAGGCGCTCGCCACCGAACCCGAGGGCCTCGTGCTGGTCGCCGGGCCGCGCGGCAGCGGCAAGTCGACGATGATGTCGGCACTGGTGGACCTGGTGAACCGGCAGCGGGCCGAGTACGTGATCACGCTCGAGCGGCAGATTCGCCTCGTGCACGACAACCGGACCGCGCTCGTCAGCCAGCGCGAGATCCGCGGCGGCGCCGACGCCGCGCTGTCGGCGGCGCGCGCCGCGCTCCGCGAGAATCCGGACGTGCTCGTCGTCGACGACTTGAGCTCCGCCCAGATGGTGCCGCTGCTGCTCGAAGCCGCCGCGGACGGCCTGCTGGTGTTCGTCTCGATCACCGCGCCGTCGACGGTGGACGCGGTGGAACGGTTCGTCGAGCTGGCGCCGGCGGAGATGCGGACGTCGATGCAGACGGCGATGGCCGAAACCTTCCGCGGCGCGGTGTCGCAGGTGCTGCTGAAGAAATCAGGCGGCGGGCGCGTCGCCGCGCGCGAGGTCATGCTCGGCACGGCGGCGGTGACCCGCCTCATCGGCGACGGCCAGCTCGGCCAGCTGCCGCTGGCGCTCGAGAGCGGGCGCCGGCACGGCATGGTGCCGATCACGGATGTGCTGGTCGGGCTCGTTCAGACCGGTGTGGTGGACGTGCGCGAAGCCTTCCGCAAGACCCACGATCGCGAGCGCCTGCTCGCCGGCCTCAAGCGCGAGGGCGTGGACACGAGCGTCGTCGATCGACTGGCCTAATCCGCAATTCAGTTGAATTGCCGCAATGCCGTCAGCCTCCAGCCGTCGGCCCACAAGCTGACGCTCGATGACTGACGGCCGATGGCCGATGGCCGAAGGCGTCCCGGCGACCGAAGTGCCCGCCGGGATTAGACCAGCCAGGGACGCAGCTCTTCCAGCAGCATCTCGATCACGTCGTCTTCGGTGAGCTGCACGAGCGGGTTGCCGCCCTTGATCGAGCGTTCGCTCTGCACGACGCGGCTGCCGCGCACGCGCGTGATGGTGACCAGCGGCTGCGGCGGGTCCGCCGTCGTGTCCAGCTCCATCTCGATCGCATCGTCGCGATGGCGCTCCGACTGGAGCCGCACGCCGCCCGACGGCGTCATCACCTCGAAGTTCAGCGCTTCGGCCTTGAGGATGTTCGCGAACATCCGGAACACCGGGATGGCCGCGGTGTTGAGGAAGACCTCGTAGGCGCGGGTGACCTCGGTCACGCGCTCGCGTCGCTCGGCCTGGTCCCTCCGCGCCTGGTCGATCGCGGACTTGACCCGCTTGCGGACGAGCGCGACATCAGCCATTGATCCGATTGTTACACGATCCGAGAGGTCTTCAAGGCCGCGATCTCGTCAGGGTCGTAGCCGAACTCGGCGAGGACGGCGTCGGTGTGCTGGCCGAGGATGGGCGGGGCCGTGCGGACGCTGGCGGGCGTCGCCGAGAGCTTGATCGGCGCGCCGATCACGCGCGTGGCGCCGGCCGTGGGGTGCATCAGCGTGGCGATCATGTCGCGGGCGGCGAGCTGGGGGTCGTCCAGCATCTGGCCGATGTCGCGGACTTCGCCGTTGGCCACGCCTGCCGCGTTGAGCCGTGTCACCCATTGCGTGTTCGTGGCGGTGCGAAACGCGCGATCGATCGGCGGACGCATGACCTCGTAATTGGCCATGCGGTCCTTGTTCGTCGTGAACCGCGCATCGCCCGCCATCTCCGGCAACCCGATCGCGTGGCAGAAGCGCGTCCAGATCTGATCGTTGCCGACGGCGACCACGATCTCGCCGTCGGCGGTCGTGAACGGCTCGTAGGGCGCGATCGTGGCGTGACGATTGCCCTGGCGCAGCGGCGTCTGGCCGGTGGTGAAGAAGTTGGCCGCCTGATAGGTCAGCAGCGCCGCCGTGGTGTCGAGCATGCCGATGTCGACGCGCTGGCCGGCCCCGGATCGCTCGCGCGCGAGCAGCGCGGCGGTGATGCCCTGCGCGCAGTACAACCCCGCCACCATGTCGGTGATGGCGACGCCGAGGCGGTAGCCCGGCCGATCGGCATCGCCGGTCACGCTCATCAGCCCGCCCTCGGCCTGCATCACCGCGTCGTAGCCCGCCTCGTCGCGGCGCGGGCCGGTCTGGCCGTACCCCGAGATCGACGCGTAGATCAGCCGCGGGTATCGCCGATGCATCGCCTCCCAGCCCAGGCCCGCCCGATCCAGCGTGCCGGGGCGGAAGTTTTCGACCAGCACATCGGCGCGCGAGGCGAGCCGTTCGAGCACGTCGCGGCCGGCCGGCGGCTTGAAGTCGAGCGTCACGCTTTCCTTGTTGCGGTTGATGCTCAGGAAGTAGGCGCTCTCCACGCCCACGAACGGCGGGCCCCAGTGCCGCGTGTCGTCGCCCTTGCCCGGGTGCTCGACCTTGATCACGCGCGCGCCGAGGTCGGCGAGCACCATCGTGCAGTACGGTCCCGACAGCACCCGGGTGAGGTCGAGAATGGTGAATCCCGCGAGGGGTCCGGTCATTCAGATTTCCCGAAGTCGTTGTGAAATACGCGCCAGGTCGCTGAGCAGCGCGTACGCCGTTTGCGTGAGCCCGCTCGACCGCTGGACGATGCCGACCTGGCCGAGCAGGTCGGTGCTCAGGTAGAGGGCGTTGTCGAGCTCGTCGAGGCTGTAGAGCGGATCGGACCTGTCGAGCACTTCGGGCTCGACGCGGGCCTTGACCTTGCCGCCGTGCCGCGAGGCCGAGGCGACGAGCCGGACGCGCTTGCCGCGGCCGAGCGCGTCGCGGACGTCGAGGCCGTCGACGCCGGTGATGCCGGTGCGGGCGACGTGATGCGGCGTCATGGCGCTGCCCATCAGCACGTTCACCAGCGCCGCCGTCTTGGCCGCCGCGTCCCAGCCGTCGACGTCGAGCGACGGGTCGGCTTCGGCAATGCCGCGCGCCTGCATCGCCGCCACCGCCGCGGCGAACTTCGTGCCGCGCTCGAGCTCCGAGAGGATGAACTGGCAGGTCGTGTTGATCACGCCGCGAAAGCCGTCGATGACCACGGCCGGCATGGTTTCGCGCACCAGGTTGAAGACGGGCACGCCATCCATGACCGCGCCCTCGAAGAAGAAGATCCGATCCACCGACTCCGCGAGCGCTTCGAGCTCGTGATAGGCGAAGGCCGCCGGCCCCTTGTTGGCGGTGATCACGTGCGCCTGTCCCTCGAGTGCCGCGCGCACGTGCGACACGGCCGGTTCGCCGCGATCGATGTCGAGCACCGTCGTCTCGACCACGACCAGGCGCCCCTCCGCCGCGTCGTCGGCCAGGCCGTCTGCGATCTGGCGGATCACGTCGATACCACTGCGCTCGCGCGGGTCGGTGTCGAGCCGGTCGAGCGATTGCGAGCTTTCGTAGTGGGCGATCGCGCGCGCCATGTCGATGCCGTCGAGGCTCACCACGCTGCCGTGGTGCCTGGTCGACACGCCGACCACCTTGCACGAGAAGTCGAGGCGGTCCGCGCACTCGTCCAGCAGCCGGACGAATCGCCGGGCGACGTGGCCGAACCCGATCAGGACGAGCGCCAGCTCCGGCCGGTTCATGCGGCGGAGGGGGCGGGCAGCGACGCCAGCAGCTCGCGCAGGCGCTCGAGGCCGGCGCGGTTGTATTCCTGTGGTTCGCCGAATCCGAGACGCAGGTAGCCGTCCATGCCGAAGTGATCGCCGGGGACCACGAGCACGCCTTTCTCCTCGCGCAGGCGCGTCACCAGCGCCGTCGAGTTGATCGGGTGGTCGTAGCGCACGTAAACGATGGCGCCGGCCTCCGGCGCGATCCAGTGGAACCCGCCGCTCGCGCGCAGCCAGTCTTCGACCAGCGGCAGGTTGGCGCGCAGGATGCCGCGCGTCCGCTCGAGCAGGCGGGCGCGGCGCTCCGGCGCGAGCGCGACGCGCGCGAGGCGATCGCTCAACACGCCCGGCGCGATGGTCACGTAGTCGTGGTACGACCAGCACGACGCCACCAGCGGCGGCGGCGCCACGATCCAGCCGATCCGCAGCCCCGGCAGCCCGTAGGCCTTCGACAGGCCGCTCGTGATGATCGCCCGATCCGAACGGCCCCACATCGACGGCGTCTCGCGGCCGTCCAGTTCCGCGCCGCGGTAGACCTCGTCCGACAGGATCCACGCGCCGTGCGCGTCGGCGATCCGCGCGATGGCGTCCAGCTCGCCGGCCGCCAGGCGCGCGCCGGTCGGGTTGTTGGGGTTGCAGATCACGATCAGCTTCGTACGCGGCGAGACCAGCGCTTCGAGCGCGTCGAGGTCGACGCGCCAGCGCCCGGCCTGGCGATCCTCGATCAGCCGCCATTCGCGAACCGTCGCGCCGAAGGCCCGCGCGAGGCCCCAGGTCTGCATGTAGTTGGGTACCAGCATCACCACCTCGTCGCCCGGCTCGATCAGCCGGAAGGTGGTGATGAAGTTGGCTTCCGACCCGCCGTTGGTGACCTCGACGTGATCGACGCCGGCGCCCGGATAAATCAGTGCAATCGCCGCCCGCAGTTCGAGGGTGCCGTTGGACTGGGAATAGGCCAGCGGCTGGTCCAGCAGGCCCTCAAGTCCTGCCGTGTCTTCGATTAGTTCGCGGGGTGTCAGCGGCCGGACGCCGCTTTCCGACAGGTTGAACTCCACCAGGTTCTCGTAAGTGGACTGCATTCGCTCCATCGCAAACTGTTCGAGCCTCATACCGGGCAGTTTATACTTTCCGGCGGCTCACTGGATGCGCGAGGACCCTATTCCGCGCTTCGTCCGGATCCCGGCCGGCGAATTCTCCATGGGGTCCGACGATGGCGCCGACGACGAACGCCCGGCGCACGCCGTGCATGTCGACGCGTACTACGCAGCCGTTCATCCGATTACCGTCGATCAGTACGCGGAATTCACGAAGGAAGCCGCTTACGGCGCGCCGTCGGTCCGCGACCTGCCGCTCGTCGTCACGCCGGCCCACGAGTCGTCTTTCCGCGAGCTGGCCACGCCGTACATCTGGCGCGGCGGCGAGCCCCCGCGCGAGCGCGCGCAGCACCCGGTGACGCTCGTCACCCACTCCGACGCGACCGCCTACTGCCGCTGGCTGAGCGGCCGCATCGGGCGCCTGGTGCGCCTTCCCACCGAAGCAGAATGGGAACGCGCGGCGCGCGGCAGCCTCGCCAACGCGCGCTACCCGTGGGGCGACGACATGGATGCGTCGCGCGCGAACTTCCTGCCGGACCCGGCGCTCAAGAAACACCGCGGCACACGGCCCGTCGGCTGCTACCCGCCCAATGGGCTCGATCTCTACGACATGTCGGGGAACGTCTGGCAGTGGGTGGCCGACTGGTATCGCGCCGACAGCTATCGCCACGGCGAACAGCACAATCCGCGCGGCCCCGGCAGCGGCACGCTCCGCGTGGTCCGCGGCGGATCGTGGGTGACGCACGATGTCGACCAGCTGAGGTGCGCGCACCGGCACAAGGTGCCGCCCGACACCTATGCCTACAGCATCGGGTTCCGCGTGGTCTACTCCGATGACGGCACCCAGGAACCCTAGCCATCGTTTCCCGTAAGCTCGAATCCGAGCAGGACTCAGCCGTCACCCGGCCCGCCATGTAATGTGCTGTACAGCAGACGACTACATCAGCCGGGTGGTTGACAGTGCTGCCACGCGCCACGCCCATGCGATTGCAGTAGGAGGTCAGACTCCCAGGCTCGCCCACAAATACCACGCCGCGACCGAGCGGTACGGCCGCCAGGCCTCGCCCATCTTGCGCAACTGATCGGGCGTGGGCCGCTTGCGCTTGCCGTAGGCGCGCTGCACCGCGTTCATCAGTCCCAGATCGCCGGCCGGCAGGATGTCGGGCCGTCCCAGCCTGAACATCAGGAAGATCTCCGCCGTCCAGCGCCCGATGCCTTTCACCGCCACCAGCTGGCGCATCACTTCCTCGTCCGGGTGCTCGGTCAGGCCCTCGAGATCCAACCGGCCATCGCGCACGTGGCCGGCGAGGTCCTTGATGAACGACACCTTGGGACGGCTGAAGCCGACGGTCCGTATCTCATCGTCGGTCAACGTCATCACACGATCGGGCGTGGGCCGGCCGTCGGGCGGGAACAGGTCGCAGAAGCGGCGGAAGATCGTGTCGGCCGCCTTGGTCGAGAGCTGCTGCGAGGCGATCGACATGGTGAGCGCCTCGAATGGATCGCGCGGTGCAACACTGCGCAACCGGCACGGTCCAACACGTTTGATGATGGCACCCAGCTTCGGATCGCATTTCATCAAGTGACGGCGGGCGGCGGAATAGTCGGGCTTCGACACAGATGACACAGAAAATACACCAGGGCCGCAGATGACGCAGATGACACAGATTCAAATTTCCGTGGCCCAGGCCCTCAAGCCCCCAAGCCCCCAAGCCCCCACGCCCTGAGATTTGTAGTTAGAATTGAACCCCTTCGAGCCCATGTCGATTCCCACGGAACTTGCGAGCGCCAGCCCCTCGATCGTCGACCTGGTGGGCAACACGCCGCTCATCCGGCTGCGCCGGATCGAGCGCGCGGCGCCCAGGGTCGAGCTGTACGCGAAGGCCGAGTGGCAGAATCCCGGCGGCTCGGTGAAGGACCGGCCCGCGCTGCGGATGATCCAGGAGGGGATCGCGTCGGGCCTGCTTGCGCCCGGCCGCACGATTCTCGACGCCACCTCGGGCAATACCGGCATCGCGTACGCGATGTTGGGCGCGGCCCTCGGCTACAAGGTCGAGCTGTGCGTGCCCGACAACGTGACGCCGGAACGGAAGCGCATCCTGCGCGCGTACGGCGCCGAGCTGGTTTTCACCGATCCGCTGGAAGGGTCCGACGGCGCCATTCGCACGGCGCAGCGGTTGAACGAGGCCTCGCCGGGGAAGTACTTCTACGCCGACCAGTACAACAACGACTTCAACTGGCGATCGCATTACGACACCACCGGTCCCGAGATCATCCGGCAGGCGGGCGCCCGGATCACGCATTTCGTGGCGGGCCTCGGCACGAGCGGCACCTTCATCGGCACCGGCCGCCGGCTGCGGGAGCACAACCCGGGCATCCGGCTCGCGTCGGTGCAGCCCGATTCGCCGCTTCATGGCCTCGAGGGCCTGAAGCACATGGAATCGGCGATCGTGCCCGGCATTTACGATCCGACGCTGGCCGATGCCGACGTCCGCGTCGGCACCGAGGAGGCCTACGAGATGACGCGGCGGCTCGCGCAGGAAGAGGGGCTGCTCGTCGGCAT
Source organism: Acidobacteria bacterium RIFCSPLOWO2_12_FULL_67_14b (assembly GCA_001768615.1). Taxonomy (GTDB): domain Bacteria; phylum Acidobacteriota; class Vicinamibacteria; order Vicinamibacterales; family UBA2999; genus 12-FULL-67-14b. The sequence goes on along the minus strand of MELE01000239.1, from coordinate 10,323 downwards.
CTCGAGCGGCGCGAACCTGGCCGGCGCCCTCAAGGTGGCCGGTACCGGCGCGGTCGTCGTCGTAGTGTTCTGCGATGGCGGCGAGCGCTACCTGTCGGAGCGTTTCTGGGAGAACCCGCCCGAAGGCGCCTCGATCTGCGGCACGAACTGATGGCGGGCATCGGGCTGAAGGCCGCGGTCGACGCGGCGATCCGCGCGCACGGGCGGGAGACGTTCCCGCACGAATGCTGCGGCGCGCTCGTCGGCCGCGAGGGCGTCGTGCACGAAGCTTTCGCCCTGGCGAACACGACCGAGGAGGGGCCGCGCCGGCGCTTCCTGGTGCGCCCGGACGATTACCGCGTGGCGGAGGAGCGCGCGCGCGAGACCGGGCTGGACCTGCTGGGCTTTTATCATTCGCACCCGGATCATCCGGCGCGCCCGTCGCAGTACGACCTCGATCACGCGTGGCCGTCGTTTTCGTACGTGATCGTGTCGGTGATGGCCGGTGAAGACAAGGAACTGACAAGCTGGCGGCTCAATGACGACCGCGCGGCGTTTGCCGAAGAAAGCGTAGAGGCGCGTCTTTAGACCCGCCGATCCGAGAGAGAGAGCGATGGCAACCAAGATCATGATCCCGACGCCGCTGCGGCCGTTCACCGACAAGCTCGATGCCGTCGACATCGACGGCGCCACCGTGGGCGAGCTGCTGCAGAACCTCACCACGAAGTACGCCGGCTTGAAGCAGCACCTCTACGCCGCGGACGGCAAGCTGCGGAGTTTCGTCAACGTCTACGTCAATGACGATGACATCCGGTATTTGCAGAAGGACCTGACGCCGGTGAAGGCGGGCGATACGGTGAGCATCATCCCGTCGGTCGCCGGCGGCGCCCCGGCGACCGCCGAGGCGCTGCCGCAGCTGTCGGGCGACGAGATCAGGCGCTACAGCCGGCACCTGATCATGCCGGAGGTCGGCGTCGACGGGCAGCGGCAGCTGAAGGCCGCGAAGGTGCTGTGCATCGGCGCGGGCGGCCTCGGATCGCCGGCCGCGATGTACCTCGCCGCCGCGGGTGTCGGCACCATCGGCATCGTCGACTTCGACGTCGTCGATTTCAGCAACCTGCAGCGGCAGTTGCTGCACGGCACGCCGGATGTCGGCCGGCCGAAGCTCGACTCGGCGAAGGATCGCCTCAACGCGCTCAACCCCAACGTGCACATCGAAACCTACGACACGGCGCTCAGCTCCGAGAACGCGCTGAGGCTGTTCGAGCCGTACGACGTGATTCTCGACGGCACCGACAATTTCCCGACGCGCTACCTGGTGAACGACGCGTGCGTGCTGGCGGGCAAGCCCAACGCGTACGGGAGCATCTTTCGCTTCGAGGGCCAGGCGTCGGTGTTCGGCACGAAGGACGGCCCGTGCTATCGCTGCCTCTACCCCGAGCCGCCGCCGCCGGGGCTGGTGCCGAGTTGTGCCGAGGGCGGCGTGTTCGGCGTGCTGCCCGGGATCATCGGCGTGATCCAGGCCACCGAGACGATCAAGCTGGTCCTCGGCATCGGCGAGCCGCTGATCGGCCGGTTCCTGATCTACGACGCGCTGCGGATGCGCTTCCGCGAGCTGAAGCTGCGCAAGGACGCCGATTGCCCCGTGTGCGGCACGCATCCAACCGTGAAGAAACTGATCGACTACGAACAGTTCTGCGGCGTGGCGCCGCACCAGGTGGCAGAAGCTGCAGCAAAAACCGGGGGTACGGGGCCAGGCACCGACGCCCTCACCTCGCGCGAGCTGCAGGCGGAGCTCGATCGCGGCGACACCGTCGTGATCCTCGACGTGCGGGAGCCGCAGGAATACCAGATCAACCGGATCCCGGGGTCGACCCTGATCCCGCTCGGAGACCTGCCGAAGCGCTACGTCGAGCTCGATCCGAATGCCAACATCGTGTCGCAGTGCAAGTCAGGGATGCGGAGCGCGAAGGCCCAGGAGTTCCTGCGGTCCAAGGGGTTTACGAAGGTCCGCAACCTGACCGGGGGCATCCTGGGGTGGATTGACCAGGTGGACCCGAGCCAGCCCAAGTACTAAGGCAGAAGGCAGAAGGCAGAAGGCAGAAGGCGGCAATGCCGACTTGCAGTGTCGGACACGGTTTGATTAAAATAGGACTCCTGAGGTCGTATATCACTGGGCGGCGAATATGCTGAGACTTTCGAAGAAATCCGACTACGCCCTGATCGCGATGAAGCACCTGGCCATGCGGTCGGACGGCGGCGCGTCGTCGAGCGCCCGCGAGATCTCGGAGTCCTACGACATCCCGCTCGAACTACTCGCGAAGGTGTTGCAGCGGCTCGTGCGCGCGCGACTGCTCGTGTCGGTGCAGGGCACACGGGGCGGATACCGCCTGTCGCGCAGCGCCGCCACGATTTCCGTGGCGGATGTGATCCAGGCGGTGGACGGACCGGTCACCGTGACCGCGTGCTCGGCCGACGATCACACGTGCGACCAGTACACGAAGTGCTGCATTCGGGACCCGCTGTGGAAGATCAAGGGCCGCATTCTGGATGCGCTGACCAACGTGACGGTGGCCGAGATGGCGGCCGACGTGGACGCGCCGCCGCCGGTGCGCGCGCACACCATCTCGCGGATGGTGTTCGTGCCGCCGATTGGGGAATGAGCTGCCGATGATTTACCTCGACCACCACGCCACGACCCCGGTCGACCCGCGTGTGCTGGAGACGATGCTGCCGTTCTTTACCGGGATGTTCGGCAACGCGGCGAGCCGGCAGCACCGCTACGGCTGGGAGGCCGGCGACGCCGTCGAGCGCTCTCGCCAGCAGGTGGCGGCGCTCATCGGCGCGGGCAGCAAGGACGTGGTCTTCACGAGCGGCGCGACCGAGGCCAACAACCTCGCGATCAAAGGCGCCGCGGAAGCCAGGCGGAAGGACGGCGACCACCTGGTGACGGTGGCGACCGAGCACAAGGCGGTGCTCGATCCGCTGAAGCGGCTCGAGCGCGACGGCTGGCGCCTTACGGTGCTGCCGGTGAAGGGCTCGGGGCTCGTGGATCTGGCCGCGTTGCAGGACGCCGTTACGGAGCGCACGGTGCTCGTGAGCGTGATGGCGGCCAACAACGAAATCGGCGTGTTGCAGCCGATCAAGGACGCGGCGGCCATCGCGCATGCGAAGGGCGCGTGGTTCCACACCGACGCCGTGCAGGCGGCGGGGAAGGTGCCGTTCGACGTCGAGGCGCTCGACGTGGATCTGGCGTCGATCACGGCCCACAAGATGTGCGGGCCGAAGGGCGCGGGCGCGTTGTACGTGCGGCGCAGGGGCCGCGAGGTGGCGATCGCCGCGCAAATCGACGGCGGCGGTCACGAGCGCGGGAAGCGATCGGGCACGTTGAACGTGCCGGGGATTGCCGGGTTCGGCCGCGCCGCGGAGATCGCGCGCGCCGAGATGCCGGCCGAAGCGGCGCGGGTGCAGGGCCTTCGGGATCGGTTGCTCGCGGCGCTCGGCGCGCAGACCGACGGGATGACGGTCAACGGCACGCTCGACGCGCGCCTGCCCGGCAACCTGAACGTCAGCTTCGACGGGATTGACGGCGAGGCGCTGCTCGTCAGCCTGGACGACGTGGCCGTGTCGTCCGGGGCCGCGTGCGCGGCCGCCGAACCGTCACACGTGCTCGTTGCGCTCGGTCTGTCGAAGGATCGGGCCCTGGCGTCGTTGCGGTTCGGCATCGGCCGGACCACAACGCAGGCCGAAGTGGACTACGCCGCCGGCAAGGTGGCGGAGGTCGTGAAGCGGCTTCGCCATCAAGGTGCGTACGGTGCGTACCGTGCCTTGGGTGCCTAGGGGAAGGGTGCCAGAGGGCGTTCGGGAAGGCAGAAGGCAGAAGGCAGAAGGCAGAAATGATCGAGATCACCGAGAGCGCGGCGCGGGTGATTACGCGCCAGCTGGCCAAGAGCGATCGGCCCCAGGGCGGACTCCGCATCGCGGTGAAGGCCGGCGGCTGCTCGGGCTTCAGCTACCAGTTCGCGTGGGACGACGCCGCGCGCGAAACCGACCAGGTGTTCGAGGGCGCGGGCGGCGCGAAGGTGTTCGTCGACCCCCGCAGCCTGGCGCTGCTTGACGGCACGGTGCTCGATTTCGAGGAGCACAACCTGCTGGCGACGAGCTTCACGTTGAAGAACCCGCACGCCAAGAGCACGTGCGGCTGCGGAGAATCTTTTTCTGCATAGCGACGGGCTCCGGGCTCCGGGCTCCGAAAGACATTATGAGCACAGCGACCAAGACCATCGAAGACCTGGCCAACACCGAATACAAGTACGGGTTTGTCACCGACGTCGAGCAGGACATCGTCCCCGTCGGGCTGGACGAGGATGTCGTCCGGCTGATCTCGTCGAAGAAGGGCGAGCCCGAGTGGCTGCTCGACTGGCGGCTGAAGGCGTTCCGCGCGTGGCTGAAGATGACCGAGCCGCACTGGCAGAACGTCACCTACGCGCCGATCGACTATCAGGGCGTGAGCTACTACGCGGCGCCCAGTGAAAAGAAGAAACTGAACAGCCTCGACGAGGTCGACCCGGAGATCCGGGCGACCTTCAACAAGCTGGGCATCCCGATCGAAGAGCAGAAGCTGCTCTCGAACGTCGCCGTCGACGCGGTGTTCGACTCGGTGTCGGTGGCCACCACGTTCCGCAGCAAGCTGGCGGAGCTCGGGATCATCTTCTGCTCGTTCTCGGAAGCGGTGAAGGATCACCCCGAGCTGGTGAGGCAGTACCTCGGCTCGGTGGTGCCGCACACGGACAACTACTTCGCGGCGCTCAATTCGGCGGTGTTCAGCGACGGCAGCTTCGTCTACATCCCGAAGGGCACGCGCTGCCCGATGGAGCTGTCGACCTACTTCCGCATCAACGCCAAGAACACGGGACAGTTCGAGCGCACGCTGATCATCGCCGACGAAGGCTCGCACGTGAGCTACCTTGAGGGCTGCACGGCGCCGATGCGCGACGAAAACCAGCTGCACGCCGCCGTGGTGGAGCTGGTGGCCCACGCCGACGCGACCATCAAGTACTCGACGGTGCAGAACTGGTACCCCGGGGACAAGCACGGCAAGGGCGGCATCTACAACTTCGTGACCAAGCGCGGCATCTGCAAGGGCAACCGCTCGAAGATCACGTGGACGCAGGTGGAAACCGGCTCCGCCGTGACCTGGAAGTACCCGAGCTGCATCCTGCAGGGCGACGACTCGGTCGGCGAGTTCTACTCGGTGGCGGTCACGAACAACTTCCAGCAGGCCGACACCGGCACCAAGATGATCCACCTCGGCAAGAACACGCGCAGCACCATCGTGTCGAAGGGGATTTCCGCCGGCAAGGGCCAGAACACCTACCGCGGCGCGGTGAAGATCGGGAAGAACGCGGCGAACGCCCGCAACTACTCCCAGTGCGATTCGCTGCTGATCGGCGATCGCTGCGGCGCGCACACGTTCCCGTACCTCGAAATCAAGAACACCACCGCCAAGGTCGAGCACGAGGCGTCGACCTCGAAGATCGGCGAAGACCAGATGTTCTACTGCGAGTCGCGCGGCATCACCAAGGAAGACGCGATCAACATGATCGTCAGCGGCTTCTGCAAGGACGTGTTTCGCGAACTGCCGATGGAGTTTGCGGTCGAGGCCCAGAAGCTGCTGGGCATTTCATTGGAAGGGTCGGTCGGCTGAATCATGTTGGACGTCAAGAACCTGAAAGTCCGCGTCGACGACAAGGAAATCCTGCACGGCATCACGCTGTCGGTGAAAGCCGGTGAAGTGCACGCCATCATGGGCCCGAACGGGTCGGGCAAGAGCACGTTCGCGCGCGCCCTGGCGGGCCACCCCGGTTATGAAGTCACCGGCGGCCAGGTGACCTACAAGGGCCGGGACCTGCTGGACATGGATGCCGACGAGCGCGCCCGCGAAGGCGTGTTCATGGCATTCCAGTACCCGGTGGAGATCCCCGGCGTCAACAACGCCTACTTCCTGAAGGCGGCGCTCAACGCGAAGCGCAAGCACCAGGGCCTCGAAGAGCTCGACGCCATGGACTTCATGGCGCTGATGAAGGAGAAGGCCAAGATCCTCGACGTCGACGAGAAGATGCTCCAGCGCTCGGTGAACGAGGGCTTCTCGGGCGGCGAGAAGAAGCGCAACGAGATCTTCCACATGGCGGTGCTCGAACCCTCGCTGGCGGTGCTGGACGAAACCGATTCGGGCCTCGACATCGACGCGCTCCGCATCGTGTCGCAGGGCGTCAACGCCATGCGCAGCCCCGACCGCGCCTTCATCGTCGTCACGCATTACCAGCGGCTGCTCAACTACATCGTGCCGGACTTCGTGCACGTGCTGAGCGACGGCGTGCTGGTCCGCTCGGGTGGACGCGAGCTGGCCCTCGAGCTCGAAGAAAAGGGCTACAGCTGGCTCGAGACGTCCGGCGCGGGGGCGAGAACGTGATCACGAGCGCACCCACCTGGGTCGACGAACGACGCGCGCAGGCGTCCGCGCAGTTTGCCAAGGCGGGCTTTCCGACCATGCGCCAGGAAGAGTGGCGCTTCACGAACGTGGCGCCGATTGCGGCATCGAACTTTCCCCTGGCCACGGGCGCGCCCCGGCACGCGGCGGCGCTCGTGGCCGGCGTGACGGTGCCCGGCGCCGTGCGGCTGGCCATCGTCAACGGGCAGTTTGCGGCGGGGCTGTCGGACCTGGGCGCGCTGCCGAAGGGAATTCGCATCGCCGGCCTTCGTGACGGCGCGCGCGATGCGACCGACGGCCTCGAGCAGCACCTGGCGAAGGTCTTCAGCATCGACGCGCACCCGTTTGCCGCGCTCAATACGGCGTTCCTGGACGATGGCGTGGCGATCATCGTGACCGGGGGCGTGGTCGTCGACACGCCGGTGCACATCGTGGTGGTGACGAGCGGCGACGGCACGCCGGTGGTGGCGCATCCGCGCGTGCTCGTGATCGCCGGCGCCAACAGCCGGGTCGGCATCGCGCAGACCTTCATCGGCGCCGCGGGCGACGTCTACTTCAACAACGCGGTGACCGAGGTCGTCGTCGGCGAAGGCGCGATCGTCGAGCTCTACACCGACCAGCGTGAATCCGAGAAGGCGTTCCACGTGGCGAACATCCAGGCGCACGTGGCGGCGAAGGGGGTGTTTGCCTCGCACGCGTTCTCGACCGGCGCCCGCATCATGCGCCACGACATCGGCGTCGGCCTCAAGGGCGAAGGCGCCGACTGCACCATGAACGGCGTCTACCTGGCCGACGGCGACCGGCTGATGGACACGCACACCTCGCTCGACCACGCAGTGCCGCACTGCACCAGCCACGAGATCTACAAGGGCATCCTGGCCGGCAAGGCGAAGGCGGTGTTCAACGGCCGCATCATCGTCCGCATGGACGCGCAGAAGACCGACGCCAAGCAGACGAACCGGGCGCTGCTGCTCTCGGACGAGGCGACGATCAACTCGAACCCACAGCTCGAGATCTTCGCCGACGACGTGAAGTGCACGCACGGGGCGGCGGTGGGGCAGCTCGACGAAGAGGCGATGTTCTACCTGCAGGCCCGCGGCCTGACGCGGACCGAGGCGCGCGACATGCTGCTGCACGCATTTGCGGGCGAAGTGATCGAGGGCCTGAAGATTCCGGCGCTGCGCGGACAGATCGAGGCGACGCTGTTCTCCGCGCTCGAGCGCGACGTCAACCCTTCGACTGCGCTCAGGGCAGGGAGCCTGTCATGACCACGGGTACCGTCAAGGCAGAAGGCAGAAGGCAGAAGGCAGAAACCCCGGCCGGGTTCGATGTCGCGAAGATCCGCGCGGACTTTCCGATCCTGGCGGAGCGCGTGCACGGCCGGCCGCTCGTGTACCTGGACAGCGCGAACACCAGCCAGAAGCCGGTGTCGGTGCTGCAGGCGATGGACGACTATTACCGCCACGCCAACGCCAACATCCACCGCGCGACGCACCTGCTGAGCGAGCGGGCGACGGCGCTCTACGAGGGCGCGCGGGCCAAGGCCGCGCGGTTCCTGAACGCGCCGGATCCGCACACGATCGTGCTGACGAAGGGCACGACGGACGGCATCAACCTGGTGGCGCAGAGCTACGGGCGGTCCACGCTCAAGGCCGGCGACGAGATCCTGCTGTCGTGGCTCGAGCACCACTCGAACATCGTGCCGTGGCAGATGGTGGCCGAGCAGACCGGCGCCGCCATCAGGGTGGTGCCGATCAACGATCGCGGGGAGATCGAGCAGGAGGAGTACGCGGCGCTGCTGTCGCCGCGGACGAAGATCGTGGCGCTCGGGCACGTGTCGAACGCGCTCGGCACGATCAACCCGGTGGCGGCGATGGTCGCGCAGGCCCACGCGCAGGGCGCGGTGGTGCTCGTCGACGGCGCCCAGGCGGCGCCGCACCTGGCGATCGACGTGCAGGCGCTCGACTGCGACTTCTACGTGCTGTCGAGCCACAAGATGTACGGTCCCACCGGCACCGGCGTCCTCTACGGCCGCGCCGCGCTGCTCGAGGCCATGCCCCCGTACCAGGGCGGCGGCGACATGATCGCGTCGGTGACCTTCGAGAAGACGCGCTACAACCAGGTGCCGTACAAGTTCGAGGCCGGCACGCCGAACATCGCCGGTGTCGTGGGTCTCGGCGCGGCGGTCGATTACCTGTCGCAGATCGATCGGGAGGCCGCTCTCGCGCACGAAGACGCGGTCCTTGGCTACGCCACCGCGCAGGTGCGCCAGATCCCGGGCGCGCGGATCATCGGCGAGGCGCGAGACAAGACGGGCGTGCTGTCGTTCATGCTCGAGGGCGTGCATCCGCACGATGCGGGCACAATCCTGGACCAGCAGGGCGTGGCGGTGCGGACCGGGCAGCATTGCGCGCAGCCGGTGATGGATCGGTTCTGCATCCCGGCCACGATCCGCGCGTCGCTGGGCATCTACAACACGCGCGAAGACATCGACGCGCTGGTCCGCGGTTTGGAGAGGGTTCGCGAGGTATTCGCGTAGAGGCGGGTCTTCAGACCCGCCTGTGGCAGAGGCACATGTCGCAACTCAACGAGCTCTACCAGGAAGTCATTCTCGACCATAACCGGCGGCCGAGAAACTTCCGCGCGATCGAGGCGGCCACCGCGACGCAGGAGGGTTACAACCCGCTCTGCGGCGATCGCCTCACGCTGTACCTGACGCTCAAGGGCGACGTGATCGCGGACGTGGCGTTCCAGGGATCCGGCTGCGCGATCTCGAAGGCGTCGGCATCGCTGATGACCGAGGCGCTGAAGGGCAAGACCGTCGCCCAGGCGCGCGAGCTGTTCGACAAGTTCCAGGCAATGATCACGTCCGACCATGCTGGCCCGACGGCGGATCTCGGCAAGCTCTCGGTGCTGGCCGGCGTCCGCGAATTCCCCGCGCGCATCAAGTGCGCGAGCCTGGCGTGGCACACGATGAAGGCGGCGGTGGCGCACGACACGGACGCCCCCGTCTCGACTGAATGATGACCCTGCCTATGATGACGACTGGTGGTCTTCCCGAAGACAGTGCGGCCAACGCGGTGAGCGAGTCGCTCAGCGGTGTGGTACCGGATCCTGCCAAGACGGACGAGATCGGGCCGAAGGTGGTCGAGGCGCTCAAGACCGTCTTCGACCCCGAAATCCCGGTGAACATCTACGAGATGGGGCTCATCTACGACGTGGTCGTCGACGCCTCGGGCCTGGTGGGCGTGAAGATGACCTTGACGGCACCGGCGTGCCCCGCCGCGCAGTCGCTGCCCATCGAGGTCCGCGACAAGGCGAGGACCGTCCCCGGCGTGACGGACGCGAAGGTCGAGGTGGTGTGGGACCCGCCCTGGACGCGCGACCGGATGTCGGACGTCGCGAAGCTGCAACTCGGGATGTTCTAGGCTTTCGGCTCTCGGCTTTCGGCTCTCAGCTCTCGGCACTCGGCCAAGACACGGTGGGCGGATCGCGGATAGCTGAAAGCTGAAGGCTGAAAGCCGAAAGCTGAAGGCCGGAAGCTGAAAGCTGTCCGGCGGCGTCATAATGGGCGTATGCGGAGCCTTGCTCTGCTCGTGCTGCTCCTGAGCGTCCCGTCTTCGGCGTTGGCTCAGGACGCTGAACCCCAGCCCGCGCCGGCGAGCAAACCCGCGCCCATCGACGCCACCAAGCTTGGCGTGTCGCTCTCCCGGATCCAGAAGGGCCTGCGCCTGTCCGAATCCAGGGACGTGCAATCTGGCAGCCCGCTCCGCCTCGAGTTCCAGATCCAGGTCTTCGGCCAGGCGCCGCGCATCGACCTGCTCAAGGACGTCGACATCCTGCACGGCGACGCG
>MELE01000238.1:9135-9635 GCA_001768615.1 Acidobacteria bacterium RIFCSPLOWO2_12_FULL_67_14b | reverse complement strand
ATAGTTGCCCACGCGCCGGGCGGCGTCGCGGAGCGCGACGATTTCCGCGTGCGCCGTCGGATCGCCGGCGCGGATCGGCTGATTGAATCCGCGGCCGACGATTCCGCCGTCGATCGAGACGATGGCCCCGATCGGCACTTCGCCGGCCTCGCGCGCGAGCGCGGCCTGCTCGAGCGCCAGGTCCATGAACCCGTCGAGTTGGTTGCGATCGGGGGGCTTCACGTTTGGAATTACCGCGGCGAAGAATGAGGGAAGGGTAACACTTCAAGCGAGGAACGGGAGCCGCGCGGCTCCCGTCCGGATCACCAGGACTCGACGTTGGTCATGGTCCATGCCGCGATCGAATGAAGTTGACCAGATTCCAAATCTCCTTATCTTCGATTTGCTCGGCCCACGCCTGCATGTCGAAGTTCGGCGGCACGCCGTTCTTGATGACGTCGAAGATCTCACCATCGGTCCCGCCGTGCAGCCACTCGTCATCCGTCAGACTTGGAACTATC
>MELE01000238.1:5530-9114 GCA_001768615.1 Acidobacteria bacterium RIFCSPLOWO2_12_FULL_67_14b | reverse complement strand
CTCGTACCGCCATGGAGGTCCGGCTGGTGGCATGCCTGGCACCGCATCATGAAGGTCGCTTGGCCCGCGGCGATTGACTCCCCGGTGGATGGCACGGGATTCTTCAGCTTGGCCGCGGGAGTCGCGGCCGGGGCCTCTTGCCGTGCCGTCAGGGCCGTCAAGCCCCCCAGCATCAATGCACAGGCAACGCTCCACGTCGTTGCACTCCGTTGGGCCATACTCGATGTCCTCCGAGCGTCTCCTCACCTCTACGTGTCAGATGCCGACGCGACTCACTTCGCGAGCGGGTCTGGCCGCAGCTGGAAATGCACCGCCTTGCTCGTCGCGCCTTTGCCCTCTTCGTAATGCCACGGTGTGTAGCTCCCGAAATTCGCCCAGAGCCCGCGGCCTTTCCAGCCGGTGTTCGGATTGTCGATCCGCCCGTCCACTCCGCGGTGGTAGAACCCCATCGGATACGGCACGTGCAGGCGGATGATCTTCCCCGTGCTGGGGATCAACGCCATCAGCGACTCGTTGGTGGTGCCGGTCGCAATTGGTATGTTCTCGCCCAACCCCAAGGCGTTGAACTGATCGACCCACCCGTAATAGAGCGAGTCCACCACGAGCGCCCCATCCGCATCGGTCATCCCCTTGAACTTCGGCCCAGGCGTGGGATACAGCGTCCAGCCCTCGAAACAGTGCTGACCGGTCGCGGTCGGCCCGTTGAGGACCTTGCACTTGCGCCGGTCGAAACTGGCGATGTCTGCGCTCCCCCTCAGAAACGTCCAGATCAGGCCGTTGCGGTCGATGTCGATCCCGTGCGGGGTGAACGCGATGACTTGGGGAGCCTTCGGGTTGTGGAACGGGGGCTCGTAGACTTCCGTCAGCGCGGTGTACGGCGGATTCGACCCCGGATCGATCCGGAGGATCTGACCGGGATAGCCTGGTGCCGCCACCCACGCCGTCCCATCCAACGGGTTCGGAATGATGCCGTACGAGCCCCCTCTGATCCGATGATCCTTGGTCGGATCAATCGGCTGGTCCGGCTCGGTATAGCCTTCGTCGCGCTTGCCATTCCCGTTAGTGTCGAGGATGAAGGGCGTCCACATCTGGGAGCGCTGCTCGTCTCCGGTCGCGAGGAATTTCTTGGTATCAACCCAGCCGACCACCTCGCCGCCGCCGCTGGCCCACAGATTGTCCTTGGCGTCGAATTGGATGTGGTGAGCGCCGAAGCAGGTGTCGACGAACGTGAACTTCTTCGTCTTCGGATCGTAGACCGACATCTCGCGGGATTGCGAATTGATGTTGACCGGGAACAGCTTCGCCGACGGAAGATCCGACCCCTCCCGACAGAAGGCCGGGTTCTCCGGTTTCCGGATTTGATTCGAGAGCCACAAGCGTCCCGCCGCATCCAACATCGGGTTGTGCAGGCTCGCTTTGCCGTCCCAGATCAGCGCGTCGCCCCAGTACGGCGAGGGAAACGGCATGACTTGCGGATTGGTAAACGGCGTATCCGCATCGCGGACCTGCCCGTTGATGCTCCACGACTCGATCGCGACCGGATCCAGCACGGATATCGCCGGCTCTCTGAACCGGCTCACCATGTAGACGGGCCCATTGGCGTGGAGGGTCGGATTCCGCTTGTCCGTCGAGATGGTGTCGTGGTTGAACGAATACTGGTCCGACCAGTCGTACTCGGTGACGACCACGTTGCGTTCGACGCCTTCAGGCCTGGGCGGCGGCACCGTCGGATACTCGCCGGCCGCAATGCGGTCGGTCCAATCCGCGAGGACCTTTAACAAGGCCTTCCGGCCAAACCGCGCGACGACGTTGTTCATGCCGGGGCCACCCTGCCCGGAATTGAGCCGCCGCTCCCACGCTGCCTCGCTCGACTCGAACTTGCCGAGGTTCTCTTGAATCTCCCGCGTGGCCTTATCGCCCATTTGATGGCAATTGGCACACCCGGTCTTCAATCGACCGATAAATTCTGCCTGGGTCTTGATGTTGGGGGAAATGCCGTTCCCATCCGGGCCCGTGCCGGGAAACGCGCTCTTGGGCGGAACCTCGAGCAGCGCCCACCAGTAGTCGGGCGGGTAGTACTGCGCCGCCGCTTTCGGCGTCGGCGCCACCACCGCATGGAGTTCCAGAGACTGGCCGGGCGTAGCCTTCACTTTGGGCGATTCCACCAGCCCGTAGCCGCGCGTAAACACGTCATACGTCGCTTTGGGCAGCTCCGGCAGCATGTAGCGGCCCTGATCGTCGGTGACCACGATCTTGATGAACCGGGTCGCCAAGTCCCGCGTTTCCGCGATCACCCACACGCCCGCTTCCCGCCCGTTCGCGCTGGTGACCACGCCGCCAATATTGTCGGCGCCGACCACCATCTGGCCCGGCGCTTGTCCGCCGGCGCCTTGACGCGCCCAGACCCCAGTCGTCGAGACGGCCAGGCCCACCGCGAGGATCAACGCCGCCGCTCCCACGCAACAAAACCGTTTCAGCATGTTCCCTCCGGGTTTCTCTCCCGCTGTCCGAGAACCAATTCGGCCCAAAAGTGTCACCTATGTCTCCGGAATAGACCCGCCAGCAGTGGTGGGCCCAGCAGGACTCGAACCTGCGACCTCCTGGTTCGTAGCCAGACGCTCTATCCAACTGAGCTATGGGCCCTGCTTGAGGTCGGACGAAACTAGGAATATATCACGAGCGCCGTTTGTCCCTCGGCACGGTTCGTCCGTTACAATCTCCGCGATGACAATCGCCGAACACAGGGCCGGCGCGCCACTATCCGTTCACTGCTTCATCGTGACCGTCAGCGACACGCGAACACTCGAGGACGACAGCAGCGGCCGCACCATCGCCGACCTGCTCACGGCCGCCGGACACGTCGTCGCCGGCCGCACGGTCGTCAGGGACGATCCCGAGCAGGTCCACAGCACCATCGAGCGCCATCTCGCCGACCGCAGCGTTCAAGTCATCATCACGACGGGCGGAACAGGCATCACCTCGCGCGACAGCACGTATGAGGCGGTCAGCACGCTGCTCGAGAAGCGGCTCGACGGGTTTGGCGAGCTGTTCCGCATGCTCAGCTACCAGGAGATCGGCCCGGCGGCAATGCTGACCCGCGCCTGCGCCGGCCTGGTCGCCCGGCGCGTGATCGTGGCGCTGCCCGGATCCCCGGGGGCCGTGCGGCTCGCCATGGAGAAGCTGGTGATCCCCGAGATCGGACATCTCGTGCAACAAGCGTCGAAATAGGTCCGGCTGAGGCCGGACCTCATCATGCGCCCCTTCACCTCCACGATCACGCTCGACGAAGCACGGCGCCGGCTCGAAGCCGCGATACGGCCGATCGCGCGCACGGAGCACGTCCGCATCTCCGACGCCGCCGGGCGCGTCGTCGCCGCCGATGTGACCTCGGTGATCGATGTTCCGCCATTCGCACGCGCCGCCATGGACGGCTACGCCGTCGTGTCGGCGGATACCACGAACGCCGCCGCGGCAACGCCCGCACGGCTGCGGCTGATCGATCGGATCTACACCGGACAGCCGTCGACCGTTACGGTTGTGCCCGGCACGTGCGCGGAGATCGCGACCGGCGCGCCGCTGCCGGC
>MELE01000238.1:3119-5512 GCA_001768615.1 Acidobacteria bacterium RIFCSPLOWO2_12_FULL_67_14b | reverse complement strand
AGACACCACGAGCGAGGGCGAGCAGATTCACATCCGTGTCGCCGCCGCACCCGGCAGCAACATCGGCCGGCGCGGCGCCGACATCATGACGGGCGATCTCGTCGCCGGCGCGGGCGAGGTGCTGACGCCGAGCCGCATCGGCGCGCTGGCAGCCATTGGCCAGGCGGAGGTGCCGGTCTACGCGAGGCCGCGCGTCGCGATTCTGTCGACGGGCAACGAAGTCGTCGAGCCCGGACATTCGCTTAAGGCCGGACAGATCTACGACGTCAACCGGTTCACCCTCGGCGCCATCGTCGACGCACACGGAGGCGCGCCGCGATCGCACAAGGCGGCCGGGGACACACTCGAGTCGCTGACCGGCGCGCTCGATGACTGCCTCGAGTCCGACCTCATTGTCTTTTCCGGAGGCAGCTCAGTCGGCACGCGGGATCTTGTCGTGGATCTTGTGGCCGCACGCGGCGAGATGATCTTTCACGGCATTGCGGTGAAGCCAGGCAAGCCCACCGCGTTCGCCCTGGTGGGAACGTCGGCAAAGTCGGGAACGTCGGAAAAGGCGGGCCAGTCCGCCCGGACCCCTTTCTTCGGGATGCCCGGCAACCCGACGTCGTGCCTGTCGAACGCCTACATCCTGCTCATTCCTTTCCTGCGAGCCCTCGCGCGGCTCCCGCCGCACACGCCGCGGACCGTCCGCGTTCCGCTCGGCCGACGGATCGCGTCCACGGCGGGACGCCACCAGTTCTGCACGGTACGACTTGAAAACGGCGCGGCCTTCCCGGCATTCAAAGGGTCGGGCGACATCACGAGCCTCTCGCACGCTGACGGTTATGTCGAGATTCCGGCCGGCCAGGATCTGGTCGACGAGGGAACACTCGTCGACGTCACGCTCTTCTGAATCGGGCAATCGAGCAAATCGCCCGATTCACGGCGTTCGATCACCGGCCCGGGAAGAATGAAGGCAGCGGAAGGTCGCGCATCGTGTGCAGGCCTGGCGCCGCGCCGAGCACTCTCGGAATCAAGTTGATCACGATGGAGGTCGTGGCGATGTCGCCGTGAATACCACCGGCCACCCTGACCGCAATCCGCGGCGAGCCCTCGATCTCGATCGAATCGTACGTCTCCGGCGCGCCGAGATACGCCTCCATGTGCAGGCGGATCGCCGGCTCCCCTTTCCGGTAGCCGACGCCTTCCTGCACGATCCCGCAGACGTAGCCCGGATCGACCGCGAGGAACTCGCTCGACGTCGTCACCGTGGCCAGCTTCGGTTCGACGTTGTCGGTAATCCGATCGAGCGTCCACCCGAGCGCGTCGGCAATCATCGCGATCGATTCCGTAAAGCCGACGTGCCGCACGCTGCCGTCGGCGACCTGCTTCTGGAACTGCTCGGTCGTCATTCCCGCGCCAATCTTCTGCTGGAACGGCAGCCGCCGGGACCGCGCATCCTGAACGCGGTTCACGATGATCCGATCGACACGGGCGCAGACCGCGGTGAGGGCGATCGGCAGCGTATCCATCACGAACCCGGGATTCACGCCGGTACTGAGAACCGCAACCTTCGCCTTCTTCGCCCACGCGTGAATCTGGCGCGCGTGCTTGATGTGCGTGTAACCGGGATAGGCGAGCTCCTCGGTCGTCGAGACGATTGGCGTTCTCGATTTCAGGATCGTTTCGATCTGCGGCAGCACTTTCTTGATCTACGAGCTGGTGCAGAGGACGACGACGTCGGGCCTGCTGGACTTGAGGGCCTTGGCGGCGTCGCCCGAAACCTTGATGCCGAGGCGGCCGGGGAGACCGGCGACGTCGCCCAGATCGCGCCCGATCTTGGCCGGATCGACCTCGATGCCGCCGACGACCTTGAATCCGGGCCGCGCGGAGATCTGCTTGAGAATGGCCGCGCCAATCGGGCCCAGACCAAAGTGCATCACGCGGATGTTCGGCATTGGTAGGATTATAGCTCCGGCCCTCCCTGCCCGTACAATGCCCGCGATGGCGAGGCCTGAAAAAATCGCGCTGTGGATGCGCTCCCAGTTGTCCTCGGCGGGCGCACGCGGGTTCGTGGTGGGGCTGAGCGGCGGGATCGATTCGGCTGTCGTGGCGCGGCTCGCGCAAATGGCTGCGCCGGGCGCGGTGACCGCGGTTTTGCTCCCGTGCCACAGCGATCCCCTGGACGAACGCGACGCGTTGTCGGTCGCGTCGCACTTTGCGTTGGCGACGATGCGCGTGGACCTGTCCGCGACCTACGACGTCCTCGCCGCGGAGGCGCAGGCCGCCCTCCGTGTCCTGCCTGAACCGGTCCGGTCCGCCACGCCGTCCGATCCGTTGCGCGGCCGCGTGCCGCTGGCGAACATCAAGCCGCGGCTTCGCATGACGACGCTGTATTTCATCGCGAACAGCAT